>NZ_BAAFPR010000003.1:0-205522 GCF_042847315.1 Lacticaseibacillus jixiensis
CAGAATCGTCGTTGGTCTGGTAACTTGAGGCACTGATTGGCAAGTTGCCTAAAGTTGATACGATGAAGAAACTCTTGGAACAAAACGAGCCCGGCATCATTTGAAAGTTGACCGCCGTCGGCGGTCAGAGTCACATTGGTATTGCATTGCAGGGATAAGCTGGTTAAAGTTGAGATGGTGTGAAGCCTCGCTTTCGTGATGGTTTTCGTTGACTCAACCTTAGCATATAGGCGCACCCAATGGGTGAAACACCAAAGCAGCGCAGTCCCGTGTGAATCGTGGGATTGCGCTGCTTTTTTGAAATTCTATGAATAATCCAGGTTTACTGGTGTATGCCAACCAATAAGTATCGACTTCAAGTTGCACATGTTTTGTGCGTCTAGTCATTTCATCAAGAATATCGATGTTACAAAATACCGTTAGTTCATGTCCATGATTGTGATAAATTCAATGGAAGCCACGAGCATGTAATGCATCTGTCAATCGATCAAGTTCGGCCATTTTGGCATACCACGCTTCAAGAGTTGAAAATTCCATCCGTGGCACGATTAGGTTACGATTACCCAGTTCTCCTTCATAGTCAAGGACCGCCAGCAAATTATTTTCGAATTGGTCTAAACTAACGTGGCGGCTTCAACTATCTGACAAAAGGTTGTTGCCGTTTGGTTAAAAGATTCGGCAAATTCAACAACCTGATAATCCATTTCGCCGACGTAGCGATTGTCGACAACGGATCTCGCCGCATCGTTTCGCCAACACTGTACAGTTGCAATCCAGATTTCATGATTCAGACTCCTTGTTATCAAGTAGCTTTTAACCTTCATAATAACCAACTAAGTATATCTTATGATGTTTCGGTAAATACGTACCGTATATTACATCATGTGTCCTACACATTGTGACAGAGTGGTGATTTAAACGCTTTGACTGGAAGCAATAGATTTCGTCACAGAACGTTAAATGCTTACAACTACGCTGGCAAGTATCACATCAAACTGGTCACCATGCATTTTGTAATAATTACGTTCAATATAGCTTTCAAGTCCTCACTAGGTTACGAAAGACTTTGGCAAACTACTCCTGAGTCAATTTCATGCCATCCGGTACGACTATAAACGCCTTCCACCGCGATGCCGTCAAGCACCCTGAATATTCATTGGTTTCGCACAAAGATATATGTCTCATCGGCGCATAATCGTAGTAGTTCGTTATTAGATTCTCGTTAATATCACCATATCATTTTGGCACCATTCTTTTGAAAAATTCCATTAGTTACCTATACCGACCACGATGAACAATAATCCCCAGTGCACCTTTGTTGTTATGTCAACATATATTACAATTTGTAATATTGCTGGCTATTCAACCTCTGTCAAGTATACAGGACGCCGCTCTTTAGATGATTTATAAATTGCCTCGAGTATCTGAGTAACAACCAGGGCTTGCTCAGGCTTCACCACCGGTTGCGTGCGCATCTTTACTGCGTCAATCCACTGCCGCGCTTCGATGTCTGCCTCGCTAGCAACCTTGTCACCTTCAAAGAACGCCACGCCACCTGTGGATAAGTCGATATCTTCTTGCCACAACGCTTGGTGATCCTCACCATTGAGGGTCAAGCCTCTATCCATATCAGCACCACCTTTATCTCCATATAATGAAGTTTTCGCTTCTTTAACATCTAGGGTATTCAACGCCCAGCTAGACTCGAGAAAAATGGTTGCACCATTCTTCATCACCACATATCCAAAGGCGGAATCTTCAACAGTAAACTTTGCTGGATCCCACGGGCCAAGTGAATTAGCACTGTTCGGATTGTCGCCAAGCTTACGATAGGTCTGGCCTACGACATATTCTGGCTTATAGTTGTCCATCATCCACAACGTTAAATCCAACGCATGAGTACCGATATCAATTAAAGGACCACCACCTTGGGCTTCTTTATCTAAGAACACCCCCCAAGTCGGCACACCACGACGCCGAACCGCATGTGCTTTAGCAAAATAAATGTTACCTAACCCGCCTTCTTCACAGACCTGATGCAAATATTGTGAATCACGACGGAAACGATTTTGATAACCAATCGTCAACAAATTTCCGGTACGTTTAGATGCATCAAGCATAGCTTGCGCATCAGCAGCAGTTTTCGCCATCGGTTTTTCGCACATCACATCGCACCCGGATTCAAGTGCAGCGATTGTCAGCGGTGCATGTGCGGCATTGGGAGTCAGCACATGCACTACATCCAACGGTTGTTTAAGTAATTCTCGATAATCCGTATACCATGTTGCTGCTTCTGCACCGTACTTGCGACAGGCGTTTTCCGCGCGCTCTGGAATCAGATCACAAAAGGCGACCAGAGCCACGTCATCTAGTTTACTCAAAGCCGGCAAGTGTTTACCATTAGCAATACCACCACAACCAATAATTCCAATCCGTACTGTCATATTTTTCCTCCTAATCAAACGATAAACTATCATTTTAAAACATCTTCAGTGTAATAAACTTAGGCACCATTTTCTTCCCACTGAGCAAACATTATTATCTCGAATATTGACTTCGTTGGAGGCAACATGGCCACTTACATCGAACTACCGCAATGGACCGCTCCTTTACAATTCAAAACACTTGAGAGTGACGGCAACGGTGTGGTCTACCCACATCGACACAAAGCCATCGAAATCATCCAGGCTGTAACAAATCAGACACGAATAGGGGTCGCAGGGCATAATTTTACGTTGAACGCTGGTGATATTTTCTTTCTTCCTAGTGGACAACCACATTATTTTCTGCCGACACCTAGCAGTTTCCGTCGCGTTTTTCAATTTGATCTATCAATTTACGATTGCCAGCTAATGCAGACTACTCTATCCGGAATCAACGCAACTTTAACACATCGCGCACAATTCAGCCAAGATTGGCCTACCGATGTCAGGCAAAACGTTAGCACTATTTTGAATGCTCTTCATCGTGCTGCTGACGATCCCGGTATGCGAGCAACAATAATCGGCAACCTATACTTATTACTTGACTGTTTTGTGCACCGGTTGCCATATATCGCAGGTTTACCTTTGCAGTTACTAGACCGTAATGCGCTACAGGCAGAAACCACCACCAATCAACTTAACACAATTTACGACTATATCGATGATCACTACTGGCAACCAATCACGCTAGAAGACATCGCTGCCATAGTAGGGTTCAATCCACAATATTTCTCTCGCTTTTTCAAAAAAAATACAGGCAGCACTTTTGGACGTTTCCTGCTGGATTATCGCTTGATGAAAGCGAGTTTTATTCTAGTCAGCAGTGATGCACTGATGCCTGAAGTTGCTGAAGCCTGTGGATTTCAAAGTGTAAAAACATTTCACTATGAGTTCAAGCGCTACATGGGAATATCGCCTCTGAATTACCGAAAACAACAATTACTGGTGCAATAGAACGAAAGTAAGTACCTAACCAAATAGAGGATTCGCACCGCCAATTTGGAGTGATACATATAATTCATCAATTTATATTTAGTTAAGTACTTAAGTAATTGCTCGAAAATACTGTCTCAGATTCTTAAAAATTCGATTCTCGAGATACTGTGTACATGGCGGCTATAATGAAGTAGCAACGGGCGAGCATTTCAAAACCGTCCTTGACAATACTGTGCTATTTCATTGAGTTATACTAGTGAATCAAGTAAATTCACCTTGTACATGCACCTTATAGACTAGTACTGAACAAGACGTTTCGGCGCTGTATCAATATTAAATTCCAAACAACGAGGTGAAGAAGTAATGCTAACCGTATAAGATGTAACTAATTGCATAAATCGTTCATTAGCCGCAATTGTGCTCCCCAATAGCGTCAATGCCGAACAAGTGCTTGTCTAAGCTTTGTCAGGGTTCGTCGTTAATCACGTAGATTAGCACACTGATGACAGAAAATTACCCACTAAGCACACGGTGTATGGATGGGATACTATGTTTTCATCACCTTAGAATTGGTAGTGTTTTATGCACTGGTGGCCGGCATTGGTTGTCATATTCCTAGCGACTTTCTGGCGGTCTAACCACTAACTATTCAGCTACGACCTTCCGTCAACCTCGCCAATACACCTTACTACAAGCTTTCCATGACACTATATGACCTTGCCGTGATCGGCTTGCTTTCCGCCTTATGTCTGTATCAAGTCAAAGCACGCAGGCCATTCACCAAGTTCGTCCATAAGTTCGCCGGTTTTGCCTACAAAGCCTACTTATCTAACGTCTTCTGGTTTGAATGCCTGTGGCTTTGGTTTGGCAAGTGTCAAGGGCGGTCTTGAAATGCAGCTTTCCTACATTTTATAGCCGCCATGTACAGGCAAGCACCTGACAACCTGCAACACTTGGGTCGGTATCTTGTTTTTATACCTGCTGACTTGGTACTTATCGTTTGCTTCAGCGTTTGGCCTACACGCCATTTGGTCGCAACTCAAGTCAGGGCTGTTGCAATCGAAAACAGCGCACCCAACCAAGTAACGCCCACCATTCAACACAAACAGACTAACCTTAGTGGTGAAGAATGATTCGACGGAATCGTTCTTCACCACTTTAGTTTTCTGCTAAAGTGGTGAAGTTGACCTGTCGTAGGTCTTTTTGACGCTTGACGTCGCAACACAAAATGGCAACTTCACCGCACCATCAGAAAATCTGTTCGTAGTCTGTTGGCCTTTAAGCCGAGTATTGAAAATTAGTTTGATGGTGTACCTCACAAAAAAACCAAAGGATGGTGTTCGTAATGACCGTAGCATTTGGTATTGATGTCAGTGCAGCAACTTCTGAAGTTGCGATTGTCGATGAACAAGTCACGGTTTGGGAAGGTAGCATTGATAATGACTGGTTTGGCTTCCAAAAGCTGCTTAAGCGACTAAAGGACTATGTTGAGCCACAAATCGTGTTCGAAGCCACAGGGGTCTATTCAAAGCGTCTCAACCGTTTCTTAGACGAGCAAGGTTATCGCTATACTATGCTCAACCCTCTCGCTGCCAAGAAACAATTGGACGGACTGCGAACACGTAAAACAGATAAGAATGACGCACTACATTTAGCAGAGACGCAGTTTATCTTTAAACGCCGCCTGACGTATTATCAGAAGCCTGTTTACCATGATTTAATGGATCTCAGCCGCTTCTATCAGCAAATCAACTCGGATCTAGTACGTGAAAAGAACCGATTACATCGGGTTCTCCAACTGACTTTTCCTGAGGTTGAACAAATCACCAGTAAAGCCACCGGGAAGTTGTACTGGCATATCGTTCAAGAATATCCACACCCAGATTTACTCAACGATCATTCAGCTGATGAAATTGCGACACATCTCGTTGAGACGAATAATCGGCTCGCTTTGCCTAAGGCAAAGCGGTTGGCGGTTCACTTGCTTGAATTGGGACGGTGCTCCTACCCAGCATCTGCCGTGGCGTCACCAGCACCTGATCAAACGCGTTATCACGCTCAACGTGTAGCCGAACTTGATGCCCTCAAAGACAAAATTATTAAACGGATGACTGTATTGGCTAAACCACTGCCTGAGTTCGAGATTCTCCTCAGCATTCCCGGCTTTGCCGAGAAGACTGTCGTTCGCCTAATTGGTGAGCTTGGTGATATTCGCCGCTTTGGTAGCAGTAACAAGCTGAATGCATTTGTGGGCATTGATTTGCGCCACTATGAGTCTGGTAACTTCATCGCCTCAGATCACATCAGCAAACGCGGTAATCATATTGCCAGAGCAATTCTGTATCGTGCTATTTCAAACATCGCCAGTGCCGCAACTACGCAGCCAAACCATATCAACGATTTCTATCAGAAACGAAAAAAGCAACTTCCTCAAGTCAACGGGAAACCCGTTGGCACTAAGAAAGTTGCGATCGCCGCGATGGGTCGCCTACTACGAACGATTTACCATCTCGTAACAACGAACCAGATGTATCAGTACGGCGTCTAGCGTCAAGGCATCTGATTACGTGTATAGTGTAATCCCCTAAGGTGAAAAATGACAATAGCTTAGGTCTGTTTGGTGTACTCAAAATCTTGAATATAAGGATTAATCTTGCCAAACCACAAGCACATCCCCAATCTGCGCATAAGATCCACCAGTGAAAAGTACAAGAAAAGTGTGTAATATCGGGATTTGTGCTTGACTAGCGGTAGAAAAAAAATCGCGGCTCAACAGTAATCTCTGCTGAGCCGCGATATCGGAACTCTAGACATAACGAATACACGATCGGGCCTTCACCCATCGTGGAGCTTCGTCGCAGCAGGCGATTTCTTTCTTATCTTCTTGCCCTGCCAATCATTATTCATTTAAGTACCCAGCCTTCGTAAGCCTACTCCAGCTGAGGTGGTCGTGATACGGTCCTGTTGTACGCCCTGGCATTGCCCGTGGACTAGGAGACCGGGCTTCATAGCGCGCGCTCTGGGGGAACAGGCCACACTCCTGAGCAGAACTCATTCGTGCCAGACCGGCCTGTTTCGGGGTTTGGCGTACAGACGATCTTGGCCTTCGTTCGTCTCCTCTCCCCTATGCGGTTGAGCAAGTATAAAATACCACCGCCAGAAAGTATATGCAAGCGTTTTTCTAACTTTTTACAATATTTACAATTGCAGGAGTCGGCGCGCATTAAATACCCAGCAGCTGCGCGCGTTTGCCGCGTTCAGCTGCTGGGTATGATTGGTTTTATCGAATTAAGTTCTTGCGCTATGGCTTAGCCAGCCCCTCACCCATGCATCGATCCTGGCGGCATCTGCTTGGATGGCATCCCCACTATGGTCAAGCAAGGTGATCGGCGGCATAGTCTCTGCGGCATGGACCCGCAACCACTGATTGAAAGCTTGCGAACTGGCTAACCATCGTGCATCAGTGATCCCGCGTCCTTCCCGCATCCGCTGCGCCAGCACGGTATCATCGGCGATAACGGCCAGGTAATGAATGGTCGAAAACAGCTGGCGATTCTCACATTGTTCAAAGGATTCCGGCACGCCAGCACCACACAACACCACCGGTAACCCACATTGGCTAATATTGGCGCACATCAGCAGCCAAAGCTCGCGAAACGCGCGGTAGTTGTCTTGCGGTGTATCATAGCGCGCTTCCCATAAGAGGTCACTATCCAACACCAGGTATTCAGTCTCTTGCTGAAACAGCACTTCACACAAGGTCGTCTTGCCGACGCCGCTTGCCCCAGTCACGATGAACAACGGTCCGACATGCGTTGGTGTCATCGCTATTCCGCCACTTGCTTCAACAGCACCGGGGCTTTCAAGATCCCCACTGGCTTCAACTGATATTCATACGCGAACCGTTCATCAGTCGTCCGCCAAGAATTTGGCCCGGCGCCATGCTCGTTATCATCACAATTATGGATGGTGCCGAAAGTATTAAACCGATTCCCATACACGGTAATGGCGATTTCGTGTGGCCCTGCCGTTAACTGACCAAGCGCCACCGTGTATGGGGCAAAAGCAATGTTGCCAACCTCAACACCGTCAACGGCGACTTTCAACACCGGTGCGCGGAACTTGCTGATTTGCAAATCATACGTCCCTGCGTCAACTTCGATCGGCAGGTGATAAGTAATATTGCCACCGTAGAACGCCAACCCCTGCGGTCCATAATCACTAAATGCCAATGACTTAACCGGATCAGTCAAAGTCGCTTCTGCACCGGCAACTTGCACGCCAAAATCACCTAACAGGTACATCGCTTCGACATTTGTCTTATGTGTGTAAGGCATCGTCACCACGATTTCTGTGGTACCAATCTCAAGATCAGGCAAGGCCACGCGTTGAATCGCTTCATCAACATAATACCCGCTGAGTTGCGTGTCGATTGGTTGCCCATTAATCGTGATCTGCGCACTTGAAGCCTCTTCTAAGGCCAACTGCGGCTGTGCAACGTGTACCTGACTATGCACAGTAAACTTAAGCGTCAGATGGTGGGCCACCGGTTCAGGCGTTTGATCGACCCAAGTCTGTGCAAAGGCCTCCATCCGCAGCGGCCAGCCAAGCTTAGCGCGCAGGCGATTATCGATGCGCAAGATCTCTTCTGCTGGCTGCCACGGCTGATCATCGAAGCGCGATGCCGCCATGTCCAATACACAAACATTAGGCTCAGCCAAAGTCACTGGGACTGTCTCAACTAAATCAGTGCGTGCCGCATAATGAACAGTTCTAAGGGCAACCAGATCTGACCCGCTGGCTGCTTGGAGCGTTACTTTCAATAACAGGCTGTCTTGATCATACAAGCGCCAAGTGATGCGGGTCATTTTGCCATCATAAGTTGTCTTAAGCGGCGTAATTGCGCCGCTTAGCGTGTCATAGCGCGTCACAGCCACGGCGCCAGGCAGCGCGATCGTTACCGTTTCGCCGCGCGGCACATCACGATTAGGCGTCGGCTTGCCATTGGCGATAAAGATCCAATCACCGTCAGCTTCATGGCGCATTTGATACAGATAATCGCTGGCCAGCGTGCCGTCTGCGCGGCGGATCTCGATGGTCCGCACCGAAGCCAGTGCTTGAAGCAGCGCGGTTTGGGCAAACGGAATATGCGCGCACCCGGCGGCAAAAGTTTTCACCGCAGTCGATGGTTCGGCATCTTCCAAATATGGATCATTACCCATGATGATGACTTGCCCGCCTTGCGCCTTAAATTGTTCCAGCGCATCAAGGGTCGTGTGGCGCAAAGTTTCGCACCCAGGCACAACCACCACGTCATACGCCATCTCACCAACGTGTAACCGCGCATCATCGCCTTGTCGCCACTGTTTAGGCAATAAGCCTTCGGAAATATAGTCAAAGTCTAGCTGGCCAAACAACAGCCACCGGGTCACGTCTTCAAAGTGCCGTTCCAACTCTTGGCGAATCATCCCAGTTTGATCCAATGGCCCATAATGCAGCCAATAAGTATCGATAGGATGCAACACGCCGATTTTCACCATCGGCTTGCCTCGCGTCAGCGCCGTGTTGACCCGAGCAAAATGATCCTCGACCATTCTGTATTCCTGATACCATGGCGACTGATAGAAAATCGACGCTGGATAATCCCGCTTGGCTTCACCAGCCATGCTGGCCCACGCCAAATGCAAAACGCGCAAAGTTACCCCCAAAGCCGCTTGCCAATCACCTTGCAGCTTGTGCCCGCGGAAGTCGAAGTCCCAATTGGTCACGCCATATTCTTCACTCATCGTGCCTTCGCGACCATACTGATGGGCCGCGCTTTGCGCCTGCTTAGCGGTAGTATACTCACGCGAATCCACTAGCATGTCAATGCCCGGTACCTGCAAGGCACGATATGAACGCATTGCCTCACCAGTAGAATGCGTTTGACTGTCCAGTGTCGGCTCATCCATCACATGCCCAGTCAGCGCCAACCCATGCGCTTGAGTCCAATCGCCCAGCGTATCCGCATACGCCGAAGCAAACAATTCCGCGACTTCATCATGGTAACGGAACCGCGCCACAGACGGCTGCTGATCAGCCCGCTCCCAAATCAGTTCCGGGATCGTATCCAGAAAATCAGCGCCATATTTATCGGCATAAAGCGTTAGAAATTGCTCGGTGAACGGCAGAATAACCGGATGCTCATCAGTAGCTGATTCAAGCGTGGTTTCATGGGCAAACTGTGGTTCATCGGTAAAAATCGAAGGCACTTCCGCCCCGAATTCATCACCTAGCACTTTGGCATACGCTTCATGCGTCGTTTCAATGAATTTCTGTGTGGCCGCCTTGTTCAAGGTGTCTACATAAGTCTGATTGTTGAACCAAGGGCTGGGCTCGGCGACTTCTAGGTACAGATACCAACAGTCCGTGCTGCTTTCGTCATCAGCCAAGCGCCGATAACTGGCCAAAGCCCCGTCTTCAAGCGTGACAGCATAGCGAGCCAGCAGCTTACCATGGCCATTAGACACCACCTCGGCACTAGAAATGAAGAAATCGTCATGTGGCGGACGATCTTCATTGGCAACCGGCGTCAACACCAAATAACGGCTGCGAAACGCCGGATCTTGCGTGACCTTGCCGCCGCCATAACCAGAAGGCCAGCGATCTTCATCATACAAGTACGTCAACAGATGTTCCTGTTTGGCCTCCTGCGCAACGGCCTTGACGTCTGCCATGAAGGTTGGCCCTAAGTACGGCGTATCTAATCCGATCCGGACATGGATGTGGAACCCACCCATCCCCATTTCTTTGAAATAGTGGATCTGCTTGATCAACATTGTCTGATCAAGCTTGGTGTTCCACGCCCAAAACGGCGCCCCGCGATATTCTGGACCAGGCGCAGTGAAAACTTGCGGGTCCATGCTGGTTGTTTGACTTTTAGGATATAACACAATGTCCCTCCCACTTTTTATCGCAACAGATAACAGCTGATACTTCTCCAAATTATGGCGTAAGCATGTTAGTTTCCCAGACCAAATTTTTTAGGTTCAAGCCTGATAATTAACCACATCAGGCACTGATCCAAGCAACTGCAGAAACAGCGCCCACAACAAGTGTGCGCGCCGTTCCATCATATTCTTACCACTTCACCGCATACCGTGCCTGCTCATGTCTTACTTCCCCAGGTCGCAGCCACACATCCCCAAACGCCGGGGCCACCGCCGCCAGCGGCGTGGTTTCCGGCTCCAAGACGATGCCGATATACTGCCGCGACGTCTTGTCGACAAAATGGAAACTATCATCGAAATGGTTGCTGGTAAACAACACCAAGGCATTGCGATTTGAGTAGAAATCCACCTTGATCCCGCCAGCTTGCAGTGTGGCCACCGGTTCATCCACGGTGTGTTTATCAATGGCAAAGATATCATCAAAGCCTTGTTCCGGAATATCTTGCAGTTGTGCGACCGCATCACCTACCGAAACACCACTAGTGAAATCATACGGTGTGTTTGAATTATCCAACACTTCCCCAGTTGGTACTTTGTTATCCGCCAACGCATACCGCTTGCTGGAGCGCAGCTGTAACACATGGTTCTCGATAGTTGAATCTTCAGCATTTAAATTCCAATAGGCGTGATTCATCGGATTAAACACAGTATCTGCGGTGCTGGCCCCGGTGAAGTCGATCACCACTTCATCAGCATCAGTCAGCGTATACGTCACCGTCGCGGCTAAATCACCAGGAAAGCCGTCTAAGTCACTGGGGATCACCCGGCTGAAAGTCACATGGTCATCAGCAGCTTCTGCATCCCACCACAGATTGCTGAACCCACGCGGTCCACCATGCAAAGTCGTACCATCTTCATTAGGCACCAGCGGCCAAGGCTTACCCGATATGATCAGCTGGTCTTTTCCAATTCGCCCGGAGAAGCGGCCCAGCGCTTTGCCAAAATACGCCTTATCACCAGCGTAAGTCGCCACATCAACATTCAATAACAGGTTCTGCAAGCCATGCGCCGTGGGAATCGCCAACCGATCCCAAGTCGCCCCGTAATCTAAGACGGTCATTTCCACGCCATGGGCATTGGTAACCGTATAGGCATGCACCGGCCGGTTGTCGATTTGGCCAAGCACCGCTTGTTTCAACATGTTCTTCCTTCTTTCTGCGTCAGCCAATTGCTTCCGGCCGCCACCTCATGTTTGCTTAGTATTTCACGCGCAAGCCATAATAATCCATGACCAATTCGCAAAACATCATGTTCGCCCAAGAGAACCACGGCCGCGTGAAGGCTTCTGGATCATCCACATTAAAGCTTTCATGCATATGCCCGGTGCCGGCAGTGGTCGCCGCCAATTGATCCAAAATATCGGCTTTGGCTTGTTGATCGTCACTGGTCAAACCGGTCATCGCCAAGGCAATCGGCCACACATAATGCGCTGGCGTGTGCGGCGAACCAATGCCTGACGCATGGCGGCCGGTATAGTAATACGGATTTTCTGTGCTTAAGATCGTGCGCCGAGTGGCTTGGTACAACGGATCTTGGGCGTCAATGGCACCAAGATAAGGCAGGCTCAACAAACTCGGCACATTGGCGTCATCCATCAAGGTCGTATGGCCTAAGCCATCTGCTTCATAAGCCAGCACCTGCTCACCGGCAGCATTGGTGGTCAACCCGGCAGCCAGCACCCCATCATGAATGGTGGCAGCCAAGTCTTCCAACTCTTCTGCCACATCAAAGCGGTTCAAGACTTCGCGGTAAATCGTCGCCAATTGCCGAAGCGTCGTTGCGGCAAACAGGTTCGCCGGGATCAAATACCCATAGGTGCAAGCATCATCGCTCGGCCGAAACCCATTCCAGCTCATCCCAGTTGCAGCCACTGGTGCACCAACGCCGTCTTGCAAGGTGTCGCTGGCGATCCCGTTGTGCCGCTGGAAGCGGTAAGCAGAATGTTCATGATCTTGCTCTTGGCGGATCACCCGCACCATTTGTTTGATCGCCGCTTGGAAATCGTCGTCAAATAAATCGGTGCGGCCGGTGTTGCGCCAGAACAAGTAGGTCAATTGGGCTGGATAACACAACGAATCCAGTTCATACTTGCGCTCCCAGATCCAAGGACTCATCACCGTTTCGTCATCTTGATGGCCGGCACCGCTGGCGGTTTGGTTGAACGCATTGGCATAAGGGTCGTGTTGCATGTTGAACAATTGCCGCCGGATCACCCCAGCAATCACCTCAGCCAATTCCGGATCTGATTGCGCCGGCACTAAATACGGCCGGACTTGGGCAGTGGAATCGCGCTGCCACATCGCCGGAATATCTCCGGTTAAGGCAAAGACGCGCTGGTCGCCATCAGGCAATAAAGCATTCTCTAAAGTATCAGTATAGACATGGGCGAAGACTTCCGCCCAATTGGCGTGCTCAGCACCGCATCGCTTGGTGATGTCATCGATGAAGTGCTTAGCCCCAGTCGTGAGTAAAGTTGTCATTGGCTGTATCCTCATCATTCTGTCAGGATCTGATCGATCGCCGCCAATTCATCGCCGCTGAATTCCAGCTTTGCCAACGCGTTGACGTTGTCTTCAATTTGGCTGACGCGACTGGCCCCGATGATCACACTGGCTACTGCCGGCTGGCGCAGATCCCACGCCAAAGCCATGTCTGCCAGCGTTTGTCCGCGGGACTCGGCGATGGCGTTCAAGGCCTTGATTTGGTCAAGCTTACGCGCAACATCATCTGCCGACAAGAACGGACTGTCTTTGCGGTTGGCCCGGGAATCTTCTGGGATCCCATTGAGATAGCGCCCAGTCAACAAGCCTTGCGCCAACGGGCTAAAGACGATCCCGCCTTGACCGCCTTCTGTCAGCGTCTCAAACAAGCCTTCTTCTTCAGGCCCGCGGTTGAACATGTTGTAACAATTCTGGCTGATGATATAAGGCGTCTTCAACTCGCGGAAAATCGCCGCGATCGCTTTGGTTTGGGCAGGTGAGTAATTGGAAATGCCAATGTATAGCGCCTTGCCTTGATGCACGAGCTGATCTAAAGCCAGTGCCGTTTCTTCAAAAGGCGTGTCTGGATCCGGTCGATGCGAATAGAAAATATCGAAATATTCCAAACCCGTCCGTTTCAGGCTTTGATCGGCGCTGGCAATGATGCTTTTGCGCGAACCCCATTCGCCATATGGTCCTGGCCACATGTAGTAGCCAGCCTTGGACGAAATCACCATTTCATCGCGATACGCCTTGAAGTCTTCTTTAAAGATCGTGCCGAAATTGATCTCGGCAGACCCGGCACTTGGCCCATAGTTGTTGGCAATGTCAAAGCTGGTGATCCCCAGGTCAAACGCACGATGTAACAACGCACGCTGATTGGCCAAGCGATCCACATCCCCAAAGTTATGCCATAAGCCTAATGATAAAGCTGATAGTTTCAACCCGCTGGTACCGACGCGCCGATATTGCATCGTCTCATACCGCTTGGTGTCTGCTTGATAAGTCATCACACTACTCCAATCTTAACGTGAACGTGTAGTCGATCGGGTCGCTGTATGCGCGATAACGCTCCAACGGCCGCGGCCCACAAGAGTTGCTGCCAAGCGCTTGGACCCGCGCGTCAATGCGCACGGCGTCGTTTGCTTGAGCGCCAAGCGGTTGGCCATCGCCGCCGACCACATTCAGGTTTAATGGGGTCAACGCATCAATGGCCAAAGTTGGCGCAGCCGCAGTGGTGATCGTTGCTTGGCGCACCGCCATACGGTTGCCTGATTCTTGCGGCACCACATACGGGAAGCCCCATTGTGCGCGGGTCTTTTGATAGCGGCCAACCGGAGCAGCATCTAAGCTGTCTGGATAACTTTCCTCAGGGCCGCGGCCGAACCAATCAACGGCTTGGATCGTTGTAGAAAGTGGCAGCTGATAGCCGATCCGCGGCACTTCTTTAGGCTTATCGCCGTCAAACCAGGCTTGGGTATGCACCGTCAACCCGGCTGGCGTCAACCAAACTTGAGCGGCGACTTCGATCCCCCAACCCAGCACCGGCGGCTGGATGCGCTGGCGAAGCAAGACCATTGCCGCATCGCCGCTAGCTGTGACAGTTAATCCTTTGCAGCGGGTGAACAACGTCGCGATGCGCTTATCTTTGCGGGCTTGCACGACATTCATCTCGTTGCTGATCGGGGCGCGGTCAAGATTCAAGACCATTTCGCCAGCCAGCAGTGCGCTTTCACCGTTGGTCAACTGCTTGATATTGCCAGTACCGCGATCGATCACCACCGTTTGAGCGCCTTGGGTCAAGGTGACACTCGCCGGCGTGGTGGCAACAGTCACGTCTTCACCATCGTCTGTGGCCAATTGCTGATAAGGCGTTTGCTCACTGGCGATCACACTGCCAGGCGCAAAGACATCATAAGCGGCTGTGGTCACCACCGCCAGGTTCAAATACACATCAGCGCCGGTTGCATCTGGGACCGCCAAGGCCATCACCTCAGACAATTCGCCAGGCCCCAGCGGCTGCATAGTGATGCGGCCGTCTGCCACAGTTTGGCCTTGCACTTGCAGCTGCCATTGCAATTCCAGTTGATCCAAAGTCCGATAGTGATACAAACTTTGCACCACCACATGGTCTTGGGCCACATAGAATTTCAACGGTTGAATGACTTTGGCATATTCTAACAAGCCTGGTGAAGGCTTACGATCAGGCCGCACTAAGCCATCAATACAAAAGACCCCATCATTAACTGGTTCATCAAAGGCGCCGCCCCAAACATAGCGGTCACCGACTTTGATGCCATGGTCTTTCCACTCCCAAATGAAGCCGCCTTGCAAGCCGTCATACAACTGGAAGACGTCTTGGTAATCTTGCAAGCTCCCAGGCCCAGCACCCATGGCGTGGCCGTATTCACACAAGATCTGCGGCTTGCGGTGGCCGGCTTTGGCGGCGCGTTGTTCAAGCTCTTCAACGCCGGTGTACATGGTGCTGTACATGTCAGCCACTTCGGTTTGCCGATCGCCTTCATAATGGATCAAGCGGCTGGGATCGATTTGGCGCATGGCATTGGCCATCGCCACGAAGTTCGGGCCAAAATCACTTTCGTTGCCTAACGACCAAATCAGCACACACGGGTGATTGAAGTCGCGATGGACCATGCGCTGACCGCGGGAGACGAATTCTGCCTCCCAATACGGATCCTTGGCTGGCACTTCAGCGACCCACATGCCATGGGCTTCCAAATCGCATTCGTCGATCACCAATACCCCAAGTTCGTCACACACATCATAGAAATATGGGGTGTTTGGATAATGCGACGTGCGAATGGCGTTGATGTGGTTGGACTTGATTTGGATAACTTCCGAGCGGATATACGCCTTGCTCAGCGCACGGCCATGTTCCGGGTCAAACTCATGACGATTGACGCCGTTAAACAACACCGGCACCCCGTTCAAGCAGATCTGATAATTGATCATTTCCACCCGGCGCAACCCAAAGCGCACCGGTACAAACGCGGCACCTGGCACGTCTTCCAGCACCAATGTGTAGAGATTCGGTGTTTCATTGGTCCACTCTTTGGCATCTGGAATGGCGATCAGCGTGGTATCACTGGTCAACGTCGTTTGCACCACCGCAGTATCTTTGAAGTATACTGTGGCTTGCAGCGGCGTGAAGGTTTTGGCCACACTGGCCACGACGACTTTGGCTTCCCAGCCGTTGGCACCATATACCGGCGTGATTTGCACATCATTCAACTCGCCGGCTTCAACAATAGTGACATCGCGGAAAATGCCTGCCAGCCACCACATATCTTGATCTTCAATAAACGAATACTGAGACCACTTCTCCACTTCAATGGCGATCGAATTCTCGCCTGCCACCAGCAAGTCGGTGATATCAAACTCACTCATCAACCGGCTGCCGTGACCGTCGCCGACTAACTTACCGTTGAGCCATACGGTGAAGATCGAATCGACCCCGTCAAAGCGCAGGATCTGCCGCGGCAAGCTTGGCTGATAGTTGAAGGTCCGATAATACAAGCCGGTTGGATTCTCTGCTGGCACATCTGGGGCGGCAACGGGAATTGGATAGTCAACGTTGGTGTAATTCGGCTTGCCATAGCCTTGCAGCTCCATGTGCCCTGGCACTGTGATCGATTGCCAATCGATTGCACTGTAATCGCCGGTTTTGAAAGCTTCCGGGATCTCCCGCGGGTTAGGCAGGTAGGCAAAGGACCAAGTACCGTTCAACGAATGCACATATGAAGAAGCGTCTTCTTGATACGCCAACGCGCTTTGCAGATCTTGGTAATCGAAATATCGCGCACGTGGTTGCAATTTATTCATGACTTTACCCCTTTTGAATGGTCGTATCCCTAGCGACTAAAAGCAACGGTTACGATTTGATAAGGCTTCAACGAAATTTCAAACCAGCCATCAACAGCTGCAATGGTTTGTTGCGCCACTTCAGCAAGATTAGTCAATGCGGCTGCTTGATAAGTAAATTGCGGCTTGAACTTCAAGGTCGAGCAAGCGCCACTGTAATCATGCAGGCGCAAGATCACGCGCTGGCCGTCTTCGCTTTGCTTGATGGCATCTACTGCTACTGGCAGCTGATCTGCACCGAAGGCAAATAATGCTTGCTGATCATCTGCCACTTGGCCAACAGCTTGCGTCAATGGTACGTTCAATTCACTGGCTTGTTGTTCCACGCCGCCTTCAACAAAGTTGCCGCGATGTGGCAGCAGGCTGTAGGTGAAGTGGTGCGTGCCTTGATCCGCCTCTGGATCTGGGCCTTGGCCTGACTTGATCAAAGACAGCGACAAGGTATGTTCGGTGATGTCATAGCCATACTTGGCATTGTTAAGCAGCGCCACGCCATAATCCGGCCGGGACAAATCGCCCCACTTGTGGCCAACTGTTTCAAACTTGGCCACGTCCCAAGACGTGTTGCGATGTGTCGAGCGGCGCACATTGCCATATTGAATGTCATAAGTGGCTTCATTGGCTTGCACCGTTGTGTCAAAAGCGACCCGCAATAGTTGATGGTGTTCATGCCATTGCACTTTGGTATCAAAGTCGATGCGCGGCGAGCCTGCAGTTAAGATCATTTGTTGGGTGATCGTTGAGGCTTGGAAGCGATAAGTGAACGTGACCACAGTACGCAAAGCTGAATATTCCGTGACTTGAACCTGATTGGCCTGCAGCTGGGTGGCTTTGTCCACATAGTCGGCGTCGATGTTCCAATTGTCCCAATCCAGCGGCCGATCTTCATAAACTGTTAAGCGGTTGCCTCCCAAGCTATTGATGACTTCTTGCTGATTGGTCTTGTCATACACTGAAGTCAACACGCCGCTTGCATCCCAAGTTACCCGATATTGCGCCGTTTCAACGCCTTGGCCAGCAGTTTCAGCTGGCAATGCGTCAGTGGCATCTGCGCCTGCCACGAACTTCAACGTCATTTCACTTAACGCCGGTACCACTGGCGTTTGCACGATCAGCGCAGTGCCTTGCCGCACACTGGTCAATACGGTGCCATCTTCGGTTTCATAATGTCCAGCATTAGGTTGGTCAACGGTGATCACCGCTTGGCGCGCCCAAGCCAAATCATTGCGCACCGTCAAGGCCGTTTCAAGCTGACCGCGCAAGGCTTGATCCAAATCAGCATTCAACGCCTTGATGCCGGCAAAAGCCTGCTGATATTCTGCCGCATTATCGGTATAGACTTCATGGATCGAAGACCCTGGCAGGATATCATGGAACTGGTTGCGCATCACGATTTGCCATAGTGCTTGGATCTTTTCCGCCGGATAAGGCACATTGGCATAGACCTGTGCCTCAGTGGCGCGGATCTCCAACGCCCGCAAGGCATATTCGAGTTGGCGATTTTCTTTCTTGACTCGCGCTTGTGACGTATAGGTCCCGCGGTGATATTCGAAGTATAACTCCCCAGCCCATTGCGGTACCGCCTGGCCGCTAGCGGCAAAGTTCGCCCGCAGCTGCTTGAAGAAATCGTCGACCCGTGTCGGGTGCACGCTTGGCAAACCTGGCAGCTCGTTCATGATCTGTTCGTTTTCGACCATTTCCCGAGTTGGGCCGCCGCCGCCATCGCCGTAACCCATCGACAACAGCAAGTCGTCGTTTTGCAGCTTGTCTTGATAGCGATGGTAACTGCCTAAGACACTGTGCGGTGTCAGCTGGCCGTTATAGGTGGCAAAGAAGCCGTCACCATGCTTGTAGTCGTCGCCTTGATCAACCGTGGTGATGAAGTAGGTCAAAACCTTGCTGCCGTCGATGCCTTCCCAATCGAAGGTATCATGCGGCATGTGGTTGGTATCGTTCCAAGAGATCTTGGTGGTCATGAAGTTATGAATATCAAAGCCCAGCATGATCTGCGGCAAAGCAGCGGAATAGCCGAAGACATCAGGCAGCCACAACACGGTTTGTTTGGCATTGAATTCCTGTTTGAAGAACTTCCCGCCATACAAGAATTGACGCGTAATCGATTCACCTGATGGAATATTCATATCCGGTTCCAGCCAAGTGGCCCCATCAGGCTCCCAACGCCCTTCTTGGACCCGCTGCTTGATTTGTTCATAGAGCTGCGGATAATCATGCTTCACGAAATCATAAACTTGCGGCGTGCTGTGCATGAACACATACTCAGGATATTGCTTCATCAGACTCAATTCAGTGGCAAAAGAGCGCCCAGTCTTCTCTCTGGTGTGCTGCAGCCGCCACAACCAAGCCACATCGATATGGGTGTGGCCGATTGCAGCAATGTTGAACTGCTTGTCTTGGCCAGCATGCGCTTTGGTGAACTGATGGATCAATGCCAATGCCTGCTTGGTATTCTCGGCAAAAGCCGCATGGCCCAGCGCCCCGAAGTTGAATAACTTAACAACTTGGTTCATCACATTCAAGTAGGCATACTTCAGCGGTTCATCATCGTCAAATTCAGCCACGGTTTGCGCCATGACGTCCAAATAACGCCAGGTGTAATAACCATCCGCATCAAAGACGCCGCCGCGGATCGCGTGATAAGTATAAACCGGCTCAGGATATAAGGTATTGCTGCCTAAGCCTGTCCAGAAGCAAATGGCGATGGTCACTTGCTGATACCGGTAACTGTCATCCAACATGATGTCGCGGTGATTGCCATCGACAGCTTGGATCGGCATGCCATCGGCAAACACCATGCCTTCAGCGATCGAGTTGCCATTATCTTGATTGCTTAGCACCTGGACATTGATTTGATATTGCGCACCATCAGCCAATGCCGGCACCACCACTGGAAACTTCAGCCAATAATATTGGTCATGGCCGCTGAATTGCTGGCCTGGGGCAAAAGCACTAAATTCTGCCGCTTCTGGTAAGGTCGTATGGGTCGGTCGTTGATCGTGGAAAATGCTGACTTGATAAGTGTCTTGTAACTCATTCTCCCAGAATTCCTTGATCAAATGCGTTTGTTGTTGCAATTTTCTTAGACTAAACAATGTTCCACCTCATCATTTCCCGCGCATCATTGCACGTGCGTTTGAGCTTTTTATAAATTAAGTGACGCGAAGTTTCCCCTATCGCAAAGATAGCTACCTACAATTAGTAGATAGCTATCAGTTAATCATTCGATTGCGGCAGCAGCTTCAAGCGACATGACAGCACCTACTTCGTCTGATAAGAGGATCGCTTGACCCTCCTGATATGGCTGCCAATTACGATCAGCCATTAACGTCTCTTCGATGAAGTCATTCTTCACCAATACCTGTACTGCATTCAAGATGAAGTCTTTGAGAAATTCCTCGTGACTCGCCTTGTATAACAACACCATGTAACGGTATAAGATTCCTTTAAACAACCCAGCATCTCCACCGTCGCCGCCATCCAACAAGATCCCTTCCGGCGCGAAGGTCTTAATGGCCGTCTTGGCACATTTAAGCGCCTTGTCCAAGTAACGCGGGTCTCGCGTTACATGATAGAACTCGACTAATGCGCCGATATAGGTGCCTTGATTATACGTGAACTGCCATGGATCAACTTCATTAGTCCCACGACTGTTGATCCCATCATTGACAAATTCGGTGACTGGATCCACCAGCGTGTAATGCAGCCAATGCAAGATCTCCAAGCTGGTCTTGAGATACACAGGATCAGGATCCACTTGGTACAAACGCAGCGCCAAGATCATTAGCGGCCCATTGACCGGTGTGTTCTTGTAATTGATCTGCGTCCGCTTCCAAGCAAAGCCGCCACCGGCTGCCAAGTTCCAGCCAGTCGTGAAAATATCTTGGCAAACATCTTTGGCATCATCGAGATAAGTCTGCTTCCCGGTGATTTCGTATAACCGCAGTGCAGCCAAGGCATTCCACAACATGTCGTCATAGAACTCATGCGTTAAGCGCCCATAGTTGCGGTTCTTATTCGCCAAGTACGCCGCTTCGGCCCCTTGACGATAAGTTTGATTCTGACCGCGCAGATACCCATCGATCCGCGTGTCGACCAAATGTGCCACCCACCAATAATTAAAAATCGCGTTATCCTGAGCTGATCGCACAGGATAAACATTATTGACATACTGATGCGGATCATCGCTAGCAAACAGTTTATCAATGCTTTGCTGGCCAAGATCAGCATATTCTACAAATGTCATGTCCACTCCTCACTCGTGTCGCTCAACTCGCTACTTGCCTGCTAGGCGAGCTTCATCATCAGATGCTTCACCTGATTCAGTCACCGCCGATTCATTCGGGTGTTGGCTATGCGGCTCAAACGCTGTGAAAACAGCCATCTGCACAGGCACCGCCAGATAAGCCAGCAAAGCAAAGCCAAACAAGACGAACACCATCATCCCCAGTGCCAATAACCAAGCCGTTGATGGCAAGACCAACAAGCAACTAATCACAGTGATCAGAAGCACCGCAGTTTGCCGCCATTTGATCACGCCCATTACCACACAGGCTTTGATACTGTGCCACAGCTTATCGTGATAACGCGCGGAATAGCCATAGACATACACGAAGAGGATGCCATACAAGATTGCCGCCCCTAAGACGACGATACCGCCAATGACAAAGCTAAGCGCCGACAAGGCCTGTTGGATCTGTAAGAGGACAAGCAGAAGTATCAGCAGCCACAATTGGATCAAGCCCAAGCTGAGCCCGCGGCCAAAATTATCTTTCCACGCTTTGAAGTAGGTTCTCACCAGCTTTGTGTCTTGGTGTTCGTTGACCATGCTGAAGGTCACCTTAAACAACGCGGTAGTGCTGACACCAATCGTGACGATCGGCAAGCACGTTAACAGATAAATTAGATTAAGTATGGTCAAATTGGCGAGTTTGCTGCCGACATGGGTGAACAAACTATCCGAGTTAGACGAATACTTCATGGCAAATCCCCCTTATGCAGGTACTGACCCTATCCTTCTAACGAACTGAGTTATTGCTACAATTGTCAGCGCTGCTTTTCAAATGAGGTGAACACATCAAGCTCAACTGCTGATGCCAGATATGCCAACCCGGAGAAACCAAAGGCGGTCAAGATCATCATGCCCAATGCCAAGAGCCACGCAGCAGAAGACATCAGCAGGACAATTGCGATAAGCGTAATCAACAGCGCAGCGCTTTGCTGCCACTTACGCAAACCCATCTGCACACAAGCCTTCAGACTGTTCCAATAAGTATCATTGTAGCGGCTGGTATATGCGTACACATAGACAAAGGCCAGACCATAATACATTGCCGCAACAAGCACGCCAACGCCGCCAATAACAAAGCTGATGGTTGGTAACACTTGCTGGATCTTCAGGAGGATGACCAGAAGGACTGTTAGCGCTATTTGAGTTAGCCCTAAAGCCAAACCGCGAGCAAAGTTTTCTTTCCAAGCAGAGAAGTACAGTTTAACCAGACCTGTATTTTCGTTCGTATTAATCATCTTAAAGGTGACCGTAAATAATGCGGTTGTGCTGATCCCAATTGTTACAATGGGAATGCACGTCACCAGAAAAACGACGTTCAACATGACGAGATTCACAAGCATGCCACCCACTCGGGAGAATAAGCTATCTGAGTTAGCCAAATACTTCATAGTTGATCACTCCTTCGAATCCGTATTTCGATCAGCCCTTCAAAGATCCAATCATGACGCCTTTCGTGAAGTACTTCTGCACGAAAGGATAGACACACATGACTGGAAGGGTGGAAATTACAATTACTGAATACTTAATCGTCTCGGCAAATTGGTTGATCCCAGCTGATGAAGAACCTTGAGCACTATTCAGTGCAGCATCATTAGCAATCAACACACTGCGCAAAACATTCTGAATTGGCAGCAAGTTACTATCCTCAATATAAATCGAGGCACCAAACCAACTGTTCCACGTCCCAACGAAATACCAAAGCAGAATGACAGCCAACGTCGGCTTAATCAGTGGCAGCACGATCTTGGTCAGAATCGTGAAGTCAGTGGCCCCGTCCATATAAGCTGATTCAACCAGCGAATTTGGAATGGCGTCGATAGCCGATTTGCAGACGATCGCGTTATAGAGACTCAACGCCCCAGGAATGATCAGAGCCCATAAGTTGTTATACAAACCCAATTGCCGCTGGTTCAAGTAACCTGGAATTAACCCACCACCAAAGTACATGGTGAACAGCAGATAGATCATAATCGGCGTCTTGAACATCATGTCTTTAGCAGACATGAAGTAGCCGCAAAAGACTGTCATGATCATCTGTAAAGGCAGCGAGAAAATCAGAATGAAGAAGATATTCCGAAACCCTGAGACAACCAGAGGGTGCGCAAGTGCCTGACGATACGCCATAATTGAAAAGTTGTGTGGCCACAGCAGCCGGCCCAAGTTGGCTTGGATCGACGCAGTATCCGAAAACGATGCCATCACCACAAACCAAATTGGATAGAGACACACTATCATGAGAAAAATCATGAAGGCGGTATTGAACCCGCCAAAGATCCGGTCGCCGGTAGTTTCCTGCAGCAGCTCCTTGGACTTAGGCTTATGCCTTGAGAATAATTCCATCTTGTCTTCTCCTTTCTAGAAGAGCCCACTGCCACTGACCTTCTTGGAAATGGTATTAGTAATCACAAGCAACGTCACGTTCACTAAAGTATTCAATAACCCAATCGCCGCGGAATAACTATAGTCCGCGTTGAGCAACCCTAGTCGATAAGTATACGTTGAGATCACATCAGCCACAGAATAGGTCGACGGGGAATACAGCAACAGAATCTTTTCAAAACCGACACCTAAGAGTCCGCCCATTCCCAAGATAAACAGCAAGATAATTGTTGGCCGCAGTCCTGGTAACGTAATATGCCACATTTGCTCCATCCGACTTGCGCCATCCATCCGGGCTGACTCGTACAGCTCAGAATTGATTGATGACAGCGCTGCTAAGTAAATGATTGAACTCCACCCTGCGTTTTGCCAAATATCCGAGATAACATAAATCGGAATAAACAAATGTGGCGAGGCAATCATGTTGGTTTTTGCAATCCCAAACCAGGACAAGAACTCAGGAATCAGCCCGTCACTTTGAACGAAGAAACGAATCAAGCTGCACATAATGACCATTGAAATAAAGTAAGGCATGTACGAAATGGTCTGCACCAGCCGTTTGAAAACTTTATTGTGAATCTCATTAATTAACAGCGCCAAGATGATTGGTGCTGGGAACCCGAAGATCATGCTGATCACGCTGATACGCAAGGTGTTGCCCACCACGCGCCACGCATTCGAGTCGTGGAAGAAACGAGTGAAATTGGCAAATCCAACCCAGGTGCTTCCCGAAATTCCTAGCCGTGGTACATAGTCTTGAAACACCATCAGCAACCCATACATTGGGCGATAAGCAAAGACGAAAATGTAAACGATAATGGGCATGACCATGATATACTTCAGGCCATTATTTTTGAGATCACGTTTCAGGCGCAGCGAGAACTTCATTTTGTGCGGTTTGCCTGATTTTTGGGGTAATACTGGAGTGGCAATCTCTGAATCCATTGTCTCATCCCCTTTTTAATTTTGAAATAACATCAAGCTAACCGTAAGTTAACGCTTCTGGAAGCGATCGTACGCAGCCTGACGAATCTTCAGATCTTTCTGAAGCCCATCCTTGTTCATCCGATCGATCAAGGCCTTGTAGGTGGAATCGTTGATTGGCTGCTTACCTGTAATGAACTTGCTGGTTTGCTCAGCAAGGTACGTGCTGATCGTGTTTTCAAGACTTGCTGCAGTCTTGGATTCAGCATTAGTCAATGTGACCGCTGGCATAACTTTCTTCATGTAGCCTTTGCCAGATGCATACCAAATCTTCGAGCCATCTGTGTCAGGCTTCGTCAGCATACCACCTTCAGCCAACTGAACACCGGCACCATTGTGGGCTTCGCCATAAAGAAAGCGGCCTTCGCCAATCCCGCGTGGGTTGTTGGTAACCTTGTCCGTCAACACAACTTTGCCATTCTTGATGTTATAGGATTCGCCTTTGATACCATAGTTCCAGTAGTAGATACCCTTCTTGGAAAAGGCGTAATCCATCCACTTAAACGCTTCGTCAAGTTTGCTTTCTGGACAAGAAGTTGAGATTGCAAAACCATTTGCGCTGTACTTATTGCCGCCAAAGATTGAGGCAGACTCAGCACCATCCGCTTGTTTTGGATAACCCACTGCTTCAAAGCGACTAGCGGTTTTGTTCTTGGCCTGGGTATCGTTCCAGTTGCCGACATCGGCACCACTGCCAATGGTTGCAGCAACTTTGCCCTTGGCGACCTTTGTCGCAAGGCCTTCGCCATCAAGCGTTTCAAAGTCCTTGTCAATTAAACCGCGCTTGTACAACGAAGCGTACCAAGTCATCAAATCTTTCCAATTCTTACTTGTTTGCGGAACTTTGACCTTACCGTTATCCACGTAGTAATTGAGCGCGCTAGTCCCGTATGCGCCAAATGCACCGGCAAAGCCCGGAGATGCAACCCCTTGGGTCGTCAGCGTTGCGCCAAACTTCTTCTTGGCCGCAACCAGATAGGCATCCCATTCCTTGATATTGGTTGGTTCCTTCATACCAAGTTTGTCCAAATATGTTTTGTTAATGATTGGTCCTTGCCAAGAAGTCATCCAATCGTATTGCTTGGTGTAACCAAACATGTAATACTTACCACTATCAGTGCGCATCGCCTTAGCAAAGTCCGGATGTGCCTGTAGGTAAGCCCAGTAATTTGGCGCCTTCTTCTTAATATCCGGCGTCAAGTCACGAATAATGCCTTGTTTAATGTACTGATCTGCCTTGTCCATGAAACTATAACCCATGATGTCAGGCAGATCCTTCTGAGCGGTGATCAGGTTAAAAGCTTGATCGCCAGTGTTCCCTTTGGCAGGAAACTTCCAATCCACAGCAATGCCAGTTGCTTTGGCGTACCCGGCATGCCACGGAGAATCATGCCAAGTTTTCGCTGAGGTAGCTGGTGTTGCAAACTGCGTCCAGACTGTCAGCTTTTGGTTCTTGCTGCTGCTATCGTTTGAGGACTTTTTGCCACAACCCACCAAGCCAAACGCACTGACTGCCATGACCGCAGAGGCGGCCATCAGCAGTACCTTGTGTTTCGTGTTCATTATTTTCCCTCCTAAAATAAGAGCGTTGTATACAATTAACGGTCAACCCATACTCACGTCTATGACTCACACGACCCCCTTTAAGCCATGCCAGCCATTTCCAATTAACTGTGAAGGTGAACTTACATACCGAGAGCCGGGCTAACAGTCCACTACCGAAATTGAAGGAACCATCTAAATCTGCGTTCTATATCCTAGCACCAATTACCCACAAAAGCTTAACAATAGTCGTTCGCGCGCCGATTGACTATATTTATATATTATTGGATCCACGGAGAATATACCCCGTATTCAAGCACGTGTCAACGCTTACAGGAAAAATAATTTTGGCCTTGATTTTTAATTTCTCGATATTATTATATTAAATATAAAAGAATCCGCGATCGACCGGCCTTGCCAAGGAGGCAACACATGTCTAAGACACCCTTGTACTACACGATATATCAACAACTTCAATCCGACATTCGTTCAGGCAAGTATCCATTGGGAGCAAATTTACCCACCGATCATATCTTGAGCGAACAATTCAACGTCAGCGTCATCACGATCAAGAAAGCCATGGAATTACTCTCGGCCGATGGGTATATCACGCGCAAGCCCCGTAAAGGTACGACCGTAACGGCAACTACACCGCTTGAGCCGCAGCCAACGAACCACTCACATCTTCTATTCGGGTTGGTGACTACTAACTTCACTGACTATTTCGGCACGACAATCTTAAGAAGCATCCTCTATGCCGAGCCTGATAAAGTCGACTTCATCGTCAAGATCAGTTATGGCGATCGCCAAGTTGAAAGTCAGGCGATCAACGAACTGATTGCCATGGGCGTGCAAGGATTGATCATTCTACCAACCTCGTCTGAGTACGTTTCACCTAAGCTCATCGAACTCATCGCCAAGAATTTCCCAGTGGTCGTGCTCGACCGGCTGATGGGCGAATTACCGATTTCAAGTGTGAAGACCAATAACGAAGTGGCCGCTAAGGCCTTGACTGACTACCTGATCGATCGCGGTCATACACATTTGGGCATGATCAACGCCAACAGTGCTGTGACGACCATCGATGAACGGATCACCGGCTTTATCTCTGCTCAAATCGAGCACCAGTTGCCGTTTTCACGCACCCAAATCTTCTCGCAAGTCAGTTCTGTCGTTCCCAACTCCGCAGGTAAGCTTGCCGAAGACGTCGCCAAGATCAAGCAATTTCTGTTGGCCGATCCAGCAATCACCGCACTAGTTTGCTCCGAGTTCAATGTGGCTTTACTTGCACAACGCGCATTAGAACAACTTCACAAAGTCATCCCGCGAGACGTCTCCGTGGTTTGTTTCGATTCACCAGCCCGCAATGAATTTGACCCACACCCGTTCACTTTCACCCATATTGAACAAGATGAGAATGAAATAGGCCGTACGGCGGTCAACCTACTGATCAAGAAATACCGCGAGCCGAAGTTCTTTGAAAAAGTTAACCTGTCGTTCAAGCTGATCGAAGGCGACACCGTTGCCCCTAATCATCTTTAAGCGGCCAACTGATTAATCTGGTTGCTTCGGCGAACTGCGTCGCGCAACGCGACGGGATGCGCAAACAGACCTGACGCCTAAGCCGCCAAGTCCGTTCATGTGTTTTCTCCCTGTCTATAAAACTAGCAGTCCGTTGTGCTTTGCCTTAAATCACACACCGTTTAACGTTCGATCGCCGCAATTTGCGCGTTGATCGCTTTAAATAACGCCACATCAAACTTCGGCGTGCGATCGTAATAATACAATCCGTTGCGTTCTTGCTCAACATCATAAAGTTGGGTATAGCAGAAACTACAGATTCGCGGATCATTCAACAATACTTCAGTTAACCCTTTGTAACGCGCCAAGAAAGCTTCTGGCGTCTCTGGTCCATCACCATACCCCCAAGCCGCATCTTTGGCCACATCAGGTGCCCACTTGATGCCCCCATATTCAGATACCGCCAACGGCCAGCCAGCGTGGTAATACTGCCGGCCTTCGTGCTCGTCGCGGAATTGACCGTTTGGCCATTTGCTGCCGTCGAAATGTTCAGCAAACTTTGCTGGATCTTGCTCATAGTCATGCAAATCGTAAACATCAGTTTGCGCAGTGTGGAAGTTCCCGCTGACATCGACACAAGGGCGGCTTGGGTCCAGTTGCTTAGTTGTGGCATAAACGATACTAATGGCGTCTTTGCGCTGCTGACGCCCGTTGATATCCCAAGATTCGTTGAAAGGACACCAAGTAATGATCGCCGGGTGATTGATATCTCGTGCCACAATTTCTTCCCATTCCGGCAAGAAATTGTACAGGCCTTCAGCACTGGCCATGTCCACACCCCAGCTGGCCATTTCGCCCCATACTAAGTAACCCATCTTGTCGCACCAATACAACAAGCGCGGATCATTGGCCTTCTGATGCAGCCGGGCTCCGTTAAAGCCTGCATCCAAAGACAATTGGATATCCTTCTTGAAAGCCTCATCAGTTGGCGCGGTGTAGATTCCGTCCGGATAGAAGCCTTGATCAAGCACCAAGCGCTGAAATACCGATTGGTCGTTCAACAAGAATTTCAGCCCGTCAAAGCGCACATCGCGCAAGCCAAAGTAGCTCTTAACCGTATCTGCGCCAAAGCTGACGGTGACATCATACAACCGCCCATGCCCCGCTTCCCAAAGATGCACTTCAGATAGCGGGATCGTGAAGCTGACTTGGCCATGAGCGCCATCAAGTTGTGCTTGACCACACGCTTGGCCTTGGTAGCTGACGGCGACTGCCAAGTCAGCTTGTCCAGCTAACGTTACCGCTACCGTCACGCTTTGTGCCAGCCGGTTGGGGGTGAATTGAACGTCTTGCACATGCACGATCGGCAGGAATTCCAGCCATACTGTTTGCCAGATCCCGGTTGTTCTGGTGTAATCGCAGCCTTGTGATTGATAAGCGCGGCTTTGCTTGCCGCTTGGCTGAGCCCCTGAACGCAAGTGATCAATGGCACAAATCACCAAAGTGTTATCACCTGGCACCAGTGCCGCTTGAATATCAAAGGCAAACGACGCATACCCGCCGCGATGTTGGCCAATTTCTTCACCATTCACGAAAACATGGGCTTCATAATCCACCGCGCCAAAATGCAGCCGCACCACATTCTGCAGTTGTGCTTCGGTCAAGGTGATGTGCCGGCGATACCACACCGCCTGCATGAAGTCTTTCTCATTGATCCCGCTAAGCGGACTTTCCGGCGCAAACGGCACTGTGATCTGGCGATCAAACGTTCCAGTCGTTTCGAAGTGCTGATCCAAGCCGCTTGCCCCAGCATCAATCAAGAAATCCCATTGACCATTCAAGTTCTGCCAAGTTTCCCGCTGAAACTGCGGTTGTGGATACTCCGGTCGAGGAATCTGATTCATTGCACTTACCTACCTTCTGCGATTAATTGATATCGCTTACAGTATAAATGTTCTACCGTTCAGCACCATATATAATCCACTTAAAAGAGTGAGGATTTCACGCATGGATGAAACGATTTACGGTTTCTTGCCTTCCCAATTTGAAGATCCGGCGTTGTTTCGTATCGAGCTGGCCGGCATCACCTACCCTTCTGCCAGCTACCACATCACCCGCCGGCCATCTTCAGTATTTGATATTGAATATGTCCAAGCCGGTCGCGGCACCTTAGTGATCAACCAGCAGCGCGTCAACGTCAAAGCCGGCGACACTTATTTGCTAATGGCAGGCGACGACCATGATTACTGGTCAGACCCTAAAGCGCCTTTGCAGAAGATCTGGGTCAACGCAGCAGGCAGTGTGATCCAACAGCTTTGTGATCAATATCAATTAGGCAGCCAAATCTTGTTCTCAGGCCTGAACACCCAAGCGATCCTTGATCGCATCTTGGCTTTCTGCCACAAAACATACTTAGATCCCCAAGCCAGAACCATGCAAGGCACTGTGCTGGTTCACGAGCTGCTGCTGACGCTTCATCATGAGCAGCAGCAACACTTGCCGAATCTCCATGCCCCATTGGCAGAACAAATGCGTATCTACTTAGACAACCACCTGGAAAGTCCTGTGGCCATCACCACGCTGGCTGCGGCGATCAATCTTTCCCCGGCGCAATTGACGCGCCAGTTCAAGACGGCATTCGGCTTGCCGCCTTACCAATACCTGCTGAATCGGCGGATCGCCATGGCCAAGATCTTGCTCACCCATACGAATTTGACTAGTGCCCAAATCGCCAATCGCCTGGCTTTCAGCGATCCACATTACTTCTCTAACGTCTTCTTGACCAAAGTCGGCCAGCGCCCCAGTCAGTGGCGCAAGCAAGGCCGCTAAACCGCGACTTAGGTTGGTGTATGCGGCAGCCAGGCAGATCACAGATCAACATATTGATATATTCTAGTAATTATTTTCCGATATGACGCGACTATACCCAACAAAATTGACGAAAATAATGGGCAGATTACCGATTGACTTGGAATGCGCATAATTATTATACTCAGTTCGGTGAAAGGGCTTGCTAACGTTACCTTGCGCCTTGAAACTCCGGCAAACCCTCTTACTAGCGACTTATGCTATTTTGCAATTTATGCACCTTCTCATGCCGTTTTCCAGTGGGCATTCATGTTCAACGCCTTAGCGCTGATCACCAAGGAAACACATGTCATCATCGATTAAACTTATTACGCTCCACATTAAGTACGGAAAATCGTTTATCTACTGGTTTTACAACTACCTTTTCATAGTAGAAAGGAGCCTCTAAGTATGTACTATTGCAATCCGATCAATATCGAGTACAAATATCAGCGCTTCCCCAATGATGATCACGACCACCCGACGCTTTATCGGGAAGCTGCAGATCCGACCTTGATTTATTTCATGGACCAATACATGCTCTTCCCTTCGGTTTCAGGCGGTTTCTATACAAGTACTGATTTGTGCAACTGGGCCTTTCACAAGTTTCCCTTTGACATGCCAATTTACGACTACGCGCCAGACGTTTGTGTCATCGGCGACTATCTCTATTACACAGCCTCTGCCAGCGATGAGAATTGCTCGTTTTACCGGACAACAGATCCTTTCACCAGGCCTTTCGAAGAAATCACCGGTACTTTTCCTTTCTGGGATCCGCATCTTTTCCGTGATGATGATGGCCGCCTCTACTTCTACTGGGGTTGTTCCAACGAATCGCCGCTATATGGCGTTGAACTGGATGCCACCACGCTGACAATGATCGGCACACCACAACTGCTAATGGAACTGCACCCGCACAAGAATGGTTACGAACGTGTTGGTGATGATAATGTTGCGCCGTTAACTGATACTGAAATTCTGCAACACGTCCAACAAGCCATCGAATCGCTCAAGGATCCGCAAGATATCCGCGAAATCAATCGACGCTTCCACGACTTGCGTAGACAATTTAGTTACGATTCGTGGCTTGAAGGCGCATGGACCAACAAAATCGGTGATACATACTACTTACAATATGCATGCCCCGCAACTGAATATAATATCTACTGCGACGGGGTGTATACTGCTAAATCACCCCTTGGGCCCTTTATCCAAGCGCCGAACAACCCCTTCTCATATCAGCCTGGTGGCTTTATGACCGGGGCCGGCCATGGCTCAACGGTTGTTGCGCCAGACAAGCGTCTCTGGCACATCTCGTCATCTCAAATCAGCATCAATCATATCTTTGAACGGCGCCTCGGTTTATGGAAAGCTGGTGTCGATGCAGCCGGGGAACTCTATTGCGATCAACGTTTCGGCAATTGGCCAATCAACCGCGACGCACCAGCATTCTCTGATCCTGACTGGATGTTGCTTTCTTATCACAAGCCTGTCAAAGCGTCATCTGGCACGAATCTGGACCAGGTCGTTGACGAAAACGCCAAGACTTGGTGGACCGCCGCTGATCATACACCTGAGCAGTGGGTAGAAGTTAATTTGACTGCAGTTAAAGACGTCCGTGCCATTCAAATTAACTTTGCCGATTGCAACCAATACGATGCCCAAGCCGCCGCCAGCCTTCCAGAAGCTGCGCCTAACGCATCGCGTTATATTGAACTTCGCCAAATGTTCACCCGTTGGCAATTGGAAGGCTCATTAGACGGCAATAACTATTTCATGATCAAGGACAATTCATCGGCTCAAACAGACCTTTCGCATGATTGTTGGATCGATGAAACCGGAATAAAAGCGCAATACATTCGTCTGACAATTAAATCTTTGCCTTATGATCAGGTGCCGGCAATTTCAGGCATTCGTGTATTTGGTATCTCAGACGGAAAGTTGCCTAATCAAATCGATGACTTCACCGCCAATTCGCTCACAGATGAAGACATGCTGGTTTCCTGGGCAATAAGCAACCAAACCGGCGTCGTAATCAGTTGGGGCCATCGCGCAGACAAGCTGTATCACAGTCGCACCGTTATTGACCAGGGCCAACAGGTGATTAGCGCCTTGGTGCAAGGCCAGCCGGTCTTTATGCAAATCGATGCTTTCAACGAAGCTGGCGTTACACACGGCAAGGTGTTTCAAGTTAGATCCTGATGTATTCAATTAGTTGATTGGGATTGGATACGAAAGATATCGATCCTCGTTTATATACTTGGAGGCAATCATGGAATCAGCTGCAATGACTTTTGAATTTGGTCAATATCAAATCGCTGTGATCACGGCTTCAATCGTGCGCATCAGCGCCCGCGCATCACCAACACCGTCTTATGCCGTCGTTGGCGATGCGATCCCGGTAGCAGTTACCATTACCCGCACCACCAGTTTCTTATCGCTAAGCACGACAGCGATGCAAGTCGTCGTCGATCAAGCCGGCCACGTCGATGCCTTCGCTCCTGATGGGACCCCGCTGGTTTGCGATTATCGCCAGCAGCGAATACCGTTGGCTCGTGACATCAGCGAAGAACAAGCCGAGTTAGTCCAAGCAGAAGGCCATCACGTGACCAAAGCCGTCGACTCAGCGCCAGTTTCAGTGGTCAAAGCCATTCACGCAAACGAACATTTCTACGGTTTAGGCGATAAAACAGGCTTTCTGGATAAGCGTGGTTATGTCTACGAGAACTGGAATACAGACGAACCTTCCCAGCTTGAAGAAACGACTCGGATATACAAAAGCATCCCCTTTGTCATTGGCTTACATGACGGGCATCCATACGGGCTGTTTTTCGATAATACATATCACAGCCGCTTTGATCTCGGTCATGAGAATCCTGAATACTTCGTCTACAGTGCCGAAGATGGCGTGCTTGATTACTATTTGATTGCCGGGCCTACGATGGCTGAGGTGGTAACGAATTACACCTACCTGACCGGCCGCACGCCGCTGCCGCAGAAATGGACGCTTGGTTATCAACAGTCGCGCTTCAGTTACAAAACTGCCCAAGAGGTACGCCAAATCGCCAACCATTTCCGCCAACTGGCGCTGCCGATTGACGCGATCCACTTAGACATCGACTATATGGATGGCTATCGGGTCTTCACCATCGATCCCAGGCGTTTCCCTGATATGCCAGCACTAGCCAATGAGTTGCGTCAGCAAGGCATCAAGCTGGTGAGCATCATCGATCCCGGCGTCAAAGAAGATCCCAATTACCCAATCTATCAACAAGGTGTTGCCAAGCACTTGTTTGCCTTGGCGCCTGATGGTCAACCTTACATCAATGAAGTCTGGCCTGGGCGCGCGGCTTACCCAGACTTTGGCCAAGCCAAAACGCGCCAGTGGTGGGCGGACAATCAGCGCTTCTTAGTCGATCACGGGATTTCTGGCGTGTGGAATGACATGAACGAGCCGGCTTCTTTCAAAGGGCCGATTGCCGATGACGCCATTTTCCATGACGAAAACCGGCTCAGTCATATCGATCAAATGCACAACGTCTATGGCCACAACATGGCCAAAGCCACCTATGCAGGTTTGAAAACAGCCACTGGCAAACGGCCTTTTGTGATCACGCGCGCCGCTTATGCCGGCACCCAGCGCTACAGCACCGTGTGGACTGGCGACAACCGCAGTTCCTGGGCGCACTTGCAAATGGCCATCCCGCAATTATGCAACCTTGGGCTTAGCGGCTTCAGCTTCTGCGGCACGGACATCGGCGGTTTTCTGGCGGATACTTCTGCCGAGTTATTGATCCGCTGGGTGCAAGCTGCGCTGTTTAGCCCGCTGTTGCGCAATCACAGTTGTGCGGGCACTCGGCTGCAAGAACCTTGGCAATTCGATGACACAACATTAACCATCTATCGCGATTATCTTAAGTTGCGCTACCGGCTGATCGATTATCTCTACGATTTGATGGCTGCCGGCGAACACACTGGTTTGCCGGTGATGCGGCCTTTGGTGCTGGCTGATGCCAGCGATGAGCACTTGGCTAATCTCAACGATGAATATCTGGTTGGCAGCGACTTGCTGGCTGCGCCGGTGGTGACGCCAAGCACAACCACCCGCCTGATCTACCTGCCGGCTGGCACCTGGATCGATTACTGGACCCACCTGGAATATGCGGGACAACAATATTTGCAAGTTGACGCCCCGCTGGATCGCTTGCCGCTGTTTGTCCGAGCCAATAGCATCTTACCGATCCGACCTGCCAGCGACCATGTCGATGTGGCCGCGGAAACCTCACTGACCTTCCAGGTATGGGGCAGCCAAGGCGAGTATGACCATTATCAAGATAACGGCGAAGATTTCGCCTATCAAGGCGGCGCATATAATCGTTATCACGTGCGCGCCACTGCCGACGCGGCCAGCATCACCTTGACCCATCAAGGCTATGCGCATCCTTATCAAGCCATCACCGTACGCGGATCATTTGGCGAGCAGGTCTTCACTTATGACGCCGCAACCCACCAATATCAACATGATTTATCGCCTCATTGGTTACCTTGATTAATCATATTCTAATTAATAAATTTAGAAGGTATAATTGATCTTAAGTGCACAATAAGCTATTTAACGCTAACGGAGGATATTATGTCTAAAACGCCAATGTATTACTCAATCTACCAGAAGCTCCAAGCCGATATTCGGTCTGGACACTACCCTGTCGGTGAGAACCTGCCGACAGATAAGATCTTGGCTGACAACTTCGACGTTAGCGTCATCACCATCAAGAAAGCCATGGAATTGTTGTCTAACGAAGGCTACGTTGTCCGCAAGCCGCGCAAAGGCACTACCGTTCGCGATGCCAATCCAGTCAAACAACGCGTCTTGAACACCTCGCATGCCTTGTTTGGCCTGATCGTGACGAACTTCACCGATTTCTTCGGCGCCGGGATCCTGCGCAGCATTCTGTCTACTGCCACCGATCATACTGACTTCATTGTCAAAGTCAGCTATGGCAATGTCCAACAAGAAGAACGCGCGATCAGCGAACTGGTTTCCATGGGCGTGCAAGGCCTGATCATTCTACCGGCTTCGTCTGAATATGCGTCGCCGAAGTTATTGGAGTTGACGGCTAAAAATTTCCCGGTAGTCGTTATCGATCGTTTAATGGGTGAGTTGCCAATATCCAGCGTCAAAACCGATAACGAAGCGGCGGCTCGCGCGTTGACCGATTACTTGATCGACCACGGCCACACTCACATCGGGATGATCACTTCCGACAGCCACGTCACCACCATCGACGAACGCATCAGCGGTTTCATGGACGCCCATTTGCGCCGCCAGTTACCGTTCTCGCGCACTCAAATCAATTCCAACATCGATTCTGTTGTTCCCAGCTCGCATGTCCCAATCGACAAAGATCTCACTAAGATCAAGCAATTCTTACTGGCCAACCCTCAGCTCACCGCAGTAGTTGCTTCAGAATACAATATCGCCTTGTTGATCCAACAAGCTGCCACAGCACTTGGCCGCAAGATCCCTGAAGACTTGTCGGTGGTTTGCTTTGACTCGCCGGCATTCAATCCCTATGAAGCACGGCCATTTGTCTTCACCCATATTCAACAAGATCAAGAACAACTCGGCAAAACTGCTGTTAAGCTCTTGGTCAAGAAATGCCACACCCAAGATTTTGTCCAGAAAGTGACGCTGGGCTTCAAATTGATCGAAGGCACCAGCGTCGCAAATTATAAAGGAGTGAACCTCAATGTTATTGAACAAAAATGATACCTTACTTTTCACTGGCGATTCTGTCACCGACTGCGGCCGCGATCGCAACGGCTATCCCGGCACCAGCGAATCCCTTGGCGACGGCTATCCGAATCTGATCAGCGCTGCATTAACCGCAATTTATCCCGAATTAACGATCAAGGTCCAAAACACCGGCGTTAGCGGCGACACCACCAATGAATTGCTTGCCCGCTGGGATCAAGACGTGGTGCAACAACACCCTGACTATGTATCAATTCTGATCGGTGTTAACGATGTTTGGCGCCACTTTGACGCGCCGTTCTACCATCCTAGCGACTTGGTCACGCCTGAAAGCTACCGGGCTAACTATCAAGCGATGATCGACGCGGTTAAAGACCAAGTCAAAGATATCATCATTATCAGTCCTTTCTTCTTTGAACCAGACCGCAGCAACCCAATGCGGGCAATGGTCGATCAATTCCGCGGCATCGCTGAAGACTTGGCTAAGACTAACGGGCTGCGCTATGTCGATGTGCAATCCGTTGTTGACCACTATCTCACCTTGCACGCCAGCTACATTCTCACCGCCGATCGGGTACACCCCAACATCAAAGGCCATATGTTAGTGGCAAACACCTTCTTGCAAGCGATCGGCTTTGACTGGCAACATCAATTCTAACCAGCAATTATTAGACGCAGCTTTGTCAAACACCCATATCAATCCGATAAAGGAGATTTCTAGATTATGCAAAAATGGCAGCGCATTCAATACCAACCCGTCCAACCCCTCGGTGCAGACGGACGCCTGGTCACCGGCTCACCAGCCCACATTGCCTTAGATCGCAAAGCAGCCGCGGCTGGGGCAGTTCTGCTCAAGAATACCGATCACACCTTACCACTGGCCCATGGTACCCATTTGGCCGTGTTTGGCCGCGCCGCGATCGACTACAGCAAAGGCGGCTGGGGCAGCGGCGACGTTAACGCCGCTTTCGCCCAGAATGTAATCGATGGTTTGCAAGAAAAAGCCGCAACCGGCCAAGTCGTACTGGCCGATGATCTGATCAGCTTCTATCAGCAGCACAACGCCAAAGAACTGGCTAACGGCGTAGAAGCCGGCCATATCAGTGAACCGGCAATCCCTGAAGACCTGCTGCAAACCACGGCCGCTTTTGCTGACACCGCTTTGATCGTGATCGGGCGCAATTCCGGCGAAGGCTGGGATCGCAAGGCCGAAGCTGGCGATTATTATCTCAGCGCCGATGAAACCACCTTGATTGCGGCAGTCACGGCGCATTTTGCCAAGGTGATCGTGATCTTGAATATCAGTGTGGCTTCTGACACCAGCTGGTTTGCGCATAATCCTGACATTCAAGCGGCGTTGTTGGCTTGGCAAGGCGGCAATGCCAGCGGCGGGGCGATCGCCGATTTACTCGTCGGCGACGTCAATCCAAGCGGCAAGCTGGTTGACACTTTAGCCGATCGCTTCGAAAGTTATCCATCGGCTGAGCACTTCAACGATTCGGATGATTATGTGGATTACACCGAAGACATCTACGTCGGGTACCGCTATTTCACCACCCAAAACCAGCAAGCCCATGTCAACTATGCATTCGGCCACGGCTTGTCTTATACGACTTTTGCCATTGCGTATCAGCAAGGCCAAGCAGACTCAGACAACTTGACCATCGACTGCACCGTCACCAACACTGGTAGCGCCGCCGGTCAAGAAGTCGTCCAACTTTACGTCCAAGCCCCTCAAGGTCAACTGGGCAAAGCCGCCCGCAGTCTGGTTGCCTTCCAGAAGACCCGCCTGCTGGCTGCTGGCGAGCAGCAGTTCATCCGCTTGACTGTGCCGATTGCTTCAATGGCCAGCTATGACGACACAGGCAAAGTGGTGAAATCAGCTTACTTGCTTGAAGCTGGCGACTACGCCTTCTATTTAGGCAATGCCGTGGACACCGCCGCCAAAATCGCCTTCACCTACCATGAAGCCGCTACTCGCGTTATTCGTCAACTCAGCAGCAAAGTCGCGCCGGTGGCCTTGCCTAAGCGCTTGCTGGCAGATGGTAGCTACGAAACCTTGCCGCAAGGTGAAACGCCTAACGCCTATCACGTGGGCAATCCCGACAACAGCAAGGCCGAGATGAAGCTGTTAGGCACTGACCCGATCGCCCTTGAAGGCGGTGTGGCCACCGATAAGCCGATCCAGTTGATCGATGTGGTTAACCACCAGGCGACCTTAGACGACTTACTCACCCAATTAACTAACGGTGAGCTGATCCATTTGGTTTGCGGCCAGCCTTGCACCGGAGTCGCAGACACCGGCGGCTTTGGCAACTTACCGCGTTACGGGATCCCGAATATGATGACCGCCGATGGCCCTGCCGGCTTACGCATCGGTCCTGATTGCGGCGTTAAGACAACGGCTTGGCCAAGTGCTACGCTATTGGCATGTTCTTGGGATCCAGCCTTAGTCAGCCAAGTCGGCCAAGCTGCTGCGCGCGAGCTCAAAGAGAATAACTTCGGGGTGTGGCTGGCTCCGGCGTTGAATATCCATCGCAACCCGCTGTGCGGCCGTAACTTTGAATACTATTCAGAAGATCCTTATGTCGCTGGGCAAATGGCCGCAGCAATGGTTTCCGGCATTCAATCTGAACATATTGGTGCCACGATCAAGCACTTCTGCTGCAACAACAAAGAAACCAACCGCAACCATGTCGATTCACGAGTTTCTGAACGCGCCTTGCGTGAGATCTATCTCAAAGGCTTTGAAATTGCCGTCACCAAAGCCCACCCGTGGCATGTCATGACCAGCTACAACTGCGTCAACGGCACCCACCCATCAGCCAACGCCGAGCTGCTGAAAGGCATCTTGCGCGACGAATGGGGCTTTGATGGATTGGTAATGACTGATTGGTGGAACCAAGTCGACCAAGTCCAAGAACTGCTTTGCGGCAACAACTTGAAAATGGCCGATGGCGATCCAGTCCGGATCCTTGACGCCTTAAAGAACGGCCGCCTGACCCGCGCCGATTTGGTCGATAACGCGCGTATGGTGTTAACGGTGATCATGCGCGGTGAGTAGTGATTCGCGTCACTTCGGAGGAAGTTATGTTACAACCGACAATAATCCAAGTTCAAACTGCTGACGACACTTGGTTGTCCTTGACGGCCCAAGGTGAGCAGTGGCAGGCCGCAGCAGTGGTTGTGCAAACGCCGGCCACTGCAGCTGCCGGCTTGCAAGTCACGATCTTGCCCACCAAGTGCCGGCTGCAGCGCGTCAAGCTGACTTGGTCGACGCATTATGCCCCAGATACTTTGTTCTTCGGTGATGCTTTCGAGCGCGCATATGGCGACTTGCGCTTCACGCCGCTTGATGAAGAAAAGCCGTATTATTGGTACTTGATCGCTGCCACGGCGCATGCCAACACCTGCTGGGGCGTCGCCACGCAGCCTAATGCGCTGTGCGCTTGGACAACTGCCGCCGACAGTATCAGCTTGTGGCTGGATGTCCGCAGCGGCACGGCGCCGCTTGATCTCAGTCAACGCCAACTGGACTGTTGTACGATTTTGCACCACGACTACCCCAAGCAATCGCCGTCGGTCACCCTCAGCGACTTCTGCCAGCGCCTAAATGCTGACCAGCCAGCCCCGCCGACGGAGAAGATCATCGGCACCAACGACTGGTATTACGCCTATGGCAACAACAGCAAAGCCGCCGTATTAGCCAATGCCAGTGCCGTGGTGGACTTGTGCCAAGGCTTGCCATATCAGCCTTGGGTGGTGATCGACGACGGCTGGCAAGTGGCCCACCAAGCCGATTATAACGGCGGCCCGTGGACTGGCGGCAATCAGAAATTTGGCGATATGAGCGCCGTCGCGCAAGCCATCAAGACCCGCGGCGCCAGGCCTGGTTTATGGTTTCGGCCGCTATTGGCAAACCAGCCTGAGCTGCGGCCGTTGGCGTTGCATGCCGCCGACTCAACCGCTTTTACCTTGGATATCAGCCGTCAGGAGGTCTTAGACCAAATTGCTGCAGATATGCACCGCTTCAAGCAGTGGGGCTTTGAACTGGTCAAATACGATTTCTCGTGCTTTGATGTGTTGCAACAATGGGGGCCGACCATGGGCTTGACCTATGCGCATGGCCCAGTTATTTTCCACGATCAAACGAAAACTACTGCAGAGTTGTTCAAGCAGCTTTACCGCACGATCAAAGAAGCTGCCGGTGAGATGCTGGTGATGGGCTGCAATGTGGTCAGCCACCTGGCCGCAGGGCTGATCGATGTCATGCGTATCGGCGATGACACCAGCGGCCACGCCTTTCACCGCACCGTAGCCATGGGCGTCAACGCCTTGGCCTTTCGGATGCCGCAACACAACCAGTTCTACCAAGTCGACGGCGATTGCGTGGGCATCACCGCAGACATTCCCTGGGCGAAAAATCTGCAATGGCTGAACTTATTGGCTGACAGCGGCACGCCGCTGCTGGTGTCTTGCGATTTCAGTCAATTAACTGCTGAGCAGAAACGGGATCTTGCTGCGACATTTGCCAGAAATTACGCGCAAACTGACTTGTTGTTGCCTAAGCTGCCGATGCAAGGCCGCTACCCCACCGCCTGGCAAGCCGGGGCTCAAACCTATGACTACACTTGGCGCTACAACTTATTGGAGCCAATCTAAAAAGGAGCGCAATCGATGAAAACCAAATTACTTGCCACAACGCTTGCAGCCGCTACCGCTGCGGTATTGGTCAAACAAGGCAAATTGCACCGTCCAAATTTGCACCAAATCGCCGGCAATGCGCCGATATGGCATCCGGCGCTTTGCCAGCTTGACCCACATGCCCCACTTTACGGCAAGCAGGTCTTGTGGTTGGGATCTTCGATCACAGAAGGTTCCGGCGCCAAAGGGGTGGCCATGAGTGACTACCTCATGGCCCAAGACGGCTTGATTGCCACCAAACAAGCGGTATCAGGCACTGCGTTGGCCGGACCTGAAGTCAACAGCTATTATGTGCGCTTGATCGAACAAGTGCCGCCAGCAACGCCTTATGATTGTGCGGTGGTACAGCTTTCCACCAATGACATCCGCATGAACAAGCCGCTCGGCCACATTACTGACGCTGCAAAGCAGCAAGCCTTCAATACCGAAACGACACTTGGCGCCTTGGAAGCGATTCTGGCATACATCCAAAACACCTGGGCTTGCCCGGTATTGATCTATTCTTGCATTCACCCGGCAGATCATGATTACGCCGCGCTGACTGCAGCAATGGTGCCGCTGCAGCACAAATGGCAGTTTACATTCTTGGACCTTAACCATAACGCTGCCTTAAATGCCGCCACGCATGCTAATCCCTTGGCCATGGCTGATGACATTCACCCGACGCAGCTTGGCTACCGCAATTTATGGACACCGCTGTTTCGCCAGGCGCTTGAGCAAATGCTGATTTAACAATAACCATCTAAAAAAGCGCCAATGCCCCGCGATTCGACTCTGAATCGCAGCGCATAGGCGCTTCTGTTATGGGCTGGCTTCGCCTTATTATTCCACTGTCGGCAACTCGGCAATCCGCAGCTTGGCCGCTCCATACGGCACCAGCGTCAGCGTTTCTGCAGGCTCGCTAGTCGCCACCGGTCCAAGCGGCGGCTGGGCGGCAGAATCATTCGCCAGCCCCCAATCCAGCAAGGGCTTGCCGGTGATTGTTACTGTCACTGGGGGCTGCGCAACATCAAATGGCTGCGTCGCTACCGACGCAGTTTGCACCGTGGCATCTTGTGGGATCACGCCGTATTGCCAGCGGCTGTGCGGCCAAAGCTCCCAATCTTTGAGAGTATCGTGTTGGCCATGCAACACCCACTCGGCTTTGATTGGCAAAGCAAACAACAACGCGCCATAACGGATCCCCACGGCATTCTGTGGGCGGTGGAGATAGCGCACACTGGTTTCAAAAGCCAGCGTCAGCGTGTTGTCGACCCAAGCTTCATCAAGTTGCGCATAGCCGTCGTTCACCTGCAAAGCCAGCGGTGCGCCATCGATTGTTGCCACCACCTGATCAGCCCAAGCCGGGATGCGCAAGCTGAGGCGCTGCATTGAGCCGTCGCCTTGCACGCGGATGGTGCATTGATTCTTGAACGGATAATCACCTGACACCGTCACCTGCAAAGCGCCTGCAACAACTTCGCATGGCGCATAAGAAATTGCCGTCAGCCCCCGAGTTTTTGACTGCAGCCACAGATGCGTGGCCACCTTAGGCCAGCCTTGGTGCATGTTGGCAGTGCAGCAGCCAAAATGCGGCTCAAGGCCAAACAAGTTGGCGTCGGGACCATTTTGCGTCCAGTTGCGCTTGGCATAGGTGCACATCACTTGGTTAACTTGTTGATCATATTGATGTGAACCCCAATCCGGCGCGATCGCTGCCGGCAAGGCGTTATAAGCGATCAGCTCGAAGCGATCGCCAAATTCGGCATCCCCTAGCGTCTGCAAGAGATTCTCCAACGAATATAGCAGCTCCACCACCGCGCACAACTCGGTGCCTTGCGAAGGCTCCGTGCCTGCCAGCCACTCATCACCGGTGAACATCCCGTTGAGCTGGCCGTGATATTGATCAAGCTCAGCCATAGCCTGCTGCAACAAGGCGCGGCCTTGTGCCTCATCGCCTAACACGGCATCTTGGCCGAGATATTTCAACGCCATCGCCACATTGACCACGTGACTGCGATGATCCCAACTGTCAACATAACGCGTGAATGGCCAATGCTTAAACGTCGCCGCCCAATCCAGCGTCTGCGCTTCAAGCAAGTGCATCAAATCCACCAGCCACGCTTCATGGGTCTGCTCATACAGCCACAGCACACTCAGCACATTCTCGCCGCCGCGCGCCTCACCCCAATCTTTCAGCGGACGCTTAGGCAAGTTGGCCAGCTGATAGGCAAAGTATTTCTGCATAAACGGCACCACTCGCGGATCTTGCGTGGCTTGCGCGTATTGGATCAGCACCTTTAACATCACCATCCGCGGCCACCAATCAAGATTGGTTTGCGGACCGAAGTTGCCATCTTCGGTTTGACTGTTCAAACTCCACTCAACAAAACGCTGCGCCCGCGCTTTAAGCTTGGCGTCATCAAGCAAATAAGCCAGCGGCAACAAACCGTCTAAGTAATACGGTCCGCGTTCCCAATCTTCGCCTGAATTGCCTAACCAGCCGCTATCAGGGCCAACATCTGCCCAATGTTCATATAATTGTCCGCTTAAGCCTTGCGCTTGGATCTTCAACTGATCCAGCAGCCACCCGCGCGGTTTGATCGCGCCTAAAGGCAGCTCTTGCATGGCCATATGTAAACCTGCTGTCATCATCACACACCATCTTTCTAACTGAATTTCACAGTCAGTATAAGCAATCATCACACTGGAATCACTGGCAGATATCACCTATAATCTGCCTGATATGAACCTTTATTGGAGGTGACAAAATGACCCAATTTACCTTTACCAGCTCAGCCTTGCCGATTTTTATTTACGCCGGGCAAGCTACTTACCCAGTAGGCGACACTCACGTTCATCGCCATGACCTGGGCGTTTTTGACTTGCTGGTGGTGACTGACGGCTGCTTGCCAATGGTGGTCCAAGGCGTTGCTTTTGCCGTCAAGGCGGGCCAAAGCCTGCTGCTGCCGCCGACTGGGGAACATGGCGGGCTGCCGGTGACCCAACTGACACATTTCTATTGGCTGCATTTCACTCCGGCAGCAACTTGGCACATCGCAACTGATCAAGCCCCGACGACGATGCCTGATCTCTATTCACCGCCTGACACCTTGTTGACGCTGCCGCAATACCAGCCGATCGCCTTGCCAGACGCGGCCCAGCTGTTGGAAGAGTTGACGGCTTTGTGTATCCGCAGCGATGTGCGCGCCCGGCTCAAAGCTCAGATCCGCTTTCATGAACTGTTGTTGCTGCTCACCCAGAAGCGCCCACTATCCGCTACCCAAGCCGTCGCCGCAGCGGCCAGTCGCTACTTGGAAACTCATTATCGCCAGGCCGTCACCTATCAAACCTTAAGCGCCGCCTTGAATTATTCAGCCGGCTACATTACCCGCTGCATGCGCGCCGTCAACCATGAAACCCCTGACGCCGCACTGCTGAGGATCCGCCTGACGCAAGCTAAGGCGTTGTTGATCAGCACCGATTTGACCATCGACGCAATCGCCCATCGCATCGGCTATCCCAGCGGCAACTACCTCAGCCGCCGCTTCACGCAAGCAGTCGGCGTCACGCCTTCTAAATACCGCCATCCTAATGATTGACAATGATATTACTTTGCCCTTTTCGGTACACAAATTTAAAAGGCTCCATTCAACAAGCATGTTAGTATTAGTCATCATCGCCTACGTCGCTTCCAAACCCGCTTCACATCAATTAGTTTATCAACTGATTCATCCAATGTAGGATAGGAGTGGCGTAGCGTCTTGGGGAAAGCGTCGGGTCCGGCCGTGAAACGATCAGCGCAGTGAGACCAGCGGGTTGTGCTGGGCTTACTGCGCTGATCGCGGCAAGAATGGAGACAGGCAGGTGAGCGAAGCGAGCGCCTGGCTCAATTCTTAGGCAGAAAACGCGCGCACTTCAGCGCGTTTGGCGCCGGCCGCACCGCCTGCGCCCGGCGCTTTCCCCAAGACGCGAAGCCGCTCCTGTCCGGCCGCTTCCTAGTCACGAGCCAGCAAGCAACGCCAAGCAACGCAAACGGCTATCCCCCGCACATTCAAAGAACGAATGCACGAGAGATAGCCGCTTGTGTGACTGGCTAAAACCGCTTGCTGGCTCAGCCTTATTCTTGTTTAACTGACGGTGCCGAGCCGAAATACCGCTTGAACAACTTACTGAAGTAGAACGGATCTTGATAGCCCACTGCATGTGCCACTTTATTCACCGGCATATCGGTATCGCGCAAGATCTGGCTGGCCTTATCCATCCGCAGCCGCGTCAAGAAGCTGGTGATGGTTTCCCCGCGCACCGCCTTGAACGTCCGCGACAAGTGCGCCGCAGAAACATTCAAGTAATCCGCCAGATCCGTCAGCGCCACTTCTTCATCGTAATGCGACTCCAAATAATACACCGCGGTGCTAACCAAAGCCAGCTTGGCGGTGCTGGTGTCCACGTCGTCTTTTTGCACCGGAGCGTCGACACTCACCGCATTATCCGGCAGCGCCCGCATCAACAAGCACAACAGCTCCACCACCCGCGCTTGGATCAACAAGCGGTGGCCGAATGCATCGCGGCGCTCGGCTTCATCAACGATCCGCCTGGCACAAGCGATATACGCATCATGTTGGACCCCCAGATCCACCACGCTGTCGGCAAAAGGCAAATGATCCGGCAACATCCCTGGCAGCGCGATGCCGCGAAAGCCGATGTGCAGCTGCAAGCTTTTGGTATTGGCCGGCTGGCTTTCGGCATGATGGACGCCTGGGTTAAACACCAAGATCTGCCCGGCATGCAAATGGACATATTGATCTTCAATGCGATAATCGACGGAGCCTTCCAAGATGTTGGAAATCTCGATGAAATCATGATCGTGATAGATCCCATGCCCCGGTTTGATCATCCAATTCGGGAACGTGTAGAGCACTTCTGGTGTGAAACCTTTGAGATCAAGCATTGTTACCCACCCCATTAATGTAAGCCTTACCACAGTCCAGTCTATCAAAATTCACCATGGAAGCAAGCAAAATAATCCATTCAACTATTTCCTGCTTCGCCCATAATAACGCTATTGAGAACTTAAGTGCGCCGTGCTGCGTTGGGTCGACACGACACGGCAGGCGCACTTGCCATTATCGTTTCTTGGAGGAGACATATCATGAATCCGTATCAATGGGTCTGGCAATATGCCAAGCACGACAAGTCGCGCTTGGTGCTAGTCGTGATCTTGATCATCGTTAGCGCGCTGGGGACCATCGTCACACCGTTGGCCGGGGGGATGATCGTGGATCAAGTGATCATCCAAGGCCACACCGACCGTCTGATGCCGCTGCTGATTGCAATGATCGGGGTTACCTTGTTGCGCACCTTGGTTCGCTACACTTATCAGGTGACTTGCGAACAAGTGGCGCAGAATGTTTTGTATGATATTCGCCATGATTTATTCACCAAGCTGCAAAGTTTGGACTTTCACTTCTTTAACACGGTGCGCACCGGCGACATCATGGCGCGCATGACCGGCGATACCGACGCCATCCGGCACATGCTGGCATGGGTGTCATATAACGTCGTGGAATGTATCTTGTGGTTCTTCACTGCCGTCATCGTCATGGGGGTCATCAACTGGCGCTTGACCTTGGCGCTGGTGGTGCTGACGCCATTAATCGCGATCATCACCATGCGCATGAGCGCCGAAGCCCATCCGCTGTTCTTCGAGATCCGGCAAAGCTTTGCGCGGCTTAACGACATGGTTGAAGAGAACATCTCTGGTAACCGCGTGGTACGTGCTTTTGCCCGCGAACAATTCGAAATTCAGAAGTTTGAACAACACAACGCCGATTACAAGAAGCGCAACATGGATTCTGCGCATGTTTCGCAGAAATACCTGCCGCCGCTGGATTTTCTGGCGTCGATGTTATCCGTGTTAGTCTTGTTTATCGGCGGCATCTCAGTGATTCATGGCAACATGAGTTTAGGCCAATTGGTGACGTTCAACGGGTTCTTGTGGATGTTGAACCAGCCGATGCGTATGAGCGGCTGGCTGGTCAATGATATCCAGCGCTTCTCTGCGGCGACCATCAAGATCCGCTCGATGCTAGGCGTCCAATCGGCGATCAAAGCCAAGCCTGAAGCCGCTGGCGACCGCATCGAAGGCCGCATCACCTTTGAACACGTTGACTTTGCCTACGCAGACGCCCCAGATGTGCTGGTGCTTGAAGATATCAACTTCGATGTGGCCCCTGGTCAAACCTTAGGGATCTTAGGCGAAACCGGTTCTGGCAAGTCCACGTTGATGAACTTGATCACCCGCTTCTATGACCCAACGCATGGCCGCGTCTTGATCGATGGCCGCGACAGCCGCGACTGGCCGGTACAAGCGTTGCGTGATCAAATCACCATTGTCATGCAAGACTTGTTCTTGTTTTCTGACACCATCGCCGACAACATCAGCTATGGCGACCACAACGCTGATTTAACCAAAATTCGCCAAATGGCTGACGTCGCGCGCGCTGATGACTTCATCGAAGCGATGCCTGACGGTTATGACACCATCGTCGGCGAACGCGGCGTTGGCTTGTCAGGCGGGCAGAAACAGCGTGTCTCCTTGACTCGCGCGCTGGTGAAAGACCCGCGGATCTTGATCCTTGATGACACCACCAGCGCCTTGGACATGGAAACCGAAGCGGCGATCCAGCAGCGTTTGACCACCACCACCGCTAACAAAACGGTTTGCATTATCGCCAGCCGCATCTCCAGTTTGCGCCATGCCGATCAAATCATCGTCTTGCGCCATGGCCGCATCGTTGAACGCGGCACCCATGATCAGCTGCTGGCAGCCAATGGCTATTATGCTGAAACCTACCGCCGCCAAGTTGGCGCGGTAGCTGGAAACGGAGGTGAGCTCAATGGCTAAACGCAATACGTTTAACGAAGACGAAGAATATGAAGAGTCCTTTAACTGGCGCGATTATGTACGCCTAGCCAAGTACTTGAAGCCTTACCGCAAGCGCGTGGCGATCGTTTTGAGCACGATCTTGTTAGGCAACGTCGCGGTGATCCTCGGCCCTTATTTGACCAAAGTGGCCATTGACCAAGCGATTCCTCATCATGATTTTGCCCAATTAAGTATTCTGTCGGCGGTGTTTGTTTTGACGCTGTTGGTGGCATTTGCCTGCTTGCGCTATCGTATTTACGCGATCACCGAAATCGGTCAAGACTTGCTGCTGGACATGCGTACGGATATTTTCACACACCTGCAAGTGCTGCCGTTTTCGTATTTTGACTCGCGGCCGCATGGCAAGATCTTGATTCGGGTGGTTAACTATATCAACACCTTGTCTGATTTGTTGAGTAACGGCTTGATCAACTTGATTTCCGATATGATCTCCTTGGTGGTCACCTTGGTCTTCATGTTTGCCATCAACTGGAAGCTGACGCTGTATTCCATGATCTTGATTCCAGTGTTGATGTGGTACACCTGGGTAATCAAAAATAAGCAGCACGAAGCTTACCGCGACTTATCTAACAAACAGTCCAACCTCAACGCCTACATCCATGAATCCATCGCCGGTATCAAAGTCACCCAAGGCTTCGCCCAAGAAGCCCATGCTTTGGAAACTTTCGATGATGTTGCCGAACAGAACCGTCACAGTTACATGCACGCCATTTACGTCCAATTCGCCTTGTGGCCTGGGGTGCAAAATATTGCGACCTTGACGACTGCTTTGATTTATTTGATCGGGGTGCGGCATTTTGGCGTAGCAGTATCAACTGGGACGCTGATCGCCTTTCTGGGATACATCAATAACTTCTGGAACCCAGTCATCAATATTGGTAACTTCTACAATTCCTTGATCACTGCCACGGCTTACTTGGAGCGAATCTTTGAAACACTTGATGAGCAGCCGGAAGTTGTCGACGCACCAGATGCCATCACCTTGCCGCCAATCACCGGCGACGTGGTGTTCGACCATGTCGACTTCCGCTATGAACCAGACGCGCCGCTGACGTTAAAAGACGTTTCCTTCCACGCCCATGCCGGTGAAACCATCGCCTTAGTCGGGCCCACCGGTGCTGGGAAATCGACCATTATCAACTTGTTGTCGCGCTTTTACAACTTGAATGGCGGCGAGATCTTGATCGATGGCGTTGATATTTCCCGCGTCACCATCGAAAGCCTGCGCAAGCAAATGGGGGTCATGCAACAAGACACCTTCATCTTTTCTGGCACCATCTTGGACAACATCCGCTATGGGAAACTTGATGCCACCAAAGAAGAGATCCTCGAAGCCAGCCGAGTCGCGCGCGCCGATGAGTTCATCAAAGAGCTGCCTGACGGTTATGATACCGTCGTGCAAGAGCGCGGGGTGTCCTTGTCTGCCGGCCAACGCCAGCTGATTGCCATTGCCCGGACGCTGTTGGCAGATCCGAAGATCTTGATCTTAGATGAAGCGACTGCGGCGATCGACTCGCGTACCGAAGTCTTGCTGCAAGCCGGACTGGAACAGCTGCTGCATGGGCGCACCAACTTCATCGTTGCCCACCGCTTGTCGACGATCAGAAACGCCGATCGGATCTTGGTGATCAATGATGGTCAGATCCAAGAAAGCGGCAATCACGAAGAGTTAATGGCCAAGCGCGGCGAATACTACGAATTGTATGATTCACAATATCGCATGCTGACGGCTGCTGGGTAACGACTTGGGCCGCGGCCCGGGCAGAGGCTGCTGCGCGGCGCGGGGAAAACGTCGGCGCAGGCGGTGCGGCCGGCGCCAACCGCGCTGAGAAACGCGCGTTTTACGCCTGACCGACGTTTTCCCCACGAACCCCTTCCCTACACATTCGTACCTGGTTAGGCTGCTTTCGGTCAACGTTTGATCAATACCCGCATTAACATCATGGCACCAGCTACCCTGACTCTTCAGGCGCAGCTGGTGCCATTTGTTTGGTTATACTGCAACACAATTGTGCGGCGTAAATTTGCCACTGGCGGATACCGCCATTAGCGGTAATATCAGTTACAATAGCCATATCAGTGCCTGACAAAAAGCACGCCCGCAAATTGTTTCACGTGAAACAATTGCGATAAGCCCCGCCATCACTGGGATCGACCGCCATCGTCTGCAAATGGCGGTGATTTTGTGGTTGACGAAAGTGATGCGCCAGCCATATAGTTAGTACACTAACCAAGCTATTAAAGGAGTTCATCATGCCCGATATCGGATACTTATTGATCAATCACGCCAAGCGCTTAAAAGCCGCGCAAACGCATGCTTTAGAAACCAGCAACATTACCGTCAGCCAGTGGGCCCTATTAGCTGCTTTGGCCCGCACCACCAGCGCCACTGCCGCCGAATTAGCTGCGGCTTTGGATATGGACAAGCCTACCATGTCTGGGATCGTGTCGCGCCTGGTCGCCAAGAAAATGATCAGCAAGTCGCCTAAGCCCTCTGATCGCCGCGCGTCGCTGTTGAAACTGACTGAATTAGGCCGCAAAACTTATACCCAATGCGCCCAAATCGCCCAACAAACTGCGGCGACTTATCTCGCCGCGTTGACGCCTACGCAACAAGCTCAGTTGCAGGATTTGCTCACTCAATTGGAAGAAGGCCACGAACATGCCTAAAGTATTGGTCCTCGGCAGCACTGGCAACATTGGCTGGCCGTTAGTGCAATTACTGCAACAAGATCCTGACGTCAGCGTTATCGCCGGCGTCCATCACCACCCCACTGCGGCTATGCATGCATTAGGCGTGGACACGGTGCCTTTTGACTTCTTGGATCCAACGACCTTCAATCCGGCGCTGGCAGAAGTCGATGAGCTGTTCTTCGTGCGGCCGCCGCAACTGGCTGATCCGCAACACGATATGCTGCCGTTTCTCAAGGCGGTGCAGCTGCATCACCTGCGCCAAGTCGTGTTCGTGTCGCTGCAAGGCGTTGAGAAGAACCCGATGGTGCCTCACCGCAAAATCGAGAAAATGATCGTTGACCTTGATCTGCCGCACACCTTCTTGCGCCCCAGCTTCTTCATGCAGAATCTGATCACCTCCCATGGCCAAGACTTGCTTGAGCATCACGACTTGTTCATTCCGGCTGGCAGCGCCAAAACCAGCTTCATTGATTGCCAAGACATCGCCGCGTGTGCCCAAGTGGTGCTTAAAGATCCTCAATACCTCGGCCAAGCGCTGACATTGACTGGCAGTCAAGCCTTGACCTACCAACAAGTGGCTGCGATCATGACCCAGCAGTTGGGCTTTGAGATCACCTACTCCAAACCAGGCTTATTGCGGTTTCGCCGGGCCATGCTCAAGCGCGGCATCGCCAAGGAATTCGTCAACGTGATGGTGATGTTATATGTGATCACCCGCTTAGGTAATGCCAAAACCACCACTGATACCTTAAGCCAGGTGCTGCATCGCGCGCCAACCACCTTCGCGCAATTCGTCGCGCACGACGTCGTGCCGTATTTTGCCGCCCACTCCGCTCAGTAGTTCTGCGTCTGTTTCACGTGAAACAATGTTGCCGTTTTCCCGAGTTAAATGTTTCTGGTAAAATTATGACGTATACAGATATTAAGTAGAAAAAGCTTGCGCTAACGAAACGTTTGTTCGATAATAGACATAGGACATTCATTCCAGGAGGGATAACATGGCAGCTAAAAACACCAATTCGCGTGAGAACGTCAAGGAACTGACTGACGACGCAGAACGCCAAGCCGCGCTGGACAAGGCGCTAAAGAAGATCAGCAAAGAATTCGGCGACGGCGCCGTTATGAGGATGGGCGAGAAGGCCTTAACCAACGTCGACGTCATCTCCAGCGGTATTCTGTCGCTGGACGCCGCACTTGGCGTCGGCGGCTTCCCACGCGGCCGGATCGTCGAGATCTACGGCCCAGAATCTTCTGGTAAAACCACTATCGCTTTGCAGGCGGTCGCTTCAGTCCAGAAGAACGGCGGGATCGCCGCTTATGTCGACGCGGAAAACGCGATGGATCCAACCTACGCGCAGGCCTTAGGCGTCAACATCGATGAATTGCTGTTATCCCAACCGGATACCGGCGAACAAGGCTTGGCGATCACCGATGCCTTGGTTTCATCAGGCGCTGTGCAAATCGTCGTCGTCGACTCGGTTGCCGCCCTCACCCCGAAGGCCGAAATCGATGGTGAAATCGGCGACCAGTTCGTGGGCTTGCAAGCGCGGATGATGAGCCAAGCCTTGCGTAAGCTCACCGCCCAGATCTTCAAGTCACAAACGATTGTCATTTTCATCAACCAGATCCGTGAAAAGGTCGGCGTGATGTTTGGTAACCCTGAAACCACCCCAGGCGGCCGCGCGTTGAAGTTCTACGCGACGATCCGCTTGGAAGTCCGCGGTACCAAGCAAGTTAAAGTCGCCGGCGAAGACGACCCAATCGGCAAAACCACCACGATCAAAGTCGTGAAGAACAAGGTCGCACCGCCGTTTAAGAAGGTCGAAACCACCATGACTTACGGCCACGGGATCGAACCGGTGGACGATATGCTGAACTTAGCAGTCGAACACGAACTGATCAAGAAGTCCGGTTCATGGTACAGCTACAACGACGAACGGCTTGGCCAAGGTGCGCCTAACGCGGTGAACTACTTGCGCGAGCACCCAGACATGCTCGACGAAATCACTGCCAAGATGCGCCACTTGCTCTTTGACCCAGTTGAAGAAGACCAAGCCGACGACACCAAGGATAAGCCAACGATTAAGCCGCAAGCCAAGCAGCCTGCTAGTGGTGTTGAAGACACGCCAGATGAACCGGTGACGATCGCCGGCGATGACGCTGATGATTCAACTGATGATGGCAACAACGGCGACGGCCCGATCCAATTAGTTTAATCTGTTGAATATGGAAGCATCCTACGCTTGAGTGTAGGATGCTTTTTTCGTAGTCAAAGCGAAACGGTAGGGTCCGGACAGGTTTTGCTTCGGCGCGTGGGGGCAACGAGTCGGCGCAGGCAGTGCGGCCGGTTCCAACCACGCTGAGGGGCGCGTGTTTTCCACCTAAGAATTGAGCCAGGCGCTCGCTGCGCTCACCTTGCCTGTCTCAATTCTTGCCGCGATCAGCACAACAAGCCAAGCACAGCCCGCTTGGCTTGTTGTGCTGATCGTTTCACGGCCTGACCGACTTGTTGCCCCCACGCCCCTACGCAAAACCCGTCCTACATTGTTGGCATCAGGATAATGAGTTGTAAGATGAACGAATAAACTGCAGATACCGGCTTGGTTTATCCAAAGGTAACCATCAGCTGCTGTGTCATGGTCAAGCCAATAAGCAAAAGCGTTGTACCACGAAAACGCACCACTGAGACATCAAGCGATAAAAATAGCGGTGACCTATTCGCCACCGCCGTTGCCACTTAATGCCTTAACCAAAGGACTGTTGATCACTGAGCATAGAATTGCTGGTTAGAACAAATGCAGACCCTCGCTGTGCTTGACAATGCGCGATCCAACCATTCGCCGCCTTTGCGACTTCCGTAGGCGCGTTGCGGCGCAGGGGTGCGGATCGGTCAGGCCGCGAAAGGTGCGGTGTCAGGCAAGACTTGCGGCGTAGCGCAGCGCAGCCGTTTGCGAGGCTTGCCTGACACCACACCCGGCAACTTTTGAGATTTGCAAGGTGAGCGCCAGCGAGCGCAAAGCTCAAAAGTTAGGCGTAAAACGCGCGCTCTTCAGCGCGGTTGAAGCCGGCCGCGCAGCCTGCGCCAATCCGCGCCCCTGTGCCGCAACGCGCCGGGCCGGGCCCATCAACTTCATCGTCGAGCTGCGCAAAGCAACGGGCTTGCGTGTAAGTCATGACGCCGCTTGGGCCAAGAACGCCCAAACGTCATCCTGCCTTACCCTCCGCCCTAAACCCGCTTTGCTCCGCTCTGGAACAAAAATAGCGATGGCCATATCTGCCATCGCTACCATCTTGTTACATTTTGCTGCTTTCAAACTCAAGTGTCTGCTGCGTTGCTGCGGATTCATAAATCACATTGATCAGCTTCAATACCCGCATCACTTCGGCATTCTTCACGATGCGCGGCGCATGGTCAGTGATCACATCATGCACGTTGTCATAGAAGCTTTGCGCCAGCGGCAAGCCTGCTGGCAGCGGGGCTTGTTTGACTGCGGCTTCGCTAGGCGGCGCCATGGTTTTGGTCAAACCCACCCCCGCTTGGATCGGCGCCGGTGCTGCAGCCTCAGCGCCAGTTGCCAGCACCTGCTGGCCGTTCAGTGCCCAATCAGTGATCTGGGCGGTGCCGGTGGTGCCTTTGACGTACCAGCGCGGCAAGGAAATGAAGTTGGTGGTGCCGACTTCGGCAATCGCGCTGATCCCGTTGGCATAATCCAAGCGCACGGTGAAGCCGTCGTCGCAATCATCCCCGAGGATCTGGCTGGTTTCTGCCGTCACCTTTAAGATCGGGCTGTCGATCAAGAATAACAGCTGATCCAGCAGATGCACGCCCCAATCGCGGATCATCCCGCCGCCGTATTTGGCATAATGCCGCCAATCGCCTGGGATCCCGTTGGCACCATGCACCCGCGACTCAATGCGAAACACCGAACCGATCGTGTGTGCTTGCAGGATCTGTGCAATCACGCGAAAATCCGGATCCCAGCGGCGATTCTGATGCACAAAGAATTCACGGTTGGCAATTTTAGCCGCGTCCAACACCTCTGCTAATTCTTCTGGGCTCATCATCGCCGGCTTCTCAGAAATCACATGCTTACCTGCAGCCAAAGCTTGCAGCGCCAGCGGCTTGTGGCGATCGTTTGGTGTGGCCACCAGCACCAAATCGATATCAGGGTCCGCCAGTAAGGCTTCATAAGTTGGATAAGCGACAAAGCCGTCATTCTCGATTGCTTGTTGACGCTCTGGCGCGATATCATAAGCGCCTTTGAGGTGAATATGTGCGGCGGCTGGAATCAATGTTGACGCGTGATACGACCCCATTCCGCCGTAGCCGACAATACCCATGGTTAATTCTTTCATGATGTCCTCCGCTAAATCGTATCGCCGGTCCACCAAGCGGCGCCGGGACTTTCTTCGATCATCACCGAGCGCAGATTCTTCACCGCTTGATGCAGCCCTTCATCCACCGACATCAAGGCGTCTTCATGTTCGATGGACACCACATAATCATAGCCGTACATGCGCAGGGCCGAAATGATATCCGACCACGTTTTCAAATCGTGGCCATAGCCGACGGTGCGGAAGATCCACGCGCGATGGGTCAAGTCTTCATAAGGCTGGATATCAAACAAGCCGTGCATGTTGATGTTGTCTTGATCCAAGTAAGTGTCTTTGGCGTGAAAATGCACCAGCGCCCCGGCTTGGCCTAAGATCTTAATGGCTGCCACCGGATCGATGCCTTGCCACCACATGTGGCTGGGATCCAAGTTGCAGCCGATCGCATCCCCTGTTGCATCGCGCAGCTTCAACATGGTGTAAGGCGTGTGACACAAGAAGCCGCCGTGCAATTCGATGCCGATTTTCACGCCGGCTGCCGTGGCGTCTTGGTTAATGCCGCGCCAATACGGGATCAGGCGCTTTTCCCATTCAAATTCAAAAGTATCACGATATTCCGTCGGCCAGGCGATCGTCGGCCAGTTTACCGCGGTGTCTGTCGCATTGCCGCCAGACACGCCGGAGAACTCATTGACCACCGGCACATTCATCAAACTGGCCAGCTTGATCGTTTTGTGCAAGGTGTCATCGGCGAGAGCTGCGACTTCAGGCTCTGGTGAAATGGGATTGTTGTGACAAGAAAAGGCCGAAATGCTCAACCCATGATCGGCCAACTTGGCTAAGTAGTCGTGGCGCAAATCGGCACTGGCCAACAGCGCATCAGGATCTAAGTGGGCAGTGCCAGGATTGCCGCCGGTACCGATTTCTAACGCCTGCAGCCCTAAAGACTGGGCTTTATCCAACATTTGATCAAACGTTAACGCATTAAATACTGGGGTAAATACACCGAGTTTCATTCTGCGATCCTCCGTATCAACTGATTCAAAAACGTCGCATTCTCTGCTGCCGCGGCCATTGGCGTCGCTTGGCTGAAGGCTTCTTGTTCCACCACCAGCCACTCAAGGCCATGATCATGGGCAAACGTGACATGATCGCTTAACGGCAAGGTCCCGGTGCCAAGCATCACGCTTTCTTGGCTGCCTTGATTCAGCGCCATGTCTTTGATATGCAGCATGGCGATCCGCGCAGCATGGGCATTGAGCCACGGCAAAACGTCTTTGCCAGCATAAGCAAGCCAATAGACATCGACTTCTAATTGCACATGTTGGGTGCGGCGCGTCATTTCATCTAACAGATCCACCCCGGCAAAAGTCATCAGCTCATGGCCGTGGTTGTGGTAGATCAAGTTGAAGCCTTGCGCATGCAAAGTTTGAGCCATGTCTTCCAACTTGGCCATTTGCGCATACCAAGCGTCCAGCGTGTCAAAGGCCATCCAAGGCACGATGATGTTGCGGTTGCCTAATTCAGCTTCGTATGCCATCACCGCCGGCAGATCAGCGGTTAGTTGGTCTAAACCAATGTGGCTGCCGCAAGTTACCATGCCTGCCTGCTCGACGGCTTGGCGCATTGCTTGTGCCGACTGGCCAAAATACCCGGCAAACTCCACGCCTTGATAGCCCATCGCGCCGACTTGTGCGATGGCAGCTAAAGGGTCTTGGCGCATTGCCTCGCCGATACTATAAAGCTGCAATCCTGCTTTCATGACTCATCCTCCAAAGGCTCTAAGGCCTCATAATGGTCGAATACGCGCGCTTTAGGGTGATCTGGGGCACACCAGCGCACAGCATTTTGGATCACGCGCTGCACTTGCGGGTTGTAGTAGCTGCGATAAGTTTCATGGCCTGGTTGGAAGTAGAAGATCTTGCCGTTGCCGCGGTGGTATGTCATGCCGCTGCGAAAGACTTCCCCGCCAGGAAACCAGCTGATGAAGATCAAGTCATCTGGCGTCGGTACATCAAACTGTTCGCCATACATTTCTTCTTGAGCCAATTCGATGTGATCACCGATCCCCGCGGCGATCGGATGGCTGGGCTTAATATTCCAAATACGGGCGTGGTGCCCGTCTTCGCGCCACTTCAAGTTGCAAGTGGTGCCCATCAGCTTGCGAAAGATCTTTGAGAAATGCCCTGAGTGCAGCACGATCAGCCCCATGCCGTCCAGCACCCGCTGATAAACCCGCTCTACCGTGGCATCTTGCACATCCCCATGGGCCATATGCCCCCACCACAACAACACATCAGTATCATCCAGGATCGCTTGCGGCAAGCCGTTATCCGGCTGATCCAGCGTGGCGGTGCGCACCTGCACATCAGAAGCCTCTAAGAAACTGGCTAATTGACCATGAATGCCTTCAGGGTATACCGCAGCGACTTTAGGCTCGCTTTGTTCATGGCGGAATTCATTCCAAACTGTGACTTTGATCATTGTCCGATCTCCTTAAGATATACTGGCCGTTTCTCTTTAGCTGACAAGTAAATGGCTTCCAGGATCTGCGTGACCACCAGCGCTTGTTCAGGCCGCACCACCGGTTGGGTGCGCGTCTTAACCGCATCGATCCACTGTCGCGCTTCAACATCGGCTTCACTAGCGGCCCCGGCGCCTTCAAAGAAGGCCACACCGCCAGTGGATAAGTCGATTTCCTTCTGCCACAAGGTTTGATGATCTTCGCCGTTTAACGTCAAGCCGTGATCCATGTCGGCGCCGCCTTTGGAGCCATAAAGCGAGGTCTTGGCTTCTTTGACATCTAAGGAATTCAACGCCCAGCTGGATTCCAGGAAAATAGTGGCGCCATTATTCATCACCACATAGCCAAACGCCGAATCTTCCACGGTAAACTGCTTAGGATCCCACGGGCCCCAAGCGTTGGCACTGTTAGGGTTATCGCCTAATTCCCGATAAGTCTGACCAACGACATAAGCCGGTTCGTAGTTGTCCATCATCCACAACGTCAAATCCAGCGCATGGGTACCGATATCGATCAAAGGCCCGCCGCCTTGCGCTTCTTTGTCTAAGAAAACGCCCCAAGTCGGCACGGCACGCCGGCGAATGGCATGCGCCTTGGCAAAATAAATATCGCCTAACGCCCCGTCTGCGCACGCTTGATGCAAGTATTGTGAATCACGGCGGAAACGGTTCTGATAGCCGATGGTCAGCAATTGGCCGGTGCGCTTAGCGGCCTCAAGCATCGCTTGGGCGTCTTTGGCTGTTTTGGCCATGGGCTTCTCGCACATCACATCACAGCCGGCTTCTAATGCCGCGATGGTTAGCGGCGCATGCGCGGCGTTAGGCGTCAGCACATGCACCACATCCAGTTGCTGCTTGAGCAATTCATGGTAATCGGTATACCATGTCGCATCCTCTGTACCGTACTGGCGGCAGGCCTTCTCGGCACGTTCTGGAATTAAATCACAAAAAGCCACCAGCGCCACATCGTCGAGTTTGCTTAACGCTGGCAAGTGTTTGCCGTTGGCGATCCCGCCACAGCCAATGATCCCGATCCGAACAGTCATAGTTGCTCCTCCTTATGTATCAATAAGCTAGCATTATGGAACGGCTTCAGTATAATGAATTCAGGCAGCGCTTTCTTCCCTGCGAGCAAACACGATTGTCCCGAATATTGACTTCTCTTGGAGGAAACTATGGCAACATATATCGAACTTTCCCAATGGCCTGAACCGCTGCAGTTCAAGGCTTTTGTCAATGACGGCAACGGGCCGGTGTACCCGCATCGCCACAAGGCCATTGAAATCATTCAAGCCATTACCAATCAAACGCGCATCGGCGTGGCGGGGCAGAATTTTACCTTGAATGCCGGTGATATCTTCTTCTTTGTCAGCGGCCAGCCGCATTATTTTCTGCCGTCGCCTAACAGTTTGCGCCGCGTTTTCCAATTTGACTTGGCGCTGTATGATTGCCAGCTGATGCAAACGTCTTTGGCGGCGATCAATGCGACTTTGGCCCATCGCGTCCAGTGCAGCCAAGCTTGGCCGCAAAGCGTGCAAGAAGCCGTCAGTGCTCAGCTGGCGGCGTTATTTGCCGCGGCTAACGATCCAGGGCGGCGCGCAACGATCATCGGCGAATTGTACATCTTATTGGACACCTTCGTGCACCAGCTGCCGACCAGCGCCGGGACGCCTTTGCAGCTGCTTGATCATCACGCCTTACAAGCCCAAACCATTGCAGAGCAGCTCACCACGATTTACGACTACATCGACAACCACTACACGCAGCCCATCACCTTAGCTGACATCGCCGGCGTGGTGGGGTTCAATCCGCAATATTTCACGCGCTTCTTCAAGAAGAACACCGGCAGCACCTTCGGCAGCTTCTTGATGGACTATCGTCTGATGAAAGCCAGCTTCAGCTTAGTCGACAGCGATGCGTCCATGTCTGAAATCGCCGAAGCATGCGGCTTTCAAAGTGTCAAAACCTTCCATCATGAATTCAAGCGCTACATGGGCACGTCGCCTTTGAACTACCGCAAGCAGCAACTGATGCAATAAATAAAGGCTGCCAATTGCCGATTGCGCTTATAATAAAAACAGCAGTTGATCCCGTTGATAAAGGAGCCCATCTTGAGTAAAATCCACATCCCAGTTGCCTATTACAAAGCTCCTGACAAGCGGCTGCAAGCCACGCAAGACAAACTGTTTGCCGCCCTGAAACAACATTTTGAAGCCGGCGAGCCTTTTGCCGCGATCAGCGTTAGCACCTTGTGTCAAACTGCCAAGGTGGCGCGTCAAACCTATTACCGGCATTACGACAGCCGCGGCGAAATTATCGAAGTCGCCATTGCCCGCTTGATCAATCGATTCCTTCAGCAAGCCGATCAGACCTTTCGCCAAAGCGAACAGGCTGCGCCGCTAACCGTTGACTTGCTGCTGGCCCACCGTCAATTGATCAAGATGATGCGTTGGGCGCATGTCCAAGCCCAAGCCGTTGCGTATCTCAGCCAAGACATGCGCCGCGTCAGCAGCATCGAAGGCACTGACGTTGCGACACAAGATTTTATGATCGATTTGCTGGCTCGGATGCACATCAGCTTTGCTGAAGTGCTCAGCGACCATCTTGAGTTGAGCCGGGCGGAGTTGATTGCGATTTATCGGCAAATGATGCCAGTTCCGGCTGAGATTTTTCACGCTTTGTAACGCCAATTAATAAAGTGTGACAAAATAGCCGTGTTTGACAACAAACGCGGCTATTTTTGATTTCTGAGCCGGCCTACAATGATGTCAATCAATCAAGGAGGTCACTCATTATGAAGCTGATCACATTAGAAGAACACTGGGAATCACCACGCGTCAATGCCGCCGCCAAGGCCTATCTGCCGAAACCAAGCAACCTGCACAAGGATCCTAACGACCACAGCATCGAAGAATTCATGGCCAAGACCAAACGCGACAACACCGAACTCATCAGCGCCGACGCCAAACGGTTGGCCTTCATGGATGCAAACGGCATTCAGATGCAGATTATGGGATACGGCGATGACACCCCGCAGAATTTAGACCCCAAAGTCGCCATTGGCTTGTGTCAAATGGCCAACGATGATCTCGCGGCAGCCATCAGCATCCATCCCGATCGGCTGGGCGGCTGGGCCACGCTGCCGGTTGGTGATCCAGCAGCGGCGGCGGCAGAACTCGAGCGTGCCGTCACGCAACTTGGGCTGCAAGGCGCCATGATCCATGGCTGCTATGCCGGACATTTTTTCGATGAACCGATGTATGAGCCTCTGTTTGCCAAAGCCGAAGAACTGGACGTGCCGCTGTACTTCCACCCTGCTATTGTTCCTGAAGCCATCAGTGAACATTATTACCAAGGCCAAGGCTGGTCTGAATTGACGGCCTTCACCTTCGCCGGTGCCGGCTGGGGCTGGCATGAAGACTTAGGGGTCCAAATGGTGCGCTTGATCTTAGCTGGCGTATTCGATCGGCATCCAAAGCTCAAGATCATCACCGGCCATTGGGGTGAAATGGTGCCAAACTTTCTTGAACGTATGGATCAAACCATGGGCTTGACGGTCCACCTTGACCGCACCATCAGCCAAACTTACCGCGATAATTTCTACATCACCCCTAGTGGAATGTTCTTTTCAGCACAGCTGGATCTGGCCATGACTGAAGTCGGCGCCGATCATCTGTTGTACTCGCTGGACTACCCATACAACCACCCAGCAGACGCGCAACAATTCTTAACTGAATCCAAGCTGACACCTGCGGATCAAGAGAAAATTGCCTATCGCAATGCTGCCAAGCTGCTGCATCTCAACTAATCGGGGGACCCGCTTATGAATAATCTCTATACCATCACCCAAGTAGCTGCTGGCGTCTACAACATCAGTGAAAACATCACGAATCGGCCGATCAAGTTCTCACAGCAACTTGTAGTTGGCGATCAGCGCGCCGCGGTGATCGATGCCGGATTTGGCATCGATTCAAACCTGCTGACGGAAATCCACAAAATCACCACCCTGCCGGTGATTTGCCTGCTGACGCATGGCGATCCCGATCACACCGGCGGCGCGGAGCTGTTTGATCATGTCTATATGAATCCAGCAGACGACGCCTTAATGAAAGCCGCTTTTGACCCGCGCTTTCGCCTGCATGCCGTCGATGTGGCCAGTGGCCACAATGCCGAACTGGTGGCACACATGAAAGCTGCCGAACCGCAGGATACCAGTTTCACCTATCAACCGGTGCATGACGGTGATACCTTCGATCTTGGCGGCACTGTCCTAACGGCTTTGGCCTTACCAGGGCATTCCGCCGGCAGCATGGTTTACGTCGCTGTTGATCGTCACCTTGGCTTTACCGGCGACAGCTTAGCCACCTTGACGATGAGCGAACTTTACGATGCGCGCTGCCCTTCATTGACAAACTGGGCGGACGGCTTGGCCAAGTTGCAGCAATTGGTTGGTGATGACGCGCAATTGTACAGCGGCCACCGCGTTGATGCTTTCCCGTCGCATTTGCTTAGTACCTTGATCCAAGGTGTCGCCGCCATCAAAGCCGGCGCTAACCAAACCGACACCCCGATCACGCAAATGCCCACCGGGCCTGTTAGCGACAGTGCCAGCATGCATCCGCGCACCCATCAGCTTGCCGGCACCCCGTTTGTGATTATGTATAACGCACTCAACCTTTAGGAGGCCATGTCATGTCTGATAAGCAATTCTATGATGTCCCACTGGATCAAAGCGATAAGCAGGCCTTTGCTGATCGCGCTGAGATCCGCGAACTGCTGGAATACGAACGCTACACTCGCGATAATGGCTTGTATATCCAAGAAGGCGCCTGCTACAGTGCATCGGCGCAGATCCATGTGTCTTGGTATGACGGGCCAGCCAAGGGTTATTTTGCCAAACTCGCCAAAGCCAACGGCGGCGGCGCCAAGCACAAGATCAATTACACCACCGTTTGGGTCAACGGCACCAAAGCCATCGGTGAAATGTCGGTGATGATGTTGTCACCGCGGATCAAACTTGACGGCCAGGCCGTTGATCTGCACTCATACGCACGCATCTTCACTCGCCTAGAGAAGGACAACGGCACTTGGAAAATCCTTGACGGCGAGTGCATCTACGAACGCGATGAACTCGTGCCGGTGGTTGGCGGCAAGCCAATCAAGATCGACACTAAAGAATTGGCCACTTACCGCGAAAGTTACCAAGGCTTGTGCTATGTCTTAGCCAGAACCGGCTTGACCAGCAGTGCTGACTTACCTGGTGAAGACAAACCCGAAACTGTGGCCAAAGTTTACCAAGACGCCAGCGACTGGTTCTTTGCTTAACGCCCACAAGCTGAATTTACCCAATAACGCCAACAGCGCTACCCCACGATTACGGGATAGCGCTGTTGGCGTTATTGATTAATGTTTCACACGCGATCTTCCGGCGCCACTTCACGGATCACATGACATGGGTTGCCAACTGCCAAGACGTTAGCCGGCACGTCTTTGGTGACGATACTGCCGGCGCCGACCACGGAATTCTTGCCAATGGTCATGCCAGGCAGCACCACAACATTCGTACATAACCAAACGTTGTCTTCAATGGTGATGGGACGGGCATATTCCAAACCAGCCAGACGTTGGGCAACCACTTGCGGATGGGTTTCGGTGACCAAACTGACATTAGGCCCGATGAACACATTGTTGCCAATAGTGATCTTAGCGCTGTCCATCAGCTTACCGTTGATGTTCATGTAGAAATTGTCCCCAACGGTGGTATTGAACCCATAAGTGCAAAACATTGGCTGCTCGATGTCGATGTTCTTGCCGACGCCGCCTAACAATTCACGCAGCGCCGCTTCACGTTCGTCCCGCTTAAGCGGGTATAAATGATTATACGCATAGACTTTCTTGATTGTTTCGTCGCGATCGGCGACTAATTCTGCCACATACGGGTCGTACAACTGCCCAGCATAGCACTTCTCACGTTCCGATAATTCTGCCATTTGACTGCCTCCAAGTTAACACGGTTAATATGTGCGTTATTTCACGCAATCGATTATACCACGGCGGGCGTCAGAAAATCATTGTCGTATTTATTACTGCCAAGCCGGCAATCATTGCGTTTTGCATTGATTGTTCATTACTATGCATAATGCGCTAACAAAATTGTCACATCGCTTGCTATCTGCAGACGGTTAGCGCATGATGTATTCGATTAAATAAATATTGGGAGGCGGCAATCATGCTCTTCGAGAAAATTGTTGGGGTCGTGCTGCTTTTGTTGGCACTGTGGCAGTTCTATGCCGCATATTCAAATTTCCGTAATGTGCAGCGCTATGGGAACAAGCACACGTCGCCTTTTATTGCGTATGCGAATTTCTATGGCTGGTTCTTTGGGGCACTGCTGATCGTCATGGGCATGGGCCTGTTGACTCACGCCTTCTAAGGGGGTTGTCACGTGTCGGATCATGACGCATTACCGCAAGCCCCGCTATTAGCGTTACCTGAAGCGGGGCAGGAATATTTGCTCAACGGCCGGACCTTGTCTGCCAGCACCATTCAAATTGGCCAGCAAGTCTTCCCGGATAACGGTGTGTTCCAGTGGTATTTCAACAAAATGTTGGCCGAGATGCGCGTCGCCGTTGACGGCGAGAAGCTGGTGCTCACGCAGCCGCACCGCCCCACACTGATCGTTGCGCCTACGCAAGTCACCGTGCTGGTGGCGCCTTTTGACTACAATTCACGCATTGTGGGCTTAGGCTCTGGTTCACATCCTGGCCCGATTTATCGCACCGTACTGCAAGCGGTCACGCCGCAATGGACTTGCTTTATCAGCATTATCGGCGCATTAGGCGCGCAGGCTTTGGTCTTGCACCCAGGCTCGCTGCCGGTGCAAGATCCTTTGGGGCTGGCGCAGATGCCGGTGTTCACTAGTGATTATCCCTTTAACGATTACCTCAACGCCTTGCCGTTTGCGGCGCTGGTCAAGCACACCAAATGGGCGTTCTTGGCCGATATGCATAATATCGAACTGCTCTCTCACTAAAAAACTCCCGCCATTCCAGTAAATGCTTGAATGGCGGGAGTTTTTGTTAATTATTAAGCACTGTGTTTGACAGTGAGCTGCCGCAACCCAGGCAAGCTCAACATAGTCAACAAGGACACGATGTATAAGGCAGACAAGAAGCCCATAGTGATCATCAAATTGTAATGATCCATCAACAAGCCGATTACCACACTGGAGAAGCCGCCGATCGCCCGGCCGACGTTCATGATCACGTTGTTGGCCGTGGAGCGAATGCGCGCCGGGTACAGCTGCGAAATCACTGCGCCATAACCGCCAAACATGCCGTTGGAACAAAAGCCCACCACCGCGCCGATCACTACCAACACGGCACTGGAATGCGCCAAGGTGATGGCAAACACCACCAGCGCACTGGCCGTTAAGAACAACCCAAACGCCCAGCGCGGGCCGAGGTGATCAAGAATGTTGCCAAACACCGCCATGCCCACGCACATCCCGGCGATGGTTGCCACCATCCACAAGGCAGATCCGGAAACGCTCAGGCCTTGCTGCTTTTGCACGATCACCGGCAGCCAGTTCATCAAGCCGAAGTAGCCGGCGATTTGCACAATGGTCATCACCATCAGACCTAACGTTTGCGTGGCCAAATGCGGCGTTTTGAACAGTTCGGAGAAAGCCACGCGTTCGTGCTTGGCCTTGGCTTCAGCACGCGCTTCAAGGAATTGCTCGGATTCTTTGAGGTGCTTGCGGACAAAGAAAGTCAACGCCACCGGCAAAACGCCGATCAAGAACAAAGCGTGCCAACCCCACAGTGGCAAGATCACCGATGCGGCCAAAGCGGCAATGATCGCCCCGATTTGCCCGCCGATGGCCGCCACTGACGTCATGCGCCCGATGCGGTCGTGGTTGAAGCTTTCGGCAATCAGCGCGATGCCGACGCCATATTCCCCGCCGGCGCCGATCCCGGCCAAGAAGCGCAAGGCGTAAATCGTCCACAAGTTGTTGGCAAAAGCCATCAGCGCCGTGGCCACAGCGAAAATCAAGATGGTGTGCGAGAAGGTCTTCACCCGCCCGATCTTGTCGCCTAAAATACCAAAAAGCGCCCCACCGACCAACATCCCGACATTAGTCAATGACCCGATCAATCCCGCAGCTCCACTTGAAATGTGAAGCTCGGCGATGATCGGCGTCATGGCGAAGCTGAGAAACATGATGTCCATGTTTTCCAACGAGAACCCGGATGCCGTGGATGCCATCACCAGCTTTTGCTCGTGAGACATGTGGTCAGCAGTGCGCAGTGAAACTTTCTGCATATGTATTTCCTCCAAAATGGTTGCTCTCTGACAACCGTTATTTCGCAGTGACATTTATCGCTACTCAGTATCGCACTTGCGCATGGTGATTGCAACCGAAACCAGCGGAGTGGCGCGCTCTTAGCGGTGGCTATCAGACGGGATGGCTGTTGGGCGCTCTTTGCCCAATTGACGTCACGACTTATAGCACGCCGCGTTGCGCCACGCAGCTCGACGAATGCCACAGCCCTGGATTGGTGAGGCTTCGGTGTGTGGGACAAGCGTCGGTGCAGGCGGTGCGGCCGGCTTCAACCGCGCAGAGGGACGCGCGTTTTACGCCTAACTTTTGAGCTTTGCACTCGCTTCGCTCGCCTTGCAAATCTCAAAAGTTGCCGCGATCAGCACCGCAAGCCAAGCACAACCCGCTTGTCTTGCGGTGCCGATCGTTTCACGGCCTGACCGCCGCTTGCCCCACACACCTGCGCCTCACCGATCCTCCATAATTTACCAGAGCCGAGTAGCGCGCTTTTAGCGGTGACTACAAAAGGGAATGGCAATTGACCACCCTTGGCCGAGGTGACAGAAATGTTAGGCATCCCTTGCAACGGATATGCTACACTATGCTCAACAAATCATTTGGGGGAGTTGGATTAAAATGTTGGGATTATTTCTGGGGATCACCTTACGCTTCACTGCCCTTGGCGTCATTGTTGGGCTTGGCGCAAGCTTTGTACTAGCTGCCAAGAAACAAGGCAAAGCCGCCATGCGCGGCGGGATCTGGACGATCGTGTGGTTTCTTCTGGCGGCAGGTTGGATCTACTTCAGCCTGCCGGAGCCAAGTTTAGCCACCACGGTTTCTTACAACTTGCTCAGCTGCTTGGTCATCAGCTGCACCTTGGCGCTGATCAGCGGCAGCGGCGCATTGGCTAACGTAATTCAAATCAATGGCAAACACACCAAGCGCAAAGAAGTTGCTGCAAAGCCCGCCAGCCCTTGGGCCAAGCGTTTCTGGCAATTGGCTGCTTACAGCTTTGCGGCCGTGATCGTGGCTTTTATCACCTTCTTTGCGTTAGGGATCAAAGACGCCAAGAACGTCGCCAATGCTGCGCCTGTTAAAACTGTCGCCACCACGGCTAACGCGCCGCTGCCGGAAGTGACTTCCAGCAAGCAGTCCCCGGTGGTCAATGCGCCGCAAACCGTCTTGACTCAAGTCAACAACTCGCTGTCAAACATCAAGAATGCCAACGTGTATGACGTTTTGCATGTGCGCGCACAAATCAATCACGGCAAGTTGGTGTATGTGGCACCGTTGGATTTTGACGGGAGCTTCTTTAGGTATTTGCGCTATCGGCAAGTTGATGGGTATTTCACCACCGATGCCACCAGCAAAACCGCCAGCCCCAAGTTCGTCAAACACGCGATGAAATACACGCCGGCGGCTTATTTTGGCAAAGACGCCAAGCGGCTGATGTACGCCGCCACCGCCAATTCCGGCTATGTGATGATGCCAAACGCGCCACAGTTGGAAATCAACGAAAACGGCCAGCCATATTATGTGGCAACGCTGGTGAAGCGCTATGGCGCAACGAATCGCCAAGACTTCCGCCACAAAGCCGTTGTCACCTTAGACGCTGTAACCGGGGCGCTGCATTTTTATCGCGACTTAAGCAAAAAGCCAAGCTGGCTGGATGTGGCGATCGATCCCACCACCGCCAGCCAACAAGTTGCCGCTTGGGCCAGCGAGCGCAACGGCTGGTGGAACGCCAACGGCATGGGCGGCGCGCGCAACGGGGTGATGGTCGCCGTAGCCAACGCCGGCACCGAAGGCCAACAAAGCGACGTGACGCCGGTGATGTACAACGGTCAGATCTTCTATCAACAGTCGCTAACTTCTGCCAAATCGGCGCAAACTTCGGTGATGGGCTACGCCTTCACTGACGCGGCCACCGGGCAAACCACTTACTATCGCGAGACGCATGACGCGATGACGCCGGATCGTGCCCAGAAACTCGCCAAGGACATGATGAAGCAAACCGGCTGGAAGCCGAAAATGCCAATGTTGTATCGTATCGACGACCGACCGACTTGGGTGGTGTCAATGCTTGATTCGTCTAACGCCTTTCGCAGCTATGTGTACCTGGAAGCCAGCGGCAACGGCACCTCAAGCACAGTGGCCACCGGCGACGATGCAGAAGCGGCATTAAGCAAATACCGCAGCTTGTTTGGCGATGATCCCACTGCCAAAGCAAGTGCCGGCAAGCGTCAACAAGTGGCTGGCACAGTGTTGCGCACCAGCTTGGCCAACGGCACCATGAGCTTCTTGTTGGCCGATGACGCACATGTTTACACGGTCTCCACCAAAGCCGATCCGCTGAGCCGCTTTATCCAAGTCGGCGACAAGCTCAAATTCACCGCCCGCGTCACCAAAACCAGCGGCGCAGTGGAAGGTGCCGTCACCAACGCCAGCTTAGCGGCCAAACCATCAGCGCAATAATTGCCCCAAAAGCACCGCAGTTTCGTCAAAGTTTCATCACAATTTGTGGGTAGTATAAATAACATAGAAATGAGTTACCCCCTCGTTTCTACCCCACTTTTTCATTTTTACTCCTCCAAAGTAAAGCAATACCCCAACTCTGAAGCCGCCAAGCCCATGGCGGCTTTTTTTGTACGAGAGCGGAGCAAAGCGGTTTTAGCGGGTCAATTAGCCTAGCTCTCGTACTTGTGGCGCTCTTGGCCACGAGTACGGGGGCGTAGCTAATTGCACCCGCGTTGCTTTGCGCAGCTCGACGACAAAACCAGAGCGGAGCAAAGCGGTTTTAGCGATGTGTATAAGGCGAGATGACGCAAAGGCGCTCTTTGCCTTAGCGGCGTCACGACTTATACACGATCACGTTGCTTTGCGCAGCTCAACGAACTTAATGAGATCCCTTCTCATTCGCCTCAACAAAACATTTGAGCCATCTCATTATCGCGAAATTTTGGGCACGCTTACGCCATCAAGGAAAACGAATACTTTCTTAAAATAACAGCGTCAGATATTCATTAAAGGATTATGTGAACTCAAATTAAATTCTTTACTTTATTTTTTGGCCCATGTACAGTTACGATATGATAAGGGGGTATTCTAATGAAACTGAGCAAAGGCATCACTGCCGGCGTTGGATTCGTAACGCTGGCCGCACTCTTGGCTGCTTGTGGGGGCAGCAAGAATGCCACAAATGACACCAACACTTGGCATCGCATGGAAGGCGACGTGATCTCCACCATGGATGCGTCAAAGAACACCGACGCCATTTCCGGTCAGGCACTGGATGACACAATGGAAGGCTTGTACCATTATGAAGGCAAGGAGTTAAAGCCTGGTTTAGCCACCAAAGTCGTGACTGCTGGCGATAACGGCTTGACCTATACTTACAAGCTGCGCAATTCCACTTGGAGCGACGGCACTAAAGTCACCGCCAACGACTTCGTATATGCTTGGCAGCGCACCGTTGATCCTAAGACCAAGGCGCAATACGCCTATCTCTACAGCGGCATCAAGAATGCTGATGCGATCATGGCCGGCAAAGCCAAGCCCAGCACGTTAGGCGTTAAAGCCGTCGATGATCACACTTTTGAAGTCACACTGGAGAAGCCGGTGCCGTATTTTAACACGATGATGGTCAATCCGGCCTTCTTCCCGCAAAGTCAAAAGGCTGTGGCCAAATATGGCGCCAAATACGGCACGAGTTCCGACCACATCTTGACCAACGGCGCGTACACCTTGAAAGGCTGGAATGGTACCGGCAATTCCTGGACTGAAGTCAAAAATCCAAAGTATTGGAACGCCAAGAACATCCATATCAACACCATCAAGACCCAAGTGGTCAAAGATTCTTCAACGGCGATGAACTTGTACAACTCCAAGAAGCTTGACCAAGTCACCTTAAGCGGCCAACAAGCGGCTTCCGCTAGATCCAACAAAGACTACAGAGCCTTGAAGCAGTCATCTGTTTTCTACTTGGAGCTTAACGAAAAGAAGATCCCGGCGTTCAAGAACGCTAAGATCCGCCAAGCCATTTCTTATGCTTTAGACCGCGATTCATACATCAAGAAGGTCTTAAACAACGGCTCGCTGAATGCCCATGTGGTCACGCCAGCCGGCTTGATGAGCAAGCCTGACGATCCAAACACCGACTTTGCCGCAGTAGCCGCCAAAGACACCAAGCAATATACCGATTATGATCCGGCTAAAGCCAAGTCCTTGTTCAAGCAAGGCCTCAAAGAAGCCGGTGTTTCCAGCTTGAAGGTCGAATTGATGACCGACGACACCGACAACGCCAAAACCACCGCAGAATACTTGCAAAATGCGTTGTCCACCAACTTGCCAGGCTTAAAGGTCACCACTGCCACAGTGCCATTCAAGACGCGTCTGACACGCTCTTCTGAAGGCCAATTTGACATGGTGATCACTGCTTGGGGCGCTGACTTCCCAGATGCGATCAGCTTCTTGGATCTGTTCACCTCCAACAACTCCTATAACGACGGCAAGTGGTCCAACCCGCAATATGACGCCTTGATTGCCAAGTCCAAAGGCGCTGACGCCAACGATCCCAACAAGCGCTGGAACGACTTGCTTCAAGCGCAAAACATCCTCACCAAGGACATGGGCGTGGTGCCGATTTACCAACGGGTGCTGACTACCTTGCAGCGGCCGAACATCTCCGGTTTGACTTACAGCCCAGCCAACTCCTTTAACTACACCGGTGCCAAACTGAAATAAGCTGCTGGTACTGGCAAGCACTGGCTGTTTGGCTGATTGCTATGTTATAATGGGCGTAGAAAAAGGACACGGCGTGCAAGCACCGCGTCCAATGCAGACCGTTTACGACGGCTGGCATTTAATTGACTAGAAGATCGTCAACTTCCTGCACTTCAGACAAAAAAGGCCGTCGATCGTTGACGACCTTTTTTGTCGTTGCCGATTACTGCCTTATCGGCAATCAAGGTACGCAAAAGCGGCACCCTTCAAGGTTGATGAGGGGTGCCGCTTTTGCGTGGTGCATTATTCGTATAAGAATCCGGCGTCGCGCAGGCCCGCTTTGATGGCGCGCAGCTGCTCGGGCTTATCATAGGCGATGGTGTGCAGGTGCACGCCATCAGTTAATTCAGACAACAAGTGGCCTTCGTGTTGCAGCAAGCGGGAGTTAAACAAGTTGATCTCGGGTTGCGAGTCGATTTGCAGCTCACCGCGCAACTGGCCGTACAACGGATGGTCGACGATCACATCGATCAAGCGGCCGCCGTTTTGAATAATGATCTGCATTTCTTTGATCATTTGTTCACGGGTATGCTTGCATACCACCACTGCGGTGTGTTCTGATGCTTCTTCGAATTCATAGCCGCGCGGCGTGGCGATCAACTTGGTGCCTTGTGCCCGCAACAATGCAACATCCCCGACGATCGTCTGTCGACTGACGCCGAAGCGCTTGGCAAAAGCCGACGCCGTAATGGGTTCTGGTGCGTCTGCCAATGCCATTCTGATCTGAGACTGACGTTCTGCACTGGTTAACATAAGCTTTTCCTCCGTAACTGTGCGCGGTGTACCCGCGCAGATCGTGTATTGACACTACCTACTACCAGCTTACGCCTAAAACCCGGTGCTGACCAGCCCATCAATAAATTAATGGAAACGCACTCGTCCAGCGCGTTTGCGCAAGCCGATGCGAATCAGCTTGTCGCATTCGGTCACGATCAAGGTGATCACCCCGGCGCCGATCGCGATCCCCCATTCGCGCCAAGTCATTGGCGCGGTGCGCATCACATGCTGCATGAATGGCAAATAAGTCAGCCCTAACTGCAAGACCATCATCAAGCCGATGATGGCAAAGGCTTTGGGGTTAGAGAAGAACTGCTTGGAGATCACCAGCGAGCTGGTCCGAATGTTAAACAGATAGAAGATCTTGCCTAAGATAATGATGTTGACCATCATCGTCGACGCCACTGCCGGTGACACCGAACCGGTCCTCAACAGCCAATCATGGGCGATCAAGCCGATGCCGGAAATCAGCACCGACACATAAGCCAGCTGAAAGATATCGTGTTTGTTCATCATCCCGGCAGTATTGCTGCGCGGTGGGCGCAGCATCAAGCCGGCTTCTGCAGGCTCGAAGATGAACGCCAATTGGATCGTGATCGCCGATACCATGTTGATCCATAGCATCTGACTGGCATTCAGCGGCATGTCGTCTTGCGTCAACACGGTGAACGCGATGACCAAGCCTTCTGCAAAACTCGTCGGCAGCAAGAACAAGATACTCTTCTTGATGTTGGCGTAAATGCGCCGGCCTTCGGCAATGGCGCGCTGCATGGTGGTGAACTTGTCATCAGTTAAGATCAAATCAGCGGCGTCTTTGGCCACATCGGTCCCAGATTCGCCCATCGCCACGCCAATATCAGCTTGCTTCAAAGCCGGCGCGTCGTTGACCCCATCGCCGACCATCGCCGTGACGTTGCCGGCTTCTTGCAAAGCCTGCACGATCGCCAATTTATCAGCCGGTGTGGTGCGGGCAAAAACATCCGCCGAAACCATCAGCTTTTTGCGCTCAGGTTCAGGCATTTTGGCCAATTCAGGGCCGGTGACCACCACCGGATCTTCGGCTAAGCCCAGCATTTTGGCAATGGCTCCAGCGGTTTCCGGATGGTCACCGGTGATCATCTTGACCTTAACGCCGGCGCGGCGCATTTCGCGAATCGAGGCGATCACTTCTGGGCGCGGCGGGTCGATCAACACGCCTAAGCCCAAGAACTCGATCCCTCCAGCCAGCAATTCATGGGTGATCTTAGCCACCGAATCGGCAACAACTTTCTGCCCCACAGCGATCACCCGCCGCCCATCTTTACTATACGCGGAAGTCAGCGCCAAATAATGGTCGACATCAAAGTTGGGATCTTGCGCTTGGGCCATCGGCAGCAATTTGTCCGGCGAGCCCTTGATATACAAGCGCCGCACCCCGTCGTCGCCTTGCACCAGCTTGGCCATGTAGCGGTAATTCGAGTCAAAAGGCAGCATGTCCAGCTCTTGGCAATCATCAGGATCATCAGCGAATGCCTTGTGATAGGCGGTCATGAAGGCCCCATCAGTCGGCTCACCGTTGATTTCGTATTTGCCATCGATTTCAGCCAGCGTGGTGTCGTTGGCTTCATACCCAGCGCGCAATAAAGCCGTGAGATCAGGATGTTTCTGTGGGGCGATCACTTGCCCGCCTAAGGCAAAATCCCCACTTGGCGCGTAGCCGGTGCCGCTGACCGTGTAAGTGGCTTGCGGCGTGACGACTTCGGTGACCGTCATTTCATTCTGCGTTAAGGTCCCGGTTTTGTCTGTAGCAATCACATCCACGGAACCTAAGACTTCCACCGACGGCAGCGATTTGACGATGGTGTGTTCGTTCTTGGACATGTCTTGCACGCCCATCGCCAAGATCACGCTGGTAGTCGCTGGCAAACCTTCCGGCATCGAGCCGACGATCATCGTCACGATCCCTAACGCCAGCGTCCCGATGGTGTAATGGCCGCTGAACAAGCCGTAAATAAATAAGATCACCGCAAAACCTAAGATGGCATAAGACAAGCCTTTGCCGATCCCATCCAATTGCTTCATCATCGGTGATTGGCGCACTTTGGCATTGGCGACGGCTTGAGAAATTTTTCCTAACTCACTGGCAGCCCCAGTGGCTACCACGATGCCCATCCCAGAACCTGCCGCCACCGCCGTTGAAGCGTAGGCCATGTTCGTCTGCTCAGCCAGCGGCGTGTCTGCCGGGAGGGCTTGTGTTTGCTTGGCGATCGAATTTGATTCCCCAGTCAGCACGGCTTCGGCAATCATCAGATTGTCGACATCAACCAAGCGCATGTCCGCCGGCACATTGTCCCCGGCTTCCAAGAAAACGACGTCGCCGACGACGAGATCCGCCGCAGGCACATCGACGCGCTGACCGTCGCGATATACAGTCGCATTATGCGCCAGCATGGACTTGATCTTCTCGAGTGAATCAGCGGCGTTGGCCTCTTGGACATAGCCGATGATCGCGTTGATGATGATCACCAACGCGATAATGATCGTATCGGTGACGTGTTGCATCAAGCTGGTCATCACCGCTGCCCCGATCAAGATATAAATGATCAAGTTGTTAAACTGGCGGATAAACAAGACCCACTTAGGCGTCGTGTGTGATTGCAAAGCGTTAGGACCGTTGGCTGCCAGTCGTCTGGCAGCCTCTTGTTCACTTAAGCCGTCTTCTAAATCCGGCAGCTGTACCAGCGCTTGTGTCTCTTCCACCGTCAAGTGGGTCATCGGCCTCTGCGATCCGGGATCTTCCATAAATCATCATCCTTTGTGTTCAAAATTTGGTGGCATACCACCTTATTATCATGGTATCGAAACGGCCGAATCTGCGCAATAGTCACCTTGCTTATTTCCCGGGTAATAGTGACCAAAAATCAAGCGGTTACAAAACTAGTTACATCATGAGTATTGTTATACGCGCCTGACCAGTACATTGGCGTAGGTCGTAAATGGCGACCAGGGACGGATCAGGACAGCTGCGCACCGCGGGACCAGCGAGTCGGCGCAGGCGGCGCGGCCGGTTCCAACCGCGCTGAAGTTCGCGCGTTTTCCACCTAAGTTCAGAGCCGTGTACTCGCCTGCGGCTCGCCCTACACGTCTCTGAACTTGCTGTGCTGATCGTTTCGCGGCCTGACCGACTCACTGGTCCCACGGTGCTCCGCCGTCCTGATCCTACACTACCGATAACAGGTTAATTATTGTCCAACCCACGCAAACAGCCCTGCGTCACGATTCATGATCGAATCGCAACGCAGAGCTGCCTAATCTCGCTGATTTAACTTGCTTTAGGCTTGTTTGCTGTCTTTATCGATAGCTTCCCACAGCCCGTTGAGATACGTGATCCCTAAGGCACGATCATACAAACCATAACCTGGCACCCCGTCTTCGCCCCAGATATTGCGGCCGTGGTCTGGGCGGATATAGCCGTCAAAATGCGTATCATGCAAAGCCTTCATGATTTCGTACATATCCAATGAACCTTCAGAGGACAAGTGGGCGGATTCATGGAAGTCGCCTTTGGCATTCATGAACTTGATGTTGCGGGCGTGGATGAATGGCGCGCGGTCTTTGGCGACGAATTCGCGGATGATCGCTGGGACATCGTTGTCTGGGTTCTCACCCAAAGAGCCGGTGCAGATCGTGAAGCCGTTGTACTTGGATTCATGCATCGCTTCAATGGCACGCATGTCTTCGGCGTTCTTGTAAATACGCGGCAAGCCAAACAGCGGGCGTGGCGGATCGTCTGGGTGCATCGCCATGCGAACGTCGCATTCTTCACAAGTTGGAATGATGGCATCCAAGAAGTACTTCATGTTGGCGCGCAGAGTTGGTTCATCAACATCCTTGTAAGCCTTGAACAGCCCTTCGATAGTGGCCAAGCGTTCTGGTTCCCAGCCTGGCAGCACGTAGCCGTTGGAGCCGTTGCGGGTGGAGTCGATGATTTCTTGCGGATCATCGGCTAACTTATCAGCTTCAAAAGCCATGTCATTGGAGCCGTCTGCTAAGACATAATGCAAATCGGTGCGCAGCCAGTCGAAAATCGGCATGAAGTTGTAGCAGATCACCTTAATGCCATATTCGGCTAAGTTGCGAATGGTTTGCTTGTAGTTTTCGATGTATTGGTCACGGCTTGGCTTGCCGATCTTAATGTCATCATGGATGTTAACGGATTCGATGACTTCCAGCTTCAAGCCAGCAGCTTCGACTTCGTCCTTTAATTCCTTGATCTTAGCCTTTGGCCATACTTCGCCGACTGGAATGTCGAACAAAGCGCCAACGACTTGGGTCGTGCCAGGGATCTGGCGGATGTTTTGTAAGGTAATCGGGTCGTTATTCTTCCCGTACCAGCGAAAGCCCATATTCTTCATATTAGTTTACTCCTACTTCTTCGTGAATAGTTTTAAGCACTGCCCCAGGGGCTTGGATCATCTTGGTGAAGTTGGCTTCGATTTTTTCAGTCAAGCCTACTGCGTCAAGGTCTACTGGGAAGATCTGCTTGTTGGTTAAGATCGGTTGCAGCTTAGCATGGGCATCGACAGCGTCGCCGAGTTTGATGTCAGCCACGTAAGGCTGCAGTTCTTCAAGCAGCGGATCGCGGCTTGGGGTGAACGGTGTGCCATCATCTTTGATGGCCATCAAATAGCGGCACCAACCGGCGACGATCAACGGGATCGCCTTGAGGTTGCTGGTATCTTTACCTTCATCCAAGTAATGCTGCAAGGTCACACCATAGCGGATCGGGATCTTCTGTGAAGTATCGCTGGCGATCCGTTGCGGGGTGTCAGGAATATTCTTGTTAGGCAGGCGCTTGTTAACGAGTTCGTCGATGAAGGCCTTAGGGTCAATGATTTTCGGATCCTTAACCACTGGCAGGTCTTCGTTATAGCCAAGCTGCTTGATCATAGCCACGAGGTCTGGGTTGGTCATTTCTTCGGCGATGCTGGTGTAGCCCAGGATCGAACCAAAAATCGCTAAACTGGTGTGCAATGGATTCAAGCAGGCGGTGACTTTCATTTGATCGGCATCATTAACAGTGTCGCGATCAGCCAAGATCACCCCAGCTTTTTCGAGCGCTGGCCGGCCATTTGGAAAACTGTCTTCAATGACCAAGTAGTGCGTCACTTCGGTGTTGCCAAACGGGGCGATGTTGGTGTGCTTATCGGTATGAATGATTTGCGTGTCTTCAAAGCCGCTGGCCTTCAAGATATCGGCAACAGATTCGGCTGGGTTTGGCGTGATGCGGTCGATCATGCTCCAAGGGAAGCTGACTTGCTTGTCGTCTTTGAGATAATCGATGAAGCCTTGTTCAACGGTGCCGTTTTTGGCCCAGCCTTCAGCGATGGTTAAGACGCCTTCTTCAAAGCGCTTGCCGTTTTCGGAGAAGTTATCGGTAGACACCATGGCAATCGGCAGCTTGCCGGCGTTGTAGCGGGCCAACAGCAAGCGCGCAATGGCACCCATGTTGGTGGCTGCGGCATTTGGTTGGCCGGCAATGTCAGCTTCGGCTGCGGCAGTTAAGTTGCCTTGAGAGTCGCGCAATGCGTAGCCTTTTTCAGTGATGGACATGGTGACAAACTGCAAGGATGGCTGTTCAAAGACTTGCTTTAACTTGGCCCAGCCTTCAGCATTGGCTTTGTTGTAGTAAATGGCTTCGGCAACGCTGGCGATCAAGGTCTTGTCGTAGTTGCCGGCTTCGTCCATCACCACTTGCAGCACGCGGTTGTTGAACGGCTTGTAAGCTTGTTCCACCACGCCGTCGTCGTAAGTTTCAGCGACAACCACGCCGGCTTTGAGTTCGCCTTGGTTTAACAAATCTTGAGCGATCTTGGCATGGAAGCAGCGGAATAAGTTGCCGCCGCCAAAGTGGACCCACACTGGGGCCTTTTCGGCAGCCGCAGCAGCTTTAGCCTGGTCAAATTGCGGTACCGTGATGCCTGCCGCGGTAAAAGCGGCAGCGTTTTGTTGGTAATCATCGGTTAATTGAACCATTGATCTTCCTCCATCTCAGTGAGCATATACTAATATACTACGTCCCTTTGAACATAGCACATTGTGAATTTGCTTTCAACAACTTCGATGAAATTTGTAAAAACGTTTTCTACGCATTGTTTTTGGGCCATTAATACAGTACGATGCAACTAGTACCACTAAATGTGGTCTACCTGTACAAAGGAGGCGTTAACATGGTCGTGTTAGCGAATTTTCAAGAAGAAGCCTATCAAGCGCTGTTGACGAAGATCTTGCGCCTGGAGCTGAAACCCGGCGAACGCATCAATAAGAAAGACCTGGAGGCGGAGCTGCACATCGGCGCCACGCCGGTGCGTGAAGCCATTTTGCGCCTGCGCCGCGAAGATATGGTTCAAGTGTTTCCGCAAAGCGGGACTTTCATTGCCAAGATCAATATCGATACCGTTTATCAAGCCCGTTTCGTGCGTGAAAACATTGAACAAGTGATCATGCAAGAAGCGGCCTTGAAGCTCAGCGAGGCCCAATTAGTCGAGGCGCACAAGCTGTTGGATCTGCAGCATTTGTACTTGGATTCGCATGATTACGATCAATTCTTCGATCTTGACGACGCCTTCCATCACCTTTTCTATACCGCAGTGAATAAAGAATTCATTTGGCAATGGCTGCAAAGCGTGACCTTGGGCTTCAATCGCTTCCGCTATTTGCGTTTGGAAATCGCTGATTTGAATTGGGATCAGATCTATGCCGATCACGTTGCCATCGTGGATGCGGTAGTGGCCAAAGACAACGCGCGGCTCAGCGATTTGCTGGCGCAACACCTGCACATGGTTGATTCCGATGCATTGGTCTTAATGAAAGCCCATCCCGATTATTTCGCCTAGACCACTGTAACCTATCTTGTAAGATCCGTCACGATAGGTCACGAATTTCTGCAAAAGGGTTGACTTCACCTGTGAATGCATTAAACTGAAAGCGAATTCAGTTATGCTAATATTTTAATTTAAGGGAAGGAAGCTTACTTATGGCGCTTTTAGATCAAGACTTCTTATTAACAAATGAAATGGGGAAGAAGCTCTTCAATGACCACGCAGCTAAGATGCCGATCATTGACTTCCACTGTCATCTGGACCCAAAGACCATCTACGAAAACAAGAATTATCCAAACCTCTCACAAATCTGGATCAACGAGGCCGGCACGACTTATGGTGACCACTACAAGTGGCGCTTGATGCGGGCTAACGGTGTCCCAGAAGAACTGATCACCGGTGACGGCGATGACTATGAGAAGTTGGTCGCATGGGCCGGCACCATCGAAAAGGCCATCGGCAACCCGCTGTTTGAATGGACGCACTTGGAATTACAGCGCTTCTTCAACATCACCGACACCTTCAACACCAAGAATGTTAAGGCCATCTGGGACAAGGCCAACGCAGAATTGGCCACTGATGCTTTCAAACCCCGCAACTTGATCAAAAACGCCAATGTTAAAGTGGTTTGCACCACCGATGATCCAGCCAGCGACTTGAAGTATCACAAGCTGCTTGCCAAAGACGAAGCTGAGAATGGCTTCAAAGTCTTGCCAGCCATGCGCCCAGACAAGGCGTTTGCCATTGGCGCTGACACTTTTGCCGATTATATGGCAGAACTGGGCAAGCAAGCCGGTGTGACAATCAAGTCCTTCGCTGATTTGAAAGCTGCCTTCAAGCAGCGCTTCGAATACTTCTCTTCAGTTGGCGGCAGCTTGTCTGACCACGGGTTGAACACCTTCCACTTCACCCCAGCATCCGCTGCAGACGTTGAAGCCGTTTTTGCCAAAGGCTTGAACAACGAAGCCTTGTCTGCGCATGATGTAGATGTCTATACCACTGCCTTGATCGAAGAATTGATGCGCCTGAACAAAGCCTTCAACTGGACCATGCAGTTCCATGGCAACGCGGTGCGTTCCGCTAACAAGCCGATGTTTGCCAAGATCGGTGCCGACACCGGCTTTGACTCCATGGGCACGCAGCCGGACTTTGCTGGCCAAATGGTGGAATTGTTCACCGCCATGCAAAGTGAAAACAATATCCCAAAGACTATCCTTTACTCCTTGAACCCCAACGACTGGATGCAGCTGGCCACTGGCATGGGCGACTTCTACGGCGACGGCATCAAGCAAAAGCTTCAACTCGGCGCGGCTTGGTGGTTCAACGACACCCGCGAAGGCATGCAAGAACAGTTGCGCACCATGGCTGAACAAAGCCTGCTGGCAAACTTCGTCGGCATGTTGACGGATTCTCGCAGCTTCTTGTCCTACCCACGTCACGAATACTTCCGCCGTGTTTTGTGCGACTACATCGGCGGTTTGGCAGAACGCGGGCAAGTGCCTGATGACGAAGACTATCTGGGCAAGATCGTCGAAGACATTTCGTATAACAATGCCCACGATTATTTCGGTTTCTACAAATAGAAAGAAGCGCTGCTCATGATCACGTTAAAGAATGAAGCTTATACCGCTACCATCTCCGAACTTGGCGCGGAGATCCAACAAATCGAAAATAACGACTCTGGCCGCAAATACCTGATCGACGACCCGCAAGGCAAGTACTGGAACCGCCACGCCCCGATCCTTTTCCCATCAATCGGCAAATCTAACGACGATACTTATTTGCTGGATGGTAAGGCATATCCCATGGGTCAACACGGCTTTGCCCGCGACTTTGAATTCGACGAAGTCAACCAGCAAGACGAAACGCATGTCACCTTAACTTTGCACGCCAATGCCGAGACCCTCAAGAAGTTCCCATTCAACTTCGCCTTGCGCGTCAGCTATGTGCTGACCAATACCGGCTTGACCACCGACTTTGAAGTGGTCAACCACGATGACAAGCCTTTCCCTTACGCTTTAGGCAGCCATCCGGCGTTTCAATTGAACGCGCCGCTTGAAGACTACCGCTTGACGCTGGAAGGCGTCAGCAGCCCGCTGACGAAGTTCGGCGTTGGTCCGGTACCTTTCCGCGATGGCAGCGTCCAGAAGCTCTCAGCCACCAACGTCGTGCCTTTGTCGCACAAGCTGCTTGACGACGGCTTGGTGATCATCAACGCCCCTGAAGCTACCGCGGCTGTGTTGCAAGACAAAGACGGCAGCCATACCGTCAAAGTCAGCTTAGACGACTTCCCATATGTCTGCATCTGGAGCCCTGAACACAAAACAGCCCCATTCATGTGTGTGGAACCTTTCGCTGGCCTGCCAGATCAAGCCGGCAAGCCTGGCGAATGGACCAAGAAGGCTGGCAACAACATCTTAGCTGCCAACAGTTCGCAAAACTACAGCTACACCATGACCTTAGACTAAATCAGCATTCAAAAAGCGCTTCTGCAGCGAATAATCGTTGCAGAAGCGCTTTTTGCGCTGACTATGCAGCCAAATTTGGATATTGCCCGGAAAATAACCGGCTAAAAAGTTTCATCGCTACGACCAAGTCGCAAAATGTACCTATTCTTTGCCGTCTAGCTAGCTTGCGGATTGTTCGACAACATAACAAAGCGGCCAGTCAATCACAGCACCACCGATTAGCGCATAAATACAAAACTTGTTCCTTAAAAAGGGCGACTCAGCGTATTCGCTGAGTCGCCTTGATTGTTCCCAGCCACGCCAAATACACGATATGCCGTGGCGTATCGTGCATAGTTGGTCCAACAGGCTATGGTTGCCTTGTGCCTGTTGATCGGCGAGCTGCGCAGCCCAACGCGGCGTGATATAAGTCGTGACGCCGCCAAGACAAAGAGCGCCTTTGCGTCATCCCGCCTTATATCCACCGCTAAAAGCGGGCTGCTCCGCTCTGGTATATTCAATTAAGTACCCAACGCCGTAAGCCTACGTGCGCTGAGGTGGTCGTGGTGCAATCTGATAACGTCCTGGCATTGCCCAAGACTGCGGACATTGGGCTTCATGGCGCTCTGGCGCTTTGAACGCACGAGCCGCGGTGCATGCCGTTACACATAACACCCTCAGATCAGCTCGTGTAGGGATGCCGGGTACAGACCAACTTGTACTTTGCCAGTCTCAACACCCCACTGCAGGTTGCAAGGATAATATAGCACCATCCCCGATTTATCGCAAGCGTTTTACAAACTTTTTACAATTGATCGTACGCCCTTGTGCGTGATGCAAAAAGGCGCCGCCACGATTCAATGACGAATCGCAGCAGTGCCTTCTTGTTTATTCGGCCATGCCGGCTTGCTTGAGTTCTTCAAGCGCTGGCGTGACAGCGTCTTGGTTATAGATATTCAACAACATGATGTCCAACACTAATGGCGAATACGGCAGCTTCTGCACGCGCCAAGAGAATACCATTGCGGCAATTTCGCTCACCGCGCGCACAGTCGACTTGTGCTCATAGCCCAAGAAGTGCCACAGCGGGATCTTAACCATGCGTGAAGCGATATTCGGGTCTTTGTCTTCAAAGTAATGGAACAACTCATGACCCATCACGATTTGGCGAATGGTTTGCTCAGGGAAACCAGCGATGTTTAACGCCGCCAGCTTCTGGATCGGCTCATTGTAGATCTTGATCTTGTTGGGCCCGCGAAACGTCGCCAGGAACAGTTGCTGGGAGATGTTTTGTGATTTGCCATATTCGACTTCACATAGTTCATCAGCCAACTCAATGGTATCCATCCCTGGATGTTCTTTGCGCACTTGTACTGCCAATTCTTCGCCGCTGTCGATGGCATCTTTGATCAATTGCTTGCGCATCGGCGCGTCGACTTTCTTGGCCAACAAGTCGCGGTTGAACAAGAACTCACACCAAGTCTCAAGGTCGACATGCGTCAAGGTGAGGTAGAGCTTCTCGGCATCCATGTTATCACGTCTGATCGATGTTAGCGGCAACGATCAAGACTTCATCGTCTGGCTCCACACTGGAGACTTCAAGGTCAGTCAACAGTTCAAGTTGTTCAAAGTCAGTGGATGAGAAGTCCATCACACGCGCCCCTAAGCACAGATAGAAGTCTGGATGGGCGACGTTTTCGGCTTGGTAAACTGCCATGTCGTCCCACAACTTCTTCAAAGCCGTCACGTAATCTTTGGCTTTGACCTTCAAGCACATCGCGCGCTTGCGTTGGACTTTGATGAAGCCTTTCTTGTCGATGATGCGCATTGGCTGCGCTGGATCGTCGCCGTTATGCGGACCGCCGAAGATGTAGAAGTAGTTATCCTTTTGGACTAACTTCGTCTGGTCTTCGGTCAAGCGCATGTCTTCAGCAGCGATCTTGAGGGCTTCACCTTCGTCAGCGTTGGCCGTTAAGTCAGCCGTCTTGACTTCAGTAGAACCAGTGGCGATCGCGGTGATCTTAGAGGTTTGCTGGTCGATTTCGACATGGACTTCCACAGATTCTGGCGTTGCACCAGATTCCACGGCTTTGTTAGTCGCTTCGTTCTTGATCGAGCGAATATCGTCTTTACTCGGGTTTGGCACGATCCGTTCAACCACATCACGCACCATCGACAAAGCAACCCCAATACTGGAAATGACTTCGGCATCGTCTGGGATGCTGTACTTAACCCCAGTCTTGTTAGAGAAGTACGGTACAAGCGCAGCCGCACCGCCACCAACACCGACCAGCGTGGTTTGGTCTTTCTCCAGTTGATACTTCTCAACCAAGTCATTGTAGATGGCTTCGACTTTGGCGAAGGCCTTCTCCATGATCTGCGTCGCGACTTCATCCACCGTGCTGCCCAGATAGTCAGCCACCACTTGGATCGCCTTGCGACAGTTGTCGCGGTTACCATGAGAGAAGTACTTCTCATCGATCAAGCCCAGCGCGTTAGCCGCGCAGGTGTTGGTGATGGTAAAGGCCGTTCCGTCTTCGTTGACCAACTTCACGTAATCGTCTGGATCGCCTTCCATTGGTGAGAAGAATTCGATATGCGGGTTCTTGATCTTGGCCGGATCGATGAACGCTGCATAGTCCAAGCCGGCGATATGCGCCGAACGTGGGCCGACATCAACGACACCGTTCTTATTGGCCCGAATCATGGAACCGCCGGCATCACCGACGACCCGCACATCCAAACTGGAGATGTAAGTCTTGTGCCCACCAACGATCGAGTAGTCGATCGCAGGCCGGCCGTTTTTGATAACCCCGATGTTACTAGTGGTGCCGCCAACTTCAAAATAGATCCCGTTGGAAGCGCGCAGGTAGATCAAAGAGCCCATGACCGAAGCCGCTGGCCCTGACAGCATCGTCAAAACAGGCCGCTTCTTCATTTCAGAGATTTCCATGACCCCGCCATCACCACGCATGATCATCAATGGGACTTTGACGCCGGCTTTGCGCACGGCATCTTCAGTCGAATTGGCGGTATCCAGCATTTTCGGCAGGATCGAGGCGTTGATAGCTGCGGTGCGGGTGCGCCGCGTCAAGCCATACAACTTGGTGATTTCAGAAGCCGCCGTGACTGGCATACCTTCTGCTTTGGCGACCTTGGCCACAGTTTCTTCTGGACCGCCTTCATCGACCCCAAAGGCCATCGAGGCAACCAAGACTTTGGAGCCTTCACCTTTGAGCTTTTCGATCGACTTCTTGATGTTGGGTTCTGTGGCTTGTTTCAGCGGCAGATAATCGTTATGGATCACGATTTTCTTCTTCTCATCGAGTTGGATATCGTCCAAGCGCGTTTGGCGCTTAGCCAAGAAGCCTTCGATGCCGCCTTTAGACATGCCGATGACACCAACAGGGGCCACATCACCTTCGATCAACGCATTAGTCGCTTGCGTTGTGGAATGCGCTACGAACACCACTTCGTCTGGGCTGATCCCATTCTGCTTGAGACACGCCTCAAAGGACTCCACCACGCCGGCGGCAACGCCGTGCACGTCGTCATGGGTCGTCTTCACAACTGACGGTTCCCCTATCATTTTGTGGGTATCATTATCGATGGCAACGGCTTTAGTATGCGTCCCGCCGACATCGATCCCCATTCTTACTGATCGTTTCATATGCATTCCACCTTACCTTATAAAAATTTGATTCAGAAACTCGCGATTAGATCCCGTACATCAGATAAGCGACGATACACATGATGGCGCCGCAGATCCAGCCGGTCGGGATGGAGCGCTTGAGATAATCGCTGGAAGCGACCTTGGTGTAACCAAAGCCCCAAGCAACCCATGACTGGGTAACATCCAAGTGTTGTGGGAAAATCGTGGTAGCAGCGGTCAAAGGATACATGAATTGAACCGGAATGGTTGGGTTGGCAGCCAATACGACCGCGAAGATCGCCGCGCCAGAACCGACCCAGTTCATAGGACCGCGGAAGAAGCCAAGTGGTACTAACAATGCAAAGACTAAGGCCAATACTAAGTGGTTAGTCGGAATCAAGTTCCCGATTAAAGCCGTGAAGTATGGTGCAGCAAAAGTTGCCGCGTTGTTGAACATCGCCAATGCCAGCAAGAAGCCGATCATTGGTGCGACATCGATAGAGCCATCGGTGAATAACTTAGCAAAGTGACGGCAAACTTCCTTGTAACTGCCGCGCAGCTTGCCAGTGGTCAACATCGCATAGACCCCGGACAAAATGAAACCAAGGATGATAGGAAGGTTCAATACAACCACACCAAGCACTGGCAGGATCACAGAGATCCAAGAGTACCAAGGTGCGTCACCGGAACCACCGCTTGGCTGAGCGTCAACGACCCAGTTGTGAGCGGTCTTCTTCATGGTCAAGTTGGCGATGGTCAATACGACGATCAAACCAACGATCATGCCGATGATCCCGATCTTGAAGTAATCGTTATAAGTATAGCTAGCTGCAGCTTTCACAAACCCTTTGTACATGGTTTGATACTGAATGAAGTTGACCGTGTTGCAGAAGATCCCTGCCATGATCGACCCCATGAAAGCAAATAATGCCACTGGTGCTTCAATCCCTAAGGAGAACAGGATCGGTAAAACGATGACGGCAATCGAGATAACAGGCCCGATACCAGTCATAGACATGAAGACAACTGCGACGATGATGCACAGCAGACCCATGGTCAAGCGTGGACGATCACCGCCAAGTTCAACGATCTTACGAATCAAGGTCGCCGCGATCCCAGTATCGATCAACACGCGCCCGAAGAAGGCACCGAAGAAGATGTTAACCAAGATCGATTGAGCATATGCGGCAGGACCATCCGCATAAACGAAAGTCAGGACTTGGATGATATCCTTGCCCTTCATCGCGGTCGTCGGTTCGATCGCGTTACCAATAAGTGCTAATACCGTCCAGACCGTTGCCATGATGAAGAACCCAACCATCAAGTTGTAGCCCTTCATACAGTACCAGACCATAAAGAAGAATGATGCGATAAGCAGAAGACCAATCACAACATTTGTCATAAACTTTCCCCTCCTTTGTGCATCAGCTCTCAAACTGATGTACTAGCGTCATCATAAAATAGCCAGGCACGCTTTGCAAACGATTCCAGTTAAAAAATTCACAGGTATTCCCTAACCCTTGATTTATCGGCATTCGCAGCCGCAAAAAAATGAAACGCTGTGTTAGTTTGACCCGTTTCCACTATAGAAATGCCGATTTAACGGCTTTTGTAAATGTTGTATAACACGACTAAATTTTAGCCGATCTTTGCTTTTAGTAGCCACAAGTAACGATTTTTCCACTAAAATCACAGTTGATTTCCCAGGCAACTGTGATATTAGTCGCAAAATCCCGTAATTATTAAGCATAAATAAGTTTTGGTAAGCACTTGCAAGTATGTTGGTAGCGGGTGCGTTTGACAAGTGCTCAGCTGCTAACTATGATATTAATAGATGTTTGTGAATTCACATTCGAAAGGTGATGACCGGCATGGCGAACCCATTGAGTGCCCAAGGTTACGTTTATGAACTGCTGAAGCGACAGATCCTGCACTTCGAACTCAAGCCTGATGAACGACTGCACATGAAGACGCTCACCGAAAGCTTGAACGTAGGCGCCACGCCATTGCGCGAAGCGATTGGCCACTTGCGCACCAACGGCTTAGTCGCCGTGTTTGCGCAAAGCGGCTCGTTTGTATCGCGCATCGACGAAAACATCGTGCGCCAGTCGCATTTGGTGCGCAAACAAATCGAAGGCACCGTGATCCGCGAAACCACCGAACACATCACCAGCATCCAGCTGCAGAACCTGCAACAAGACTTGGCGATGCAACAAGTCTACCTATATTCTCATGACTTCGACCGCTTCTTTGATATGGATGAGCAATTCCACCGCCACTTTTACCAAATCGCCGAAAAGCCAGCGGTATGGAAATGGATGGAAACCATCAACTTGCAATACAGCCGCTTGCGCTACTTGCATCTGGAGTTCTTAGAGCTCAATTGGCAGCAGCTTTATCAAGACCATGTGCGCATCTTAGACGCCATTAGTGCCCATGATGGCGAGGGTGCCGTTGCGTTAAACAATCAGCACCTTGGCATTTTGGTCGACGATTTGGCAATGGTGCGCAAGATCCACCCTGAATACTTCGCCTGAACGCAAAAAAAGCGCCGGTACTTTGACAAGTTTGTCAAAGTACCGGCGTATTGTTTTTACTTCAAAGTTTCAGTTGGTACAAAGTCCATATCATCGTAAGTTTGGTTTTCACCGCACATTGCCCAGATGAAGGAGTAGCTTTGGGTACCAAAGCCGCAGTGGATAGACCATGATGGGTTGATCACAGCGGATTCATTCTTCATGACGATATGCTTGGATTGTTGTGGTTGACCCATAAAGTGGAAGACGCGGTCTTGTTCAGACTGGAATTCGATGTACAGGTAAGTTTCCATACGCCGTGCGTGAGTGTGGCAAGGCATGGTGTTCCAGGAGTTGCCTGGTTCCAAGACGGTGTAGCCCATTTGCAGCTGGCAAGTGTCCATTTGTGAAGCATCGATATACTTGTAAATGGTCCGCTTGTTCATGTGTTCTTGATCGCCGATCGGCTTCTTCAAGGCGTTAGCAAATGGCAGCTTCTTGTCTGGGTAAGTCTTGTGCGCAGGCGTGGAAACGACATAGAACTTCGCCGGCTTCTTTGGATCAGCGGATTCAAATACCACATGCTTGTGGCCCATGCCGACATAATAGCCGTCATGCTTGACCATTTCCTGCTTGTCGCCGTCGATGGTGATGTAGCCAGTTTCGCCAATGTTGATCACACCGAGTTCACGACGTTGCAAGAAGAAGTCAACGCCAAGACCCTTGTCCAGAACGATTTCGAGTGGTTCCGTCGTCGGGGTCACACCACCGAAGATCATGCGGTCGTTGTAAGTATAAGTCAACAAGATGTCGCCTGGGTTGAAGATCTTATCAACGTAGAATTGATCGCGCAATTCTTCAGTGGAGTAATGCTCGATATCCTTAGGACTGTGAGAATAATTGGTCGTCATACTAAAAGTCATGCCAAAGCCTCCAGATTTCTTAAACAGAAATGTCGTTTATATATTGTTAATACCCTTCTAATATAGAACCCCGCGCCATAAAAATCAAGCGGTTACAGAAATCTGTGTTAAGATGTTGGCGAATACTGTGCTTTTATGGGAGGTCGTCATGTTAAACGTTGCCATTATTGGAACTGGAAAAATTGCCAAACAACACCTTGCCGCTTTCCAAACATTCCCCAAGCGCTGCCGTGTCGTTGCGTTAGTCAACCGCACCCGCGCCAAAGCTGAAGCCTTGAAAGTGCCTGATGCTGTGATTTATCAGGATTATCACGAATTACTCAAAGCAGGCGGCATTGATCTCGTCGATATTTGTCTGCCGCCAAAGTTGCATGAAGCTGTGGCCATCGCCTGTTTGCAAGCGGGCTGTGATGTGTTATGCGAGAAACCGTTAGCGTTAACGGTAGCGGCTTGTGATGCGATGATCGAAGCTGCCCAAACCGCTAACAAAATCCTGGCAGTGGTGTCCCAGAAGCGTTATGAAGACGATATTTGGCGCTTGCATGACGTCTTAGCCACCGGCTTGATCGGCCGGCCTTTGCACATCCAAGTCGATGCCTTGTCTTGGCGCGGCCACAGCTATTACGACGTGCCTTGGCGCGGAACTTGGGCCAGCGAAGGCGGTGGCGCCACATTAAGCCAAGCGATCCATCACATCGACATGCTCAACTGGCTGATGGGCAAACCCCAAACCGTGACTGCTGTAGCCACCAATGCCAACCATGATAACGCCGAAGTCGAAGACCTCTCTGTAGCCATCTTGCAATATGCCAGCGGCGCGATCGCAACGATCACCAGCTCAACCATTTCCCACGGCCAAAAGCGCCAGATCATCATCCAAGGCCAACACGCCATGATCGCCGCACCTTGGCAGGTCATTGCCGAACAATCAGCGCCTGACGGATTCCCCCAACCAGGCGGCAATTCAGCTTTAGTCGCGCGCTTAAACGCATCCTACCAAGCCGTGAAGCCTTTGACCTATCACGGCTTCACCGCGCAAATCGACGACTTGCTCACTGCTATTGAAACCAACGGCACGCCATTGATCACTGCACTTGACGGCCGCTTAGCAGTAGCAGTGGTCCAAAAAATCTACGAAAGCGCCAGGGCCAAGCAAACACTGGATTTTGAGTGATGATTATCGAACTGTGCAATCAGTCTGTCCTGTCGATTTAAACCAAAAATTTGCCGTGGACATTACGCGGTATCAACTAATCGGCCATCAGCTTTACACCCAACTGGTATCGGTAATTCGCGCTTGTCCCTGCTGTGTTCAATCGATAAATAAACTGATTTTCAGCGAGTTGATAGACGCGATCTGCATCTGTTCGTTGATCAAGCCAAACACGATCCTGATTCGACTACGGTAGGACAGGCATTGCGGAGGTGCGCGGGGCAAGCGGTGGTCAGGCCGTGAAACGAGCAGCATCACAAGACAAGCGGGCTGTGCTTGGCTTGCGATGCTGATCGCGGCAAATTCAGAGACTGGCAGGCGAGCAAAGCGAGCGCCTGGCTCTGAATTTAGGCGGAAAACACGCGTACTTTGCGTGGTTGCAGCCGGCCGCACTGCCTGCGCCGCCGCTTGCCCCGCGCCCCGCAGCAACGCCTGTCCGGGCCGCACCCTAGCCGGCGCCTGTTACGCTGTGGTCTTCGTCGAGCTGCGCAAAGCAACGGGCTTGCGTGTAAGCCATGACGCCGCTTGGGCCAAGTGCGCCCAAACGTCATCCTGTCTTACACTCCGCCCTAAAATCGCTTTGCTCCGCTCTGGGGTTTTATTTCCCGGGCAAAGTCACAATAACCCGCCTGCAAATTTGCAGACGGGTTATTTGACGTCACCTTATGCCCAACCAAGCGCGCGGATCAACGCCATCGCCACAATGCCGACAACCACCACGACCAACAGGCTCTTGGAAATCACTCCGGCAATGATCGAAGGCACCGAAGCCATTAAGTTCTCAACATTAACGCTTGGCCAGTGACCGCTGTGATACACCAGCAGACTTTCCACAAAAATCGCCGACAAAATCGCCACCGGCACGAAACTCAAGAATTGCAGCAGCCACTTCGGCAGCGTTGCCGCTTTGACTAAGGCAAATGGAACCACGCGGATCAGCCAGGTGACCAAGCCGCATAACAGAATCGTGATAAAGACGTGTTCGTTCATTTGTGTTCCACCGCCATTCCAAACAAGCAGCCTAAGATCGTGGCGACTAAAATCGCCGTAGAGCCTGGCATGAAGCGCATCAAAAGCACCATCATCACCGCGACAAACGCGGCAACAGTGAGGTGGCGCAACAACGGTTTGCTGCGATCGGTGATCATTTGCAGATACAACAGCCCGATAAACATCGCCACTACCGCAAAGTCCAAGCCAAACGCCTTGGCATCCGGGATCAAGCTGCCGATTAAAGCCCCGGCCACCGTGGCGATCGCCCACACCAAGTAAGCCACCACATTAGCGGCGTTAAACCACGCCGGTCGCAATTTGTGATCGGTCAAATTCAGCTTGTTCATCGATAAGGCGAACGTTTCATCCGTCAGCAGCGTACCAATGGCGACGTTTTGGCCGAAGGATTCTTCTTTGAGATAAGGGGCCACCGTCATGCTCATCAAGCTCATACGCGCATTGATCAACAACGTCGACACCACAATGGCGCCTAGGGGACTGCCTGTCAACAACATGCTGGTGATCACGAACTGAGCGCTGCCGGCATAAACGATCAACGACATCAAAAGCACCATCCACACCGATAAGTGGCTGGTGTGGGCGACGATCCCAAACGCCAAGCCCACGCCGATGTAGCCAAACACCGTGGGCAGCACGTCTTTGAGCCCTGCTTTGAAGTCTAATTGTCCATCCATGCTGACGCCTCCGTTAATTTTTCATGAGAACTTAATTAGATTTTACCAGAATTTGTTCGATAATCCAGAAAGAATATGTAGCTAAGTTATTATTTGAACTTTTTTAGCTCGATAAATCCTTTGATATCAAGCCTGGCCAGCCGCCGGCGGTCACCCAAACAAATCGGCGCTTGCGTCAGGCGCGTGCGCACGGTATACTTCTTAACATGTTTCTAAGACGGGAACGGCATTTCTCTTTTAGAAATAATTGTAAGCGGCGCCAGTAAGCGCGTGCTATTATCAGGGGGAAAAAGCAATGGGTGTCATTAACTACATCATGTCCTTAGGGGCGAGTGTGATGATGCCGATCATCTTCTTAGTGCTTGGTTTATTACTAGGCATGGGGATCGGCAAGTCACTGAAGGCGGGGCTGTCTGTCGGCGTCGGCTTCGTTGGGCTAAGTGTGATCACGCAGCTGTTGACCGACAACATCGGCCCGGCAGTGTCGTCGATGGTCAAGACTTACGGCCTGCATCTGCATACGTTGGATATCGGCTGGCCGGCGGCTTCTGCCGTGGCGTTTGGCACCGAAGTCGGCGCGATCATCATTCCGCTGGGTTTGGTGGTCAATGTGATCATGCTGGCAACCAAAACCACCAAGACGGTCAACATCGACTTGTGGAACTACTGGCATTTTGCCTTCATTGGCTCGATCGTATCAATGAGCACCAAGAGCTTCGCTTGGGGCGCCTTTGCGGCGATCGCCGTGTACATCATCACCTTAGTTGGCGCTGACCGTTCACAGAAGATGGTCGAGAAATTCTACGGCAAAGACTTGTCTGGTATTTCCTTGCCGCAAGCTTTCTGTGTGACATATATTCCTTTTGCCATTGCGATCAACTGGGTGATCGACCGGATCCCAGGCTTGCGCAAGATCGACTTAGACGCCGACAAAATGCAAAAGCGCTTCGGTATCCTTGGCGACCCGATCTTCTTAGGTGTGATCGTCGGGATCTTGATCGGGGTCTTGGCGCGCTACAACGTGGCCAAGACCTTGCAGCTGGCCATCATCTTAGCCGCTGTGATGGTATTGATCCCGCGGATCACTGCCTTGTTCATCGAAGGGCTTAAGCCGATTTCCGTGCGTTCACAAGAACTCATCGCCAAGCGCTTTCCAGGCCGCTCCTTTAACATCGGCATGAGCCCAGCCTTGGTGATCGGACATCCTGTCACTTTGGTTTGCTCCTTGTTGTTGATTCCTGTGATCTTGTTCTTATCTGTGGTGATCCCAGGTAACGAATTCCTGCCGTTGGCCAGCTTGTCTGGTTTGATCTATGTCTTCCCATTGATCTTGCCTTATACCAAAGGCAACGTGGTGCGCAGCTTCATCGTCGGCTTAGTGACCATGATCGTTGGCGTGCTGTCCGCCACCAGCTTGGCTGGGATCTTCACCAGCGCCGTACGTGTCGTCCAGGCTTCCTTGATCCCTGCCGGCACCAGCTCTGTGGCTTCAGTGGACTTCGCCGCAAGCCCGCTGACTTGGTTGATTTATCAAGGCACAGCGCACGCTGGTTTGGTTGGCCCGATCATCATTGGCTTGGTGGTTTTGGCCTTCATGTTATTCAACCGCTCCCGCATCTTGCAAGAAGAACAACAAGCTTTGCAAGCTGCCACCAAGCACGTGGCTAGCCATACCGGCGAAGCCAGTGACGAAGACGACGATTTAGCCGCCGAAAGCAACGACTAAATCCGTCTTTCAAAAATACCGCCGCCTCAATGAGGCAGCGGTATTTTTGGATATGTGCGGCATTATGCGGCACTTGGCAGCGCCGGTTTGGCATAATAATAGCCTTGGAAATAATGGATCCCTAAATCGGTGGCAAAGCGAATATCGGTTTCGTCTTCTACCCCTTCCAAGATAAAGCGCAGGTGGTTGTGGTTGGCCACCTCAGCCCAGAAGCGAATGCGTTCGCGCAGGCGCGGCATCGACTCCGTTTTGCGCAGGTTCTGAATGGCAAACTTCACCCCGTCAACATAAGGCAGCAGCCGCCGCACCAATTCATAGCTGTTATCCGAGCCAACATCATCGATATGAATGCGGATGCCTGCTGCACGATACAGCGCCGAGATCCGCCGCGTCGTGGCCAGATCCGGCACATCAACGATTTCCACCGTCAAAGCGCTGGGTCCTTGCTCGGCGTGCAAGCAGGCGATCAAAGCATGCGCCGTTTGCGTGTCGGAGAATTGCGCCAACGTTAAGTTGATCGCGACGTTCTTGCAGGCACTATGCGCAACCGCCTGATAAATCAATTGCACTTGCTGATCGACTGCCAAGTCAAAAGCCGCCGGCAGCACCCAGCGCGCCTTGGTTGCATCATATTGCCTAAGCAGCAGCTCACTGCCCCAAACTTGCGCCTGCGCGCCGCTGGTATCGTTGATCGGCTGCGTATAAAACGCGTATTGCGGCGCCTTGTGCGGGGTGCGGTCTGCCATTGCTGCGCTGTTAACGATGATCGTATCGCGGCCGCGCTGTTTGGCTTGATACAAGTTGTCGTCGGCGCGCTTATATAAATCTGCCACACCGCTGTCGCCAGGCACCACGGCGGTAGCGCCAATAGACACAGTCACATTCAGCGGCTGGCCTTCATAGTTGAATTGGGCATCATGCACGGCTTGCCAACAATCACGCAGAATCGGCACGGCTTGATCTGGCGTCATGTTGGGCAATGCAATATTAAATTCTTCGCCGCCGGTGCGGTAGAAGTGCTCAGCTAAACCGGCTTGCCGCAACACCTGCAACAGCAAGTCCGCCGCTTGGATCAATACCGCATTGCCTGCCAAATGCCCATAGTCGGTGTTCACCAACCGCAAGCGATCGATATCCAGCGCCGCTAAGGTCAATGGCTGCTGTTGGGCTTGCGCTTGATCAAACAGCGCACTGATGTCGGCTTGTTCATGAGCGTATTGATCGACATTGGTCAAATCGTCATACCCTGCCAACTCCTGGAGCTGCTGTTGCTGCTGCGCTTGTTGCCGCTGGCGAGACCAGAAATAATCCGTTAAGGCAGCCATCACGATAAACATCGCTGCAGCCTGCCCTGCTAAGCGCGGATCCACGCGCAAGCCCAAAGATAATGGCGGCAAGGTGAACCAGAAGGCCACAGCCACGAATACCGCCACCACAAACATCGTCCGTGCCCGTGCTTGGGTATGGCTTTGGGTCAAGCGCAACCCGATCATGATGCCGATCAGCACCGCCACGGTCACGCCAGTCCAAGCCGTTGGTGCCGCAGCGTGGCGCAAGCCCCACACAACCAGCACCGCAGCCACTCGCAGCAGATACTCGCCTAAGCTGATTTGCATATCAAACAACGCCATCACCAGCACAAACAAGCTGATATTAGTAAACATCATGGTATCCATGAAACCGATGACCCCGCCGTAAAACATCACGCCGCCTAACACGATCGGAACTACAGTTAATAACACGCGATCCAACTGTTGGCGTGGGTGGCTTATGGCAGAAAATGAATTCTGCCATAAGTACATATCCAAACTCAAGAATCCCGCGGTAAAGAATGTTGCCAACACAGTTTGCACCACCCAAGCTTGAGTGGTCAGATTCGAGTAATTGAAATTCACACCACGCCCTCCTTACCGATATCATTTCCTCCTAATCATAGCTTCTTTAGGATGCATTACAACCGCTATTGTTAAAGGCGCACAGCCCCATCTGCGAGCATCGCCATTGGCCGCTTAGTGAATCCCGCACAAAAACCTTGCCCAATTCAAGCAGCAAGGCTAATTTGCCAAGCAAAATTATGCACCCAGCACAGTCGCATGAGGCAATCGGTGTGGTACAATGAGCCCAAAATAGGAGGTGGGAGCATGCAAATGGCCCAATTGATCAACGATCCAACGATCCGCTTACTCGGTGGCGAAAGCGGCTTATCCCGCGCCGTCAGTGCCGTGGGTGTGATCGAAGCCCCTGATATCGAAGAATATCTGGTGCCGGCACAATTGCTGCTCACCACCGGGTATCACTACTATCAAGATCTCTCGAAACTGACGCATTTAATCGAGCAAATGGCTGAAAGCGGCTGTGCAGGTTTGGGCATCAAAGCCGATCGCTATTTCAAACAGATCCCTGATTCAGTGATCGCATTAGCCGATCAAGTCGGCTTGCCGCTAGTGGTCACCCCTGCCGACCAGAACTTATCAGCCATTGTCAAGCACCTCACCGAATTAGTGATCGGCTCAGACGCCTTGGTGCTTAGCCGCACCATCGAACAAAACCAGCAGCTTTCCGCCTTGGCCATGGCCAACGCCAATTACAACACGGTGTTGGAAGCAATCGCCACTTGGTTTCACCATGAAATCGTCTTGTTGGACAGCCACTGCAACGTGGTCTACAGCAGCACCCGCTTAGCAGCGGTGCAAAGCACTTGGTCGGAAGTCTTCCAAAGCGCCATTCCGGATCACTTTCACCTTAACAAACCGCTGACCATCACCCGCTTGCAGCACCGCGTCACCATTCTGCCATTAATGGTCATGTATCCAGAAAACAAGGCCTTCATCGGCTTGTTCGATTTGGACACCCCGACTAAAGTTGAACAACTCCAACTCCAGCAGATCCAGAATGTCTTAAGCTTGATGAACTCGCGCACCGATGTTGCCAATGAATCTGCGGTACATATGGAAAACAACTTCTTCTTCAACATGCTTAACGGCACGCTTAGCGACGACTTATTGCGCCATCGGCTGCAAGATTATGCCTTACAATTTGATCAGCGCTGCTATTGTGCGATCGTTGAACTCACCGCCGCCAGCTCGCAAACGCTGGTATCATTGCGCGAAATCGATACTTGCCGGCGCTTGTGCAACTGGTTTGTTGCCGAACATAAGTTGCCAGTCACGGTGTTTGTCGCCGATTCCCAAGTGGTGTTGGTGATCCAAGCCGCGCAAACCCCGCGGCCGCTGTTAGAGAATCTGCTGCCTTTTCTCAGCGCCAATGTCGATGAGAAATTCGTGCTGAAAGCCGGCTTCAGTCAAGCCTGCATGACCTTGCAGAAATTGCCGGCGTTATATCAAGAAGCCAAAGAAGCTGTCACCTTGGCCAAACAAGGCACCGCTAATATCGCCAAATTTCGGCCGAAAGAAGCCAGTGAACTGCTGCATTTGATCCCGCAAAGCGAAGGTGCCTCGTTTGTTCAAGGCCTGCTGGGGCCGCTGTTGGAATTGAGCAACGCCGCCGAAAGCCAAGAGCTCTTGCACACCTTGCGCTTGTATTTATACAACAATCAGCAAGTCAACGCCGTGGCCAAGCAATTGTTCATTCACCGCAACACCGTCACTTACCGGCTCAAGAAGATCAGCCAGATCTTAGACGCCGATCTCAGCGATCCTGGCACCTGCGAGCGGCTGAACCTGGCGTTATTGCTGCACCAGAAGAACTGATCGGTGACGCGACACTCATTCGCATCACTTGCTTACCATAAATTAGCATTATCGGCGCTGTTTTGGTATAATAGTCTACAACATGATATGTTTCATCGGTTGAAGCACAGCTTCAAGGACTTCTCTATTCGGGGCGGAATAGGGGTCTTTGCAGGTGTGCTTTTTTGTATTCAGAAAGTAGGTTCATTGATTGACATTCCTGGGAAATTTAGTTCTGATTTTGATTGCAACGACCTTGGCTGGCCACTTATGTGCACGGATCGGGGTGCCTGCGGTGTTAGGCCAGCTGGTCGTTGGCATCGTGATCGGCCCGGCCATGCTGGGCTGGGTCACCAATACCACTTTCATCCATGACAGCGCCGAATTGGGCGTGATCGTGTTGATGTTTCTGGCTGGTTTGGAAAGCGACTTAGGCCAGTTGCGGCGCTTCTTGAAACCCAGCGTCTTAGTAGCGGCATTAGGGATCTTGGTGCCGCTGGTGACCACAGCAGCAGTGGCTTGGGCCTTTGGCTTGTCGGCCATGGAAAGCTTGTTTATCGGCGTGTTGTTTGCGGCGACTTCGGTGTCGATTTCAGTGGCAGTGATGAAAGAACTTAACTTGCTTAACGGCAAAGGCGGCGCCACGATCTTAGGCGCAGCGGTGGTTGATGACGTGGTGGCAGTGGTGTTGTTAAGCGTACTGGTCAGTGTCATGAGCGACAGCGGGGCGCAAACGCCTTTGGCTGTGACCTTGGTGGAGCAAGTGTTGTATTTTGCCGGGATCGTGGTGGTGGTGCGTTTCATCGCGCCAACATTGGCGCATCTGGGCAAACGCTTGTTGTTGCCGGTAGGGCCGGTATTAATGGCGATGATCTTGTGCTTGGGAATGGCTTATGTGGCTGATTTGGTGGGGTTAAGTGCGGTAGTCGGGGCGTTTTTTGCCGGGATCGCCATTGGCCAAACCAAGGTCCGTCACGCGGTGAACATTGCCATTGAGCCAATCGGTTATGCGTTATTCATTCCGGTATTCTTCGTCAGCATCGGCTTGTCGATGCGCTTTGACGGTTTGCGCGAGCAGCTGCTGTTTATCGCGGTGATGAGCCTGGTTGCCGTCTTAAGCAAAATGATCGGTGCAAGCACCGGCGCAAAGCTGGCGAAGTTCTCTTGGCCTGAAGCCAATTTCGTCGGCGCAGGGATGATCTCGCGCGGTGAAATGGCGCTGATCATCGCCCAAGTCGGCTACCAAGCGCAGCTGATTGCCACCAACACCTATTCGGCCTTGGTAACGGTAGTGATCATTACCACGCTGGTCGCCCCATTCTTACTGAAAATTGCTGGTCAGAAATTGCCTGAATCAGTCTTAGAAGATTAACCGCCGCCAAGAATGCCGTTATACTAACGCTAAGGGCATTGTTTCACGTGAAACATTTGCGCAAACCGAATCGATCAGCATGTTAACCGCGTGCTGATTTTTTTAATGACTGCAACGCGTCAAATGTGTCGCAAAGCCGCTGATAACTTGAATGTAAGCGTTTATTTCTGATTAAAATAGCATTATAATATAGAAAACGTCACCATTTGATTGGCTACAAGAAAGGAGGCGGCGTGATGGATGGACTGGTACTAGCTGGCGGCTCTTCACGCCGCTTCGGCAGCGACAAAGCCTTGGCGCATTTTGACTCGGCAACCTTATCCAATGTTGCGCATTCAGTGAAGCTGCTTAAAGCCTTGTGCAGCCAAGTGTACGTTGCCGTCAACGCTAACAACAAAATGGCTGTGCAACAAGCCGTGGCTGCCTTAGGGGCCACGGTGGTGGTCGATCGCCAACCGGTGGTGGATCGCGGGCCGATCAGCGGCTTGTGGAGTTATTTTGCCACTTTGCCGCGCGCCCATGTCGATGTGTTAGTCGTTGCTTGCGACTATCAAGGCTTGGATCTGATGACCTTAGCGCCTTTGGTGGCGCGCTTTGGCTACTTAAACACGCCGGATGGGCCGCGTTATACCTGTTGTCGGCTGAATTGTGCCTTCACCACGCTAGAAGCGCAGGTGCTCGCACGCGATTGGTCCTGGGCACATCTGCTGCAGCTGGCAGGCTGTCCGCCATTGACGGTTTCAACGCGCCTCAGCGACATCGATGTGTACCGCCACTTATTGCCTAACCGCAAACCTTTGCGCCGCGAATCGCGCGATGCATAACAAATGAGCCAGATCATCGTGATCTGGCTCATTTTGTTGCCGATTCCTCAATGTTTAGAAGCGCCGCTGACGGCGTCTACTGTCGAGCCGTCATTCGGGGTGAAGTGGTAAGTCGGCTCGTCGCGCTTGGCATCATAGCCGACTGCCAGGTCTAAACCATCGAAGAACCAAGCGTCGTTGCTATCCACGTAATAGGTCACTTGGTCTTTGGTGGTTTGGACCACCGGTGATTCTACAGCGTCATCGCGCGTCATCCCCACAGAGAACCCGTCGTGCACGTTGGTTTGGCCGTACACCTTGCCGAAAAAGCGCACGCCGGCCCCGGCTGGCAGTTCTAATTCCCGTCGAAACCACGCGCTTGCCGCGTCATCTACTACGATCGCCATGCAACGGCCTCCTTTCTTAACCTAACTGCTTGTAAATATCCTTCACGTTATGTTCAGGATCGATCACGATAAATAAGTGTCCACTCTTAGGATCTTCGTAACTGGATTGATTGGCGTTGTCCAAGCCGCTGGGATCTTTAGCGGTGAATGGGAAATAGATCTGACTGGTGCGATCACCATTGAACACCAGATCCATGCGCTCAATATCTTGGTACTTCGTCGCGCGGCCGAACATCCCTAATTCAAGGCTGCCAGTGTTGATATCACTGGACTTGACATGATCGGCTTGCGGCAAGATCTCCACGCGGAAACTCTTGCAAGGATGGATCTCTTGAATGCGTCCGCCATTGATCCGGCCATAACTGGTGGTCACGCGGCTGATCCAGATGTCGGCCAGCTCATCATGAGCCACCGTCCATTCATCCCCGTTGCGAAAATGAAACACCAACTGTTCAAAAGTATGCTCTGTCATAAGACAGCTCCTTCTTCCAGGCCATTACACCCGATTTTTCTTCAGTTTAACACATTGCAGCAAGCGCTGTCATCCCTTATGCATAACGTCACTGATCAACGATATCGATGCGATAGCTGACGACAGTAGTACAGACTTGGAAAACTGTTTTTTGTCCAAATGTGGCGATGCACAAATTATCCGCTGCCGAGCCATCCGCCCCTCCTGCACCAGCAGCTAAATACCACGCTTGCGTATAATCTATACGATCTTGAATCACAATCACCAGTTCTTCACTGACTTCAAATCCGGTCAGTATTCGAAATTACGGACAGGTATTGCGCAGGCACACAGGCAACGCGGCATGATATACAAAAACACCGCCAACTGGCGGTGTTTTGCTTGTACTTAAGCTTCCAGCACCTGCTTCAAGAACGTCTGCAGGCGCGGGTGTTGCGGATGATCAAAGATCTGTTGCGGCGTACCTTGTTCCAAGATCTTGCCATCGCCGAAGAACACGACGCGGTCGGCCACTTCTTTGGCGAAGCCCATTTCATGCGTCACGATCACCATGGTCATCCCGTCTTCAGCAAGCTTGCGCATAACGCCTAAGACATCGCCCACCATTTCCGGATCAAGCGCGGAAGTCGGTTCGTCAAACAACATGATATCCGGGTTCATCGCCAAGGCGCGGGCGATCGCGACGCGCTGCTTTTGCCCGCCGGATAAGGAACTCGGCATGGCATCGGCTTTGTCCGCCAAACCCACGACATCCAAGAACTTCTTGGCGTCTTGCACGGCTTCAGCCTTGTTCTTCTTGCCTAATTCGATCGGCGCCAAGGTCACATTGTCCAGCACCGACATGTTCGGGAACAAGTTGAAGTGCTGGAACACCATGCCGATGTTCTCGCGGATCTTATCGATGTTCTTGCCGGCATGAGCAATGTCTTTGCCATCGATGAAGATCTCACCGCTGGTCGTAGTTTCCAAGCCGTTCATCATGCGCAGCACGGTACTTTTGCCGGCACCAGAAGGACCGATCAGCACAACGACTTCATTGTCTTGCACTTGTAAGTCAACGCCTTTGATGACTTCATTGTCGCCATATGCTTTGCGCACATCTTTCATCTCAACTCGTGTTGCCATTATGCATTCACCTTCTTTTGTACCCAATTAGACAGCCATGTCAATAACGTGATAATGATCAAGTAGATCAACGCCACCATTGCCCAGATCTTGAAACCTTCCATGTTGCGGGCAATGATGATCTTCCCAGTTTGGGTCAATTCAAGCAGCCCCAGCACTGACAGAATCGACGTATCTTTCAACGTGATAATGAATTGGTTGACGAAACTCGGGATCATAATGCGGATCCCTTGCGGCAGAATGACGCGGCGCATCGCCTTGCCCCATGGCAGCCCCAAACTGCGTGCAGCTTCCATTTGGCCGCCGTCAACCGCCGAGATCCCGCCTTTAACGAAAGCGGCCGTATACGCCCCTTCATTAAGCGTCAGCGTGATCACCCCGGCGATGAAAGCCGGCACCTTCTGATCGATCAGCGTTGGCACCCCAGAATAGATGAACAACGCCAGCACCATCATTGGTAAGCCGCGGAAAATGTAGATAAACACCGTCGACAAACCTTGGGCGAACTTGTTCGGCACCACGCCTAACAGCCCGATCAAAACCCCGACGATCGTGGCAAAAACGATCCCGACCACCGTCAGCCACAAGGTTTCGCCTAACCCGGACATCAACGTGCCCCAGTTGGACTTCAACAAACCAAAGAAGCTGCGGTCAGTTTCTTGCATTTTGGCGGTTTTCTTAGCTTGGGAGCTGGCAGAACCATCGCCTAAGTATTTGCTGACGATCTTGTCGTATTGCCCATTGGCCTTGAGCTTCTTGATGCCAGCGTTGATCTTTGGGGTCAAGGTGTCTTTTTCCGACATCTTAACGGCGATGCCGTAGTTGTTGGCCATGGCCATCTTGAAGCCCTTGGCTAATTCCAAGTCGTTCTTATAGCTGGTGGCAATGGCGTATTGCATCACCGGCTTGTCTTCGAAACACGCCTGTGCGTTACCGGTTTTGACGTTATCGTAGACGTTATTGGAATCGTCAAACGTCACCACCGAGAAGCCATATTTGGCCTTCACGGAATTGGCGTAATCGGCACTGGCCGTACCAGTCTTAACAGCGACTTTCTTGCCGCGCAAATCCTTGAGCCCTTGGACTTTGGAGCCTTTGTTGACGGCCATAACGACCCCAGACTTGTAATAAGGATCACTCATAGAGAACTTCTCTTGGCGCTCCTTGGTGATACTCATCCCGGCGATAACGCCGTCGATTTGACCGGCTTCTAAGGCCTGCACTGCGGCGTTGAAGCCTAGTGGTTTAATGTCGACTTTGAAGCCTTCTTCTTTGGCGATGGCGTTCATTAAGTCAATGTCGATGCCGACATATTTGTTATTCTTATCTGCGAATTCGAACGGTGCAAAAGTTACATCGGTCCCGATCGTGTAAGTCTTCTGCGCGGCGTGAACCTGCTGCGATGGATTGACTAACCCCAACACGACCAACAGCCCGACGAACAAGGTGGACCAGAGCCACTTTCGTTTCATACAACACACCACTTTCTGAAATTTATCAAACTAGATTTAAGTTTACCGATTCTTCAAGTCTTTGTCCAATCCCTGTGTCAGAAAACGTTACATATTCGTCATGGTAACTTTTCTAACTTGAATTTGGTATACCTCACATCACTGCTTGAAAATGGCGTGCTGATATTTCTCAAACCACCCGCGACCCATGCCGCGCGCCGCTGTCAACAGGCGATTGCCGCTAGTGTAGACCCGCAAGTCTTGCCCGGCATAATATTTTCGTGCTGCCTGACAATTTTCGTTATTCTGAAAAGTCAACAGCTGCATCGCCACGCCGCTGGCCCCTTGCCAAGCCAAGCCGCTGGTGGCTTTGACCGCCTCTGGATAGGTGTGCAGTTGTTTGACTTGTTCTACCGTTAAGCCCTGGGTTTTCACCGTTGCCAGCGGATCTTGCGCGCTGGATTGCGTCGCTGCACTGCTGGTTGAACTGCGATGCGTTGGGGTACTTTGCTGGCGGCACCCCACCAGCACCATTGCTAACATCGCTACGCTCACAAATCGCAAATAATGTTTCATGACGTCGCCCTCCTTGAAACTTTAGTTTACACGAATGGCAAGCCAACGTCTTCGGTCCTGGGAAGGAAATTCGCAAATATCATGTACAAGATAAGCTGTGGCGCAGTTTGAACATGAAGCACCCATTGTTAGCCATTAGATTGGCACCTTTAAAATAGCCCAACAAGCCGGCACCTTTGCAAAGGTAGCAGCTTGTTGGGCTAGCATGCGCCAAGGTAACGTCTGTCTGGGCTTTTGACGGCGTGATATAAGTCGTGACGTCAATTGGGCAAAGTACGCCCAACTGTCATCCCACCTTATATCCACCGCTAAGTTCGGGCTGCTCCGCTTTGGTTCTTTCGTCGAGCTGCGTGGCGCATCGCGGGTGCGGTTAGCTACGCCCGCGTACTCGAGGCAAAGTACGCCTCAAGCACGCGGGCTAGGCTACCCGACCCGCTTGAAGCGCGCCACTGCGCTCTGGTTTCTTCGTCGAGCTCCGCAAAGCAACGCGATTGCGTGTAAGCTGTCCCGAGCTTATGGCAAAGCCCGCCATTAGCTCAGGCCATCTTACACACATCGCTAAATACGCTTTGCTGCGCTCTGGTAACAAAAAAAGCCGCCATGGGCTTGGCGGCGAAAAAGGGTTGGTGAAGATATCAGTTTACTGGTGTCTTCATTGGAGGAGTAAAAATGAAAAAGTGGGTAGAAACAAGCGGGCAACTTGTTTCTATGTTGGTTATACTACCGGCGAGATGTGAAGATTCTGCGACGGAAATGTCAACAATTCACGCTTAATCGCTATTGATATCCAAAACTGTGTACCCGCGCCAGCTCGCTAAGTTGCGGCTGGTGGAATACTCAACATTTTCCCCGGTGGTCAGCCAGATCACCTGCTCGACTTCCAACACCGGCTCACCTGCTGTGGCGTTAAGATGTTTGACTTCCATCTCGCCTGCCGCTGTCGCATTGATCCGGCGCAGCGCCCCGCCGAACTTCAAGTTCAAGTCATTATTGATGTAATCATAAATCGAACCCAACAAGATGTCATGCGTCAATCCCGGCACCAACTTCAACGGAAAAATAGTGTGCTCCAACACCCGCGGTACGTTGTCGACTAAGCGCAAGCGATCGATCACATACACCGGCTCATCAGCAGCGGCGTCGAGTTTGGCTTGAACATACGGATCAGGCAGCGACACATCGAACTTCAGCACTTGGCTGGTGACATGACCTTTGCCTTCTTGCCGCGTCAAGCCATCAAAACGCTCGACCGGTGAATCACTGGCATGAACGGATACGTCTCCCAAAACGTAGGTCCCCAAGCCGGATTGCTTGTAGATCAGGCCTTCAGTGGCCAATCCGTCTAAAGCCTTCTTGATCGTCATGCGACTCACGCCAAATTCCTTGGCAAGCGTATTCTGATCAGGAATCAGTGATTTCGGCGGATAAATGTTTGCTTTGATGCGATCGCGGATCTCACTGGCGATCACTTGATACTTTGGTGTCGACATAATACACGCTCCTTACTACAATTTACACCCATCATATAATATTATACGCTTTTGACCTTCCAAACGTACAGAACAGCCCTGACCGGGGAAAATGATCAGGGCTGCTCAATAAGATATTAAACTTTTGACGTTGGCTAAGGACAGCCCTCGAGCCGATGTCTTCCGCGAGCTGCTTCGCTTTGGTTTAGATGCCCATCAGCTTTTCTGCAGACGCCAGAACCTTCTCGCCATTCATCATGCCGTAGTCTTGCATGTTGATGACGTCCATCGGGATGCCGGCGCGATCTGTCTTAGCTTTGACATCGCCTTTCATGTAGCTCACTTGTGGGCCAAGCATTAAGACGCTGACAGTACCTTTGCTCAATTGATTGTCAATGTCAGAAACAGAGGTAGCGAAGATCTCATAGTCTTTGTTTTCTGCCGCTGCTGCCTTTTGCATTTTAGAAACTAACAATGATGTGGACATACCAGCAGAGCATGCTAGCATGATCGTTTTCTTGGCCATAATAATGCCTCCCGATAAATTACATTAGATTAAGCGTTGGCTTTGCCTGCTTTAGCTTCTTCAGCAGCCTTTTCTTGTTCCTGCTTGAATAAGACATTGTCGTACTTGCGTGCAAATGGGAAGTAGATCAATACAGATTCAACCAAGACGATGGTCTGCCAAATCGCCATCTTCCAGCCGCCGATCAAGAAACCAGAAATGATCGGAGGCGTGGTCCAAGGCGCAGCGACACCATTCAGCGGTGGTACGATCCCAGATGCGATGACCAGATAAGTGGTTAAAGCCACGATCACTGGTGTCAAGAAGAATGGTACAGCCAGGAATGGGTTCATAACTAATGGCAACCCGAACAGGAATGGTTCGTTGATGTTGAAGATCGCCGGTACAGCTTCGATTTGACCAATTGACTTGAATTGGATGGACTTGGCAAAGAACAAAGTGAAGATAACCAAGCCAATGGTAATACCAGAACCAGTTAAGTTAATGAAGTTGTTGTAGAATTCGTTGGTTACAATGTGCGCACCATGAGCAAGCGTTAACTTGCCAGCTTGGTACAAAGCAGCGTTGTCGGCAGTGTTAGGGATCAACAAGCCGCCAGTTACGGCACCCATGATCATCCCACCATGGACCCCGAAGAACCAGAAGAATGGTACTAAGAAGGCAATCAGCAACGCGCCGCCTAAGGAATCGGAGATCCCTTGTAATGGCGTCTGCAACCAAGTGTAAACCAGTTGCAACAGGTTCGTGTGAGCGAACTTGGACAACAAGCCGTAGATGATCATGGAAACAGTTAAGATCACACCGGCTGGGATCATAGCAGAGAACTGACCTGCGACGTTAGCAGGTACTTGCTCTGGCATCTTGATCTGCCAGCCTTTCTTCATCATGGCGGTGTAAGTCCAGCCGACTAACAAGCCGACAACGATGGCACCGATCATGCCCTGACCGCCTAACCAAGTCAGGTTGATAACACCAGTCACATCAGCACTCATGAAGGTTTGAACTGCTTTAGGCGCCTTATCAACAAAGGCTTGCAGCTGTGTGCCGCTCATGACCACCTTGCCGGCAGCGTCTTTGACACCAGTGCCGGTTTTGCCCATGGCTGCGACCAATGGGTTAGCGATACTTAATGACTGAATCAAGATGAAGGTCGCCAAACTGGTCAACCCAGCTGGCAGCGCTTCAACATTCTCGTTACGCGCATAGACATACGCGATCCCAACGGCGGCCCAGACAGACATGATCGCGAAACTTGCGGTGTATGCCTGATTAAAAATGGCGCCCCAACCGCTAGCAGTAACTGCTGCGGCAACTGATGGAATCGGGATGTTGTTCAAGATCAAGAAGATCGACCCAATGATGATAAACGGCATCGAGTACACGATACCATCCTTCAACGCCGTAACAGCCTTGGTGTTGACGAATTTCATGATCTTGGGAAAGATCGTCTCGTTAAGGACTTTCGAGAAGCCACTTTGCTTCTTGTTTTCCATTAAGATTCATCTCCGTTTCAAACAATATCTCCTTGCAAGGCAAGGTTATGATAGCAATACCCAAATAATACGAAATACAGAATATTTAAGCGTTCCCCCCGGAACTTTATTGAACTTGCCCCACCTCCCAGCAGGATAAAATCTTAAAGCACAATCATTTACAACTAAAAGTATAGTCTTTACTCGATGAAAGCGCAATCTGAATTCGTATTCTTTTTGAAGAAATTTTAAGCAAGACGTTTTCACACAATAAAAAAACCGCCTCCAACAGGCGGTTTACCGATTACCGATGCAAAATATTGCCGACAGTCGTCTTCGAAATATTTAATAAACTGGCGATCTTGCGGTAGCTCATCCCTTGATCGCGCAAGTTAACGATCTGTTTCTGAACCGAAACGGGAATGCCGCGGTGATGCGCCGCTTTAGGGTCGATGGCCAAAGGTGCCAACTGAATGGCACACGCCACACCGCCAGCTTGGTGAGCGATTTTCTGCGCTTCTAAAGCACTGGTCGTTACCCACATCTGCCGCATTTCCGCCGTCCACGCCGGCAACAACAATAAATTGTCGCCTTCCAAGAACTCGCCGTCTTCATTGACGACGGTGTAACGCTCTAATTCGATGGCTCCCATCAGCCTCGCCTCCCGCTAAGCGCTTTAGTTCCATTATAGCGCAGTAGCGGCACAGTCAGGCGGGTTTTCGGCGAGCATCCCTGCTGCTTAACCTTAAACGGCAAGTGGTCCGGCCAAGTCACAGACGGGTCTTGCCGATAATGCAAACAGCGCTGCCTCAACGATTATGTACGTTTAATCGTAAAGCAGCGTTGTTTATCTGACTTATCATGGCGCAAAGTTGCGTCAGCCCAGTGATGATCAGCTGACTAACACTACCGAAACGTCGACACTTCGTTCATCGCACAACTTAATATCCGGATACCAACTTTGGAGGATCGGTGAGGCACAGGTGCGCTGGGCCAAAGAGACGGTCAGGCCGTGAAACGATCAGCACGGCGAGACAAGCGCACTTTGCTTGGCTCGCTGTACTGATCGCGGCAAGTTTCAAGACCCGCGCTGAGCAAAGCGATGCGGGGCTCGAAACTTAGGCGTAAACCACGCGTACTTTGCGGGGTTGAAGCCGGCCGCACCGCCTGCGCCGTCTCTTTGGCCCAGCGCACCGAAGCCTCACCGATCCGGGCCTTTTACGACTGTGGTCTTCGTCGAGCTGCACAAAGCAACGCGGCAGGATATAAGTCATGACGCCGCTTGGGCATAAACCGCCCAAACGTCATCCTGCCTTATATCAGCCGCTAAGTACGCTTTGCTCCGCTGGGCTTCGTCGAGCTGCGTGGCGCAACGCGGCGTGATATAAGTCGTGACGCCGCTTGGGCATAAACCGCCCTTGCGTCATCCCGCCTTATATCCACCGCTAAATGCGCGCCACTGCGCTCTGGTTAATCGACGAACTTAACCGCAGTCCCATACGCGGCAACTGACTGCATATCGCCGCCAATAGCTCCTGAATCAAAGCGCATCATCACCACTGCGTCGGCGCCTTTGGCTGCGGCTTCTTCGCGCAGGCGGGTCAAAGCTTTCTCGCGGGAATCATGCAGCATCCCCGTATATGCCTTGATCTCGCCGCCGACGACATTCTTCAAGCCAGCACCGATGTTGGAAAAGACGTTCTTGGACTGGGTGGTCAGACCAAACACCTCACCAATTACTTCATACTTGCGCCCAGGGATATTCTCGGTGGTGGTCACTAACATATCTGCCATTACATTTTCCTCCTATTTGTGTTTATACGGAACGACGACGGAAGCTGAGATAGGCGATGAAGGTAAACAACACGGTATACCCCAACGCGCACAAGATCATCACATTGGTACTGAGATAAGTGGCTTGACTATACACCTTGGGATTTTGAATCTGATCTTGCACCAACAACATGGTGAAAGGATTCCACTTGAGATAATGCCACTGGTGGACCAACAGCAACAGCAGTTCCGAAGCAAGCATCGACACAAAATAACCAATGTAGCCAGTGGCAATTGCCGTAGCATTGCTCTTAAACAACGTGGCCAACAACACCACGACACTTAAAATCAGCAATGTCACGACCGTTGCGCCGCCGATATTGATCCAGTAATTCTCAAACAGTGTGTGGCCTTGGCCTGCCGCTTGTTGCAAATCAAACTTGGGAAACAAGGCCACAGTCAAAGCAAACGTCACCCCACTGGCGATAGCTTGCAAAGCCGCCAGCTGCAACACCATCACGATGATCTTACTGATGAAGACTTGGCTGCGGTAGTACTGCCGATACAGTAATTGTTTGATCGTACCATACTGGAACTCCATGGCAATCATCCCGGCACAACTGGCGATCATAATGAATATCACCAGCTCGCCGCCAATATATTCTTCACCAAACAATGCATCGGCGGTGAAGATCTTGGGGTACTGCTTGCCTAAAATCGCAAACCCGATTTGCACCACGACCATAAAGATGACCGCCAGCCAAGTGCCTTTCTTATGCAACAGCTTGTAGAGTTCTTGTTTAATCAATGTGATCATGCTTGGGCCTCCTTGTCAGTGTGGACCATGTCCAAGAAGGACTGTTCAAGATCATGTTGCGCCTTGTCGACTTCTTGGATCGCAATGCCCGCCGTGACAAGGGCGCGCAACGCTTGATTAAGCGTTGTTTTGTCGCGTTGCGGGATGCGCAAGGCAAACTCGTCACCAACCAATTCGATATGCGCGGCGACCAAGGCAGCCCGGGCGGCACGATCGTCGACAGTCTTGATCAAATATGTCGTCCCGCCGGCTTCGGTGAGGGCTTGCATCGTGGATTGTTGGACGATGTGGCCATGATCTAAGATCAACACATCATCGGCGACTTTCTCCAATTCACTAAGGATATGGCTGGAAATCAAGAAGCTGGTGCCGGCTTGGGCTCGGCTGCGGATAATGTCGCGCAAGTCTTTAACGGCTTGTGGATCCAAGCCGTTCATCGGCTCGTCTAAGATCACCAATTGCGGTTGATCGACTAACGCCTGGGCGATGCCAAGTTTCTGCTTCATCCCCAGCGAATAAGACTTCGCTGGTTTATTGATGTAGCCGCTCATCCCCATCGCCTGCACGATTTCTTGCACATGCTTGCTGCGGTCTTGTTTGGCGGCGAATAATTCCAAATGCTGCTTGCCAGTCAGAAACGGGTAGATCCCGGGATATTCGATCAGCGCGCCAACATGTTTCAGCGCCTGGTGGCTGGTGATGGCCACCGGTTGGCCGGCGATTTCGATCTTGCCGGCATCTGTTGGGATCAAGCCCAACACCGACTTCATGATCGTACTTTTGCCGGCTCCGTTAGGCCCCACCAGCCCCACGACGCGGCCTGAAGCCACTGTGAAGTCAACGCCGTGCAAGACTTGTTTCTTGCCGAACGACTTGTTGAGGCCTGAGACTTTCAACAATTCTTCCATTTTACCCCTCCATCTTATGTCACCCAAAATATACTGTTTTGCCCATCAAGATACAACGAACAAAATTGTCACCTGACCAGCATAACACGCTTAACCCCAAGCGCATCCGCCACGCACCTGAGAAGTGGTGTAAAATAAAACCATTATCTTTAGGGGGGTTCATCGTGAGCTATAAAGCCGTTGCATTATTCGATTTAGACAAAACCTTACTCAACCCAGACAAACAGATCCCGCAAGAAAACATCGCCGCCTTGGCCGCATTGAATGCCAATCATGTGCTGCCGGTGATCGCCACTGGCCGCAACTACTATGAATTAGCCGACTGGATGCGGGTGGGCCACATTCAAAGCGCCATTGCCGCTAACGGTGCTGATGTGTTCTATCGCGACGCACACATTTTCCAAAGCCTGATCGGCATTCCGCAGCTCAAACGCCTCAGCGCCCAAGCCGCCAAAGACGGCTTGGCCTTGGCCTATTACAACGACCAACGCGCGGCGTTGTCGCAAACCACCGCCTTGACCCAAGCCAACTACCAATGGGTTCACCAAACACCGCCGCTTACTGATCCAGCCTTCTACTTGCATCAAGCCGTGTGCATGTTGTTGATCTTCTTGGCTCACGACGAAGCTGGCGACGCCGTGGCCAAGCAGTACATCGACGCTTTTCCGGAATTCACCTTCTATCGCAATTCTGAGAATACCTTGGACATCGTCAACGCCGGCCAATCTAAGGCCACCGGCTTGCGCTTGTTGATGCAGCAGCCGGAGTTGGCCGGCTTGCCGACTTACGCCTTCGGGGATGGCAACAACGACATCGCGATTTTGCAAGCGGCCGATCACGGCATCGCTATGGGCAACGCCTTGCCGCAAGTCAAAGCCATCGCCGATTACGAAACTGCCGACTATATGGCCGGCGGCATCGTCAAGGCCTTGCAACACTTCCACTTGATCGACTGACCTGGCTGTTTCATCGCGGATAAAATAACACCTGGGCCTTGCACGCGGTGATGCCTGCGGGCTTTGATCGGGAAAGAATAATTTATGCGAGCATATGTTCGGTTTCTGCTGACTTTGTGAACGAAACAGACACCGGCTGCTGCCGCAAAAATAATTTTTTTCGTGGGCAAGAGGCGACTCGACCGGCTTCCAACCTGTTATACCACGCTGTATCAACGAATTTGGGGTTGACACAGCGCACCCGCGCCATGGCGCAATCGGCCGGTTTGTGAATCATCTTTCACAAAGCTGGCAACATTTGCGTGAGCGCTGATTCTGCTATAATAGATGACATACCATGTCGCAACAAGCTGCGGCATGGCGATTCGATTAGATAACTGGAGGCATAATCAGGTGCTGGATCAATCACTCACGAAACCCGTTGTATGGCTCAACGACAATTGCTACATCACGATCACCCCGGACCGCACATATAATCTAGAAGTCTGGGAGAAAACCAGTGATGATCACGATCAGCGCCTTGGCCGCATGGATTACAAGTTCCATCGCGACACCTTCGCCGGCTTCATCTACCGTTTGTTGCCCAAGATCGACTTGTTGCAGATTCACGCGATCCAAAAGCGCCTCAACCCTTATTTCGACCTGGAGGTGTAACGCATGCACAGTGTCGTCATTAAATTGATGATCATGGTGCTGGCTGCACTGACAGTCACCACCGCCTTATTGGCCTTAGAAGTGCGCACCCGCACCGGCAATAAGGTCAGCTACACCCTGAAAGGGGTCGTCGACGTCGTTTTGTTAGGCGTCTTGATCAGCCTGCTTATTGTGCGCTGAGTCAACTGAAGAAGCCGCCGCGATCATGTGATCACGGCGGCTTGTTTGTGCTTGGGTTTACTTTTGAGGTTCGGTTTCGTCCAGCTTGCTCAATGGACTTTCGTCAACCGCCCTGTTCAGAAATTCCAGCCCTGTGCCGGCGACTAATTTGGCATAACCCACTCGGTTGATCTGGTCATACAGCGCATACTTACTATCATGTTCTTCAAAGCTGCCAGTTTGGGTCCAGTCGTTGATGGTCAAATTATGCGGGTGGTGCACCAAGTAAGTGGCGGCGCGGGCGCCAGGAAGCTGAACATAGAAATCATACGGCTGCGCCACAATATGCAACACTGTGTGATAAATCGGCCCTGTCGCAGAAATCGCCCCATAGCTTTCAGAATGGATCAACAGCCAATACACGTCGATTTGCGGATCGACAAACTTAAGTACAGTGTCGTTTTCGGTAACGACAAGCTGGTGGTCGCTCACAGTGACATCGATGTTATGCTGCAAAGCCGTGAAGATCTTTCCAAAGGTGCCTTTACCCGGCAGCGTCAACCCGTCGATTTTTAACGCCCGTCCTTTAAGCCGGCGCCCATTGATCAGCGCTACTGCTTTGGGGATGTAGTATGAAGCAGGCTGCCGCAATGACGCTTTAACGTCCTCAATATTGATCATCCTCATCACATCGCAAGTCTTGCGTTTGTTCAAAGACGCTGACTCGCGTTCTCCTTTCTTTAGCCTAAGCACGATAACAAGCGCTTACATTAGTGTCCAATCAAACTGTCCACGATCGTCCAATATGACAAAAGGTCTAGAACCGCTGGCGAGAAATATTCGACGCCACGAATTCTAGACCTGTTTGATATTTTTACAATAGCATTAGCAGTTAAGTGAAGCTTTGGGCACATTAAGCAGCATTTCACTTATGCAGTATAGTGTTCAATAATCGCCCGCAACGCCCAAGCCGCCTGCGCATCGCCAGTCAGCTGCGTGTAATAAGCGGCAAAGCGCGGATCATCTGTATACATCGCCGCCAGTGCCCGATGCCATTCTGGCGTTAATTCCGGCGTGGTGACCAGCAGCCACGTGCGATGCGCATCAAAGGCTTGCAAGGCCTCCGCACTCGACAGTACAGGTGCACTGAGATAACGCCGTAACGCCGCTTTAAGCTGATCTTCGGCTTGGGTCATGGTTTGATATTGGGCCGCAGTCAAGCCGGCATAGCGCGCATCTGCCGCCGCCTTGGCCGCTTGACCGTAACGTGCTTTGACTTCTGGCCCAAAGCGCTGATCGTTGTCCTTAAGGCGTTGTTGCTTTAGTGCTGCAAATTTCTCTGGATCGCTCATGGCAGATTCCCCTTTCTGATTGGCGAGGGTGACATCAAGGGCCTGCAGCTGTTGATCGACTTGGTGCCGCGCAGCCAGCAATTTCTCACGCTGGGCGCGCAACATGGCAATTTGCTTGGCTGCAGGCTGTGCCAGCAAAGTCTGCAGCTCTGCCAGTGAAAACCCTAGCGCCCGATACGTCAAGATCAGCTGCAGCCAATCGACTTGCGCTTGGCCATATTGCCGATAGCCGTTATTGGCCACAGGCGGCGTCAACAAGCCGATTTGATCGTAATAGCGCAGGGTGCGCGCTGTCACACCGCTCAAGGCTGCCAATTCGCTAGTCGTATACATGATATCCCCTCCCAAATTTAAGATAAGCGCTGACGCTGCGTCAGGGTCAAGCCCAGAATCCAAAAATGGCCAGCAAAGCGGCGACTGGACGCCGCTTTGCTGGCCATGCTAGTGATTATTGGGCAACTTTGGCAATTCTGCCTTGTTCGATGTATACCGACAAAATCGCGATATCCGCCGGGTTGACCCCGCTGATACGGCTGGCTTGGGCAAGCGTTTCAGGCTGGATCTTCGTCAGCTTCTGGCGCGCTTCAGTGGCCAAGCCGTTGATCGCTTCATAATCGATATTCGCCGGGATCAGCTTGCTTTCCATGCGCTGCAGCTTGGCAATGGATTGCAGCTCTTTGTCGATGTAGCCGGCGTACTTGATTTGAACGGTAACTTCTTCAGCCACATAGCGCCCAACTGCCGTCTCTGCTGGGGCAAACTGCATCAGATCCTCGTAAGTGACTTCCGGCCGCTTAAGAAAATCGCTGGCCAACACACCGTCTTTCAAATCAGGCGCGTGATGCGCTTCAAGCCACGGGTTGACGTCTTTAGGCTTCAAGCGCGTGGTTTCCAGGCGCTTTTTCTCCGCGTCAATGGCGGCTTTCTTGGCTTCAAACTGCGCATAACGCGCGTCTGAGATCAAGCCTAATTTGCGGCCCATATCAGTCAAGCGCAAGTCGGCGTTATCATGGCGCAAGATCAAGCGGTATTCCGCACGCGACGTCAACAGGCGGTAAGGCTCATTGGTGCCTTTGGTAACCAAGTCATCGATCATCACGCCGATATAGGCATCAGAGCGCTTCAAGGTAAAACCAGGCTTGCCTTGCGCACGCAAACCGGCGTTGATGCCGGCAATCAAGCCTTGGCCCGCGGCTTCTTCATAACCGGAAGTGCCATTCATCTGTCCGGCAGTAAACAAATTACGCACGACTTTGGTTTCCAAAGTGGCCGTCAACTGCCAAGGTTCGATGATGTCGTATTCAATGGCATAACCTGGCCGCATTAATTCCGCCTTTTCCAACCCTGCTACCGAGTGGAGCATTTTGAGTTGCACTTCTTCCGGCATGGAAGTGGAGAAGTCGCCAACATAATACTCGTCGGTGTCGCGGCCTTCAGGCTCCAAGAACAGCTGATGACGCGGCTTATCGGCAAAGCGCACGACCTTGTCTTCGATCGACGGGCAATACCGCGGCCCCACGCCTTTGATCACGCCGGAGAACATCGGCGCGCGGTCGAGGTTCTGGCGAATGATGTCATGGGTGGTGCTGTTGGTGTAAGTCATCCAGCAAGACAATTGATCCTTGAGATACATAGAATCCGGCGTCATGAAGCTAAAATGATTCGGCGTGGTGTCGCCAGGCTGCTCTTCTGTCTTAGAGAAGTCGATGGAATTGCCCACGACCCGCGGCGGCGTGCCAGTCTTGAAGCGGCGCAGCTTGAAGCCGTTGTCTTCCAAAGATTCGGATAACTTGATGCTTGGCAAGCTGTTATTCGGGCCGCTGGAGTACATTAACTCGCCAATGATAATTTTCCCACGACTGGAGGTCCCAGCCGTTAAAACGACGCTTTTGGCCCGATAACGGGCACCTGTGGCGGCAACCACACCGACGCAGGTGCCGTCTTCGACTAACAAGCGCTCCACCAAGCCTTGGCGCAAGTCCAAGTTCGGTTCAGCTTCGATGGTGGCTTTCATGCTGCGATGGTATGCGGCCTTATCGGCTTGGGCCCGCAATGCGCGCACCGCTGGGCCTTTACCGGTGTTGAGCATGCGCATTTGAATGTAAGTCTTGTCGATGTTGTGGCCCATTTCGCCGCCAAGCGCATCGATTTCGCGCACGACGATCCCTTTGGCTGGTCCGCCGACACTAGGGTTGCATGGCATAAACGCCAACATTTCCAAGCTGATGGTGATCAACAAGGTCTTGTTGCCCATGCGTGCCGCCGCCAACGCGGCTTCACTGCCGGCATGTCCGGCGCCAACCACGACCACGTCGTAGCTTGCTGCTTCATATTCACGTACTTTTGGCATTACGTTCTCCTTAACTGAAATCATGATCTGTGCTGTGGGGTGATATTTCCCGGGTGATATTTGCGGAAATTTTTTGAGTGTTGATTCGAAAATGTAACCCGGATCGAGCTCGGCGCCGCTTTGAAGGTTGATCTATGTCGATCCTTGCCTTGGACGTTGTGACTGATTCATATATGCATCGAGTCGCCAGGCCGCCGGACACACAAGTTACTTCCGTTCGTCCGTAAAGCCGATCAAAAGCCTGATTCGACTATTGGAGGGCAGGCGTTGTGCAGGTGTGCGGGGAAAGCGTCGGTCAGGCCGTGAAACGATCAGCGCAGCGAGACAAGCGGTTTGTGCTTGGCTTGCTGTGCTGATCGCAGCAAGTTTGCAGACACGTAGGTGAGCGAAGCGAGCGCGTGGCTGCAAACTTAGGTGGAAAACGCACGTTTCTCAGTGCGGTTGGAACCGGCCGCACCGCCTGCGCCGATGCTTTCCCCGTGCGCCGGAACAACGCCTGTCCGGACTTTACACGCTCTGGTCTTCGTCGAGCTGCGCTGCCCAGCGCGGCATGATATAAGTCGTGACGCCGCTTGGGCAAAGTACGCCCAAACGTCATCCCACCTTATATCCACCGCTAAGCCCGGGCAGTTTCGCTCTGGTTTATTTGCCCAGACAGAATTGGCTGAACAACTGGGTGATCAGCTCGTCTGGGGCGGCGTCGCCGGTGATTTCACCGAGCTTATCCCAAGCGGCAGTCATATCGATTTGCACCAAATCGATCGGCATCCCCGCTTCGATACCATCCAGCACGCTGTTCAAGCTGGCTTTAGCTTGCCGCAACAAGCCGATTTGGCGGCTGTTGGACACCATCAGCATGGTTTGCGAGTTCTCGATGCCGCCATTAAACAAATCAGCGATTTTCGTGTCCAGCGCATCCACGCCGGCACCGGTGGTGATCGACGTGCGCACGATTTGCTCAGCCGGCACCAATCCATCAAGGGTCAGCTGCACCGGCAAGTCTTGCTTGTTCAACACCACAATGCGCTGTTTGTTTTCAGTCAGCTTCAACAATTGATGATCTTCTTGGGTCAACGGTTGTGACGCGTCTAACACCAGTAAGATCAAGTCGGCTTGGGTGATTGCTTTCTTCGAGCGCGCTACGCCGATTTTTTCAACTTTGTCTTCGGTGTCGCGAATGCCGGCGGTATCCACCAGCTTCAACGGCACGCCGCGCACATTAACGTATTCTTCCAATACATCACGCGTGGTCCCAGCCACATCAGTCACGATTGCCTTGTCTTCATGCAGCATGTGATTGAGCAAGCTGGACTTGCCGACGTTTGGCCGGCCGACGATCGCCGTGGCCAAGCCTTCGCGCAAGACCTTGCCTTGGTTGGCGGTTTGCAACAGCTCATCAACTTTAGCCAGCACCATTTGCGCCTTTTCTTTAAGCATTTGGGTGGTCATTTGATCGGTGTCATATTCTGGATAGTCGATATTAACTTCGACTTGCGCCAGGACTTCCAAGATCTCTTGGCGCAAATTCGTGATCAACCGCCGCAAATCGCCATCGAGTTGATCAACTGCCACTTGCATGGCCCGGTCTGTTTTGGCGCGGATCAGATCCATGACCGATTCCGCTTGTGTCAAGTCGACGCGCCCGTTCAAGAAAGCGCGCTTGGTGAATTCACCAGGTTCGGCCAAACGCGCGCCTTCGCCTAACAGCAGCTGCAAGATTCGGTTAGTCGGCACGATGCCGCCATGACAGTTGATCTCAACCATGTCTTCGCGCGTGTAAGTCTTAGGCGCGCGCAACACGCTGACCATCACTTCATCGACCACCGCACCGGATTCCGGGTCGATGATGTGGCCGTAATTGATGGTGTGGCTGGCCACTTGCGTCAAGTCTTTGCCTTTGAATAATTGTTGCGCGGTTGCCACCGCCGTTTCGCCAGACAAGCGCACAATGCTGATGGCGCCTTCGCCAGGCGGCGTTGAAATCGCCGCGATTGTGTCATATTCCGTGATAGTCGTTGCCACGATAAGCTCCTCTTCTCTTGCAATAAAAAAAGTGCCATCCATGCCGCACGCAAAAAAGCGCGCAGAACATGGACAAAGCACTTTGACTACTTCATCGATCAATTTTCATTAGCTATTCTAGCTAATTGGACACCACTTGTCAAAACTCAAACCCGCCGCTTTGGCGTGATCACCACATAACGCCTTGGATCAACGCCTTCTGAGTGGGTTTCGACATACTGATTGTCAACCAATGCCGCATGGATCGCTTTGCGTTCAAAAGACGGCATCGGGTCTAAATATACTGCCGCCCCACGCGCGATCACTTCGCGCGCCGTTTTGTTGGCCAAGCGCCGCACCGCGGCATCGCGCCGTTCACGATAATCGCCAACGTTCAACATGATGGTCCATTTCGATTTGCCAAAACGATTATATTCCGTCTGGGCCAGATACTGGATGGCGTTGATGATTTTGCCGTGCTTGCCGATCAACTGCGCTTCTTTGTCAGTGTTGATCACAAACCACACCTTATCGCCATGGCGCTTGTTATCGATCGTGGCTGGGATATCCAATTCACGCACAATATCTTCAAGATAGCTTTGCACCAAGGCAATGGCCGTTTGATCATCGCGCTTAATGGTTTGAGCGGCTTCTTGGTGATGCAAATGCGGATGCGGCAAATGAGGCGTTGTTTCGGCTGTCGGTTCAACAACCGGTTGCGGCGCCGGTGTTGGTTCATCCGCCAGTGGCTTGAGGTTGACGATCGCGGCTTTGCGACCCAGTCCAAACAAACCTTTCTTGCCTTCTTGGATCACATCGACGCTAACCGCATCGCGTGCTAACCCTAAAGTCGCAAGCCCGGCATCGATCGCTTTTTGAATCGTGGCCCCTTGAAATGTCGGCATTTTCTTTCCATTCCTCCCCAGTCAAATCATCGTGTTGCTCTGTTAACTCTAGTATTAATTGTTACTGATTTATCGAATCCACTCCGCTGGTACTGCATCAAACTCACATCCAACTGATCATTAAGCTGATTCATAAGCGGAGGACAGGCATTGCGTAGGCGCGTGGGGCCAGCAAGACGGTCAAGCCGTGAAACGATCAGCGCAGTGAGACAAGCGGTTTGTGCTTGGCTTGCTGTGCTGATCGCGGCAAGTTTGCAGACGCGCAGGTGAGCGAAGCGAGCGCGTGGCTGCAAACTTAGGTGGAAAACGCGCGTCCCTTGCGCGGTTGGAACCGGCCGCACCGCCTGCGCCGTCTTGCTGGCCCCACGCGCCGAAGCAATGGCTGTCCGGGACTGCACATGCGGTGATCTTCGTCGAGCTGCGTGGCGCAACGCGGCGTGGGCATAAACCGGCCAAACGTCATCCCATCTCATATCCACCGCTAAGCCCGGGCAGCTCCGCTCTGGTTTTAAAAAATGGCGCTGGCAGCGTGAGTACGGCTACCAGCGCCACATGGATCAACTATTAGGAACGTTTGCGCAAGGCACGCTTAAGGGCTTTACGCTTAGCGCGTTCGCGATCTTTCTCGGCTTGCTGCTTGGCATCCCGTTCCCGCTTGAGCTTGAATGGGTTCTGGATCAAGAATGTTTGCAACAAGGAGAAGGCGTTGGTGACAACCCAGTAAATCGCCAAGGCACTTGGGAATGTGAACGCCATACCCAAGATCATGATCGGTGAAATCACGACCATTGCCCATGACATCGTGTTGTGCGTCGGTTGCGCCATCGTTGATACCAAACTGGTCAACAAGGTGAACAGCGCTGCCAGAATTGGCATTACCCAATATGGATCAGGCTTGGCCAAGTTCATCCACAAGAAGTACCCTTGCTTCAACGCATCGGTACGATAGATTGCTTGATACAAGGCGAACAGAAACGGCATCTGAATGAGGATCGGTAAGCAACCCATGATCGGGTTGATTCCTTCTTCGGCATACAACTTCTGCGTTTCTTCTTGCAGCTTGTGTTGGGTCTCTTGGTCTTTAGATGGATATTTCTTCTGCAAGGCCTTGAGTTGCGGGGCGATTTCTTGTTGCTTGCCCATGCTCTTCAGTGAGATGTAACTCAATGGGAAGATCAGCACCCGCACCAATAAGGTGAAGACGATGATGCCGACCCCAGGGTTGCCGCCAAAGATCTTCGCCAACCACAAGATGAATTGCGCGGCGTTGTAAATAACGTAACGATCCCAGAAGCCGGTGCTATGTGAAGTTACGGTGCTGGTCCCGCACGCCGTCAGCCCAACGGCTAACAGCACAATGGCCAGACTAGCCACCAAGCGTTTAACGGTTTTCTTACTCACGAGTATCCTTCTTTCAATCTGCGCTTAGGCGTATTAGATGATGTCGATATCCGGATCCAGCAGCCCCGCCAAGGTTAGAACATGTACCAAGTTCTGCTTGGTCTCTGCCATATCCAAAGTCGTTGCGTTCTTCCTGGCGATCACCAAGAAATCGGCTTGCGGATCCAGTTGCGGTTTAAGCTCCAACAGGCTTTGGCGAATGTAACGCTTGATCTGATTACGCATCACCGCAGTATGCCCGACTTTCTTGCCGACAGAAATGCCGACGCGAAAATGCGGTTGATCACGGCGCACATGATAGATCACAAAATTTCGGTTTGCTACGGACTGGCCGTGATCAAACACATCTTGAAATTCTGCTTCTTTTTTGATGCGATATGATTTACGCACGAGTTCTCCCTCACAATCTGCTTTTAAGTATACAAGATGCAGCCATGCGGCGCACCTGTTTAAAGATATTTCCTATGTAATGTCATGATTTAAGTCGTACGTACTGTCTTACGCTAACTTGATTTCTACTAAACTAGCCCTTCTTGATTCGAACCACGTAGGACCAGTGAGGCGCAGGCACGCGGGGGCGCTAGACGGTCAGGCCGTGAAACGTGTGACGTCCAGGAAGACTTACATCGACGCAAGCGCAGCGCAGCTAGATGCAAGGCTTGCTCGACGTCACACGCGGCAAGTTTAGAGACCCATGCAGCGCAAAGCGATGCGGGGCTCTAAACTTAGGCGTAAGACGCGCAGCGGCTGAAGCCGGCCGCACAGCCTGCGCCGTCTAGCGCTCCCGCGCGCCGGAGTCTCACTGGCCCGGGCCTTATACGACTGTGGTCTTCGTCGAGCTGCGCAAAGCAACGCGGCAGTGCTATAAGCTGTGACGCCGCCAAGGCACAAACCGCCTTTGCGTCATCCCATCTTATATCAGCCGCTAAAAGCGCTTTGCTCCGCTCTGGGGTTCTTCGTCGAGCTGCGTGGCGCAACGCGGGTGCGGCTAGCTACGCCATCAAACTCGAGGCAAAGAACGCCTCAAGCTTGATAGCTAGGCTACCCGACCCGCTAAAAGCGCGCTGCTCCGCTCTGGGGGTTTCGTCGAGCTGCGCAGCCCAACGCGATTGCGTGTAAGCTGTGACGCCGCTTGGGCCAAGTACGCCCAAACGTCATCCCATCTTACACACATCGCTAAATACGGGCTGCTCCGCTCTGGAGGCTCTGGTTAGCAAAAAAAAACCACTGACGCGGTCAGTGGAGTTGTTAGGCAGATAATACTTTACGTCCCTTAGCGCGACGACGAGCTAAAACTTTACGGCCGTTCTTCGTGCTCATACGCTTCATGAAACCATGAACGCGTTCGCGATGACGTTTCTTAGGTTGGAAAGTCCGTTTAGTGGTCATAGTGCACCTCCTATTTTATTAATTACTATTTTCAGTAACGAGATTTACTTATCAAACATTGTCCCATTATACGGGCTGCACCGGTAGCCGTCAAGCATCTGCCGCAAATTTTCTGCAAGATGTTTGTCCACAGAAAAGCCGAATTTGCGCAAAATCTGTGGACAACTTGTGAAAGACAGCAATTCGGTTTTATCAACAATCCACAGGCTGTCCGCCGAGTTGTTCGCAATTCACACCCGTGTCTGTAAGTTTTCCACAGGCTGTTTTTAACTTGTTAATAACTTGTGAAACATGCATGGTTAAGCTAACGTGGACACTTGTTTGACTGTGCGTAACTCACCGATTATTGCATAGGCGGTTGGCTCGTCCACGGCCTTGTGGATAAGTTAGTGACAAGCTTGTCGATGGATTTATCCTCAAGTTGTGCACGGTGTGGAAAACACGTTCACTTGTGGAAAACTTTTGTCAAAAATGCTACACTAAAAACCGTGACACCATGCGCGCATTGCGGCTTCGTTAAGGCGAATGCATATTTATTCATCGCCGCAAAACGCCCTCGTGGGGCAAGCAACACCACACCTGCATCAACAGGTGTGTGGAAGGAGGGTTTAGGGTGCCAACTATTGAAGAACTGTGGGCGTATTTACAAGATAAATTCCGCGCAAGCTTGACGCCGGTCGGGTTCAACACCTGGATCAAAGACGCCAAGCCTGTACGCCTGACAGATACCACATTAACGATCGGCGTCCCTTCAGAATTACACAAAAGCTATTGGGAGAAGAACCTCGCCACTAAAGTCGTCGAATGGGCTTACGCGTACAACAACCTTGAGCTCAGTCCGGTCATTGAGATCTCCGGCGCAGTGCCTGAAGAAACCTTAGACATGGGCGAACAGATCGAACAGCCGACTGCGCGGGTGGTCGTGCCAACCTATAAGGAAAAGACGCATCTCAACCCCAAATACACATTCGACACGTTCGTTACCGGCAAAGGCAATCAAATGGCCCATGCTGCAGCGTTGGTCGTTTCTGAAGAACCCGGCGTTTTGTACAATCCGCTGTTTCTTTATGGTGGCGTGGGATTGGGTAAGACCCACTTAATGCAGGCGATCGGGCATCAACTGCTGGAGTACAAGCCCAACGCCAACGTGAAATACGTGACGAGCGAAGCTTTTGCCAATGACTTCATTAACTCGATCCAAACCAAGAAGCAGGAACAATTCCGGCAAGAATACCGCAACGTTGACTTGTTGTTAGTCGACGATATTCAATTCTTCGGTGATAAGGAAGCCACGCAGGAAGAATTCTTCCATACGTTCAACGCCTTATATGAGAACAAAAAACAAATCGTGCTGACATCAGATCGGCTGCCTAACGAGATTCCAAAGCTGCAAGAACGCTTGGTTTCGCGGTTTAAGTGGGGGCTATCGGTTGACATCACGCCGCCGGATCTGGAAACGCGGATCGCCATTTTGCGCAACAAAGCCGACGCAGAGAACTTGGTGATCCCAGACGATACCTTGTCTTACATCGCCGGGCAAATCGATTCAAACGTGCGGGAGCTGGAAGGCGCTTTGGTGCGCGTGCAGGCTTATGCGACGATGAATCATTCCGATATCACCACCAGCTTGGCCGCCGATGCTTTAAAGAGTCTCAAGTTGTCTGACAAAGACAGCGCCTTGACGATCGGCCAGATCCAACAAGTGGTTTCTAAATACTACCAAGTCACGGTGTCGGAGCTCAAAGGCAAGAAACGCGTCAAGCAAATCGTCATGCCGCGCCAAATCGCCATGTACTTGTCGCGGGAAATGACTGATGCTTCGCTGCCGAAAATCGGCATGGAATTCGGCGGCAAAGACCACACCACAGTGATCCACGCCCATGAGAAAATTGCCGAGCAGCTTGGGTTGGACGAACAACTGAAATCCGAGATCATCGAGCTGAAGAACCGCTTGAAGAATCGCGGCTGATTTTGGCCATTGTGGACAACTGTGAAGAACTGGCTGACTTGTGCCATTGAGTTATCCACAAGTGGAAAAAGTTGCGGTTTCTTGTTTCACACAGTTATCCACAGAACCCCCAGCCCCTACTACTATTACTTAAAAGCTTTTATTATATATATAAACTCATCCACCAGGAGGTCATCATGAAATTCACCATCACACGCGCTACATTTCTCAAAACTCTCGGTGACGTTTCGCGAGCGATCACAAGCAAAACCACCATTCCGATCCTGACCGGCGTTAAGCTGGTTCTTAGCGATGATGGTTTGGTTTTGACCGGCAGCGACTCGGACATTTCCATCGAATCTCGCATCGATGCCAACGCTGAGACCAATGACTTGCAAATCGAATCTACTGGCAGCATCGTTCTGCCGGCACGTTTGTTCAACGAAGTGGTCAAGCGTTTGCCTGAAGCCAAAATGACCTTGGATGTCCAAGAAAACTTCCAAACCGTCATTACCAGCGGCTCCAGTGAATTCACCATCAACGGCTTAGACGCCAACAACTACCCACGCTTGCCGGAAATCGTCAGCCACGAACCATTAACGGTTAAAGCCGATGTCTTGAAACAGTTGATCAGCCAAACCGTTATCGCCGTCAGCAACCAAGAGAACCGGCCGATCCTCACCGGGGTCCATTTGGCAATTTCTGATGGGCAGCTGCTGGCAGTGGCCACCGACTCGCATCGCTTGGCGCAGCGCACCATCGAATTGCCAGAAGCAGGCGACGCTTCCTACAATGTGATCATTCCCGGCAAGAGCTTGGTTGAACTTGGCCGCACCTTGACTGACGACATTGATAACGTCGAGATCCGCTTCGCCGAAAATCAGGTATTATTCGTTGCTGGCCAAATCAATTTCTATTCCCGCTTGCTGGAAGGGAACTACCCAGATACCAGCCGCTTGATTCCAACGTCAAGCACCACCCAAATCGAATTCGACGCGCCAGTCTTGTTGGCTGCGATCCAACGGGCCAGCTTGTTGAGTCACGAAAGTTCTAACAACGTGGTGCGCTTGAACCTTGATGTTGATGCACAATCGGCCACGATTTACGGGAACTCTCCGGAATTAGGGAATGTTGAAGAAGCGCTGAACTTCACCCGCTTGGCCGGTGAAAGCCTGGAGATCTCCTTTAACCCTGACTACATGAAAGATGCGCTGCAAGGTTTTGGCCAAACTGCCATCGAAATCGACTTCACCGCACCGTTGCGGCCATTCACCTTGGTTCCGTCAGAAGATCATGAGCACTTTATTCAATTGATCACTCCTGTACGGACATTCTAGTGTTATTTAAATGGTTTTCTATTCTTTAAAAGTTGCGCAATGATGTGCAACTTTTTTTGTGGCCGCAAACGGATCGGCCCTTTTTATCGCGTATGCCTTAAGTAATGGACCATACGCGGCTAAAGGAGGGCGCAGCAATGAGAAAATGGTTGGTGATGGTTGCGGCATTGATTGGCTTGTGGTTGTTGGCCAACCAGCAAGTGCATGCGGCAGGAGAAGCTGATCCCAATTATCCAGGCTACGATCCGGCCCAAGGCGGGCTGGTGTTTGATCCGCCAGATGAGATATGGGTGCAAACTAATCAAACGACTGAAATTCCGTTCACGTATGCTGCCCACGGCTTTCTAGGCGGTTCAATTACGGCATCATTTCAAGTACAAATCAATTCGACATTTCAGACACTCACTTCAAACAGCTGGATTTATTTTGGTCAATTTGGCCAAGTTCGCAGATTGGCAAGTAATTATTCATTTATGTTGTTATCGACCAGAACTGATGAGGCTGATTTAACAATTAAGTTAACTACTTCCGGAGGTATTTCGATCATCAGGACGATTCGCGTGCATTTCGTTTCGGTGTTACCGCAACGGCTGGTCGCTAATGTTGCCCAACAATATTATTTAGCCGCGTATCCAATCAATGTTTATTGGCTAGATGACGGTCAGCGCCGATATGCCATCAATATGAGCAATCAAGTACTCCCTGGCACAGATACTAATATTTGGAACCGAAACGCAGGGGTTTATTTCAAAACGCCAGGGATTTCTTTTCAAGATCAGACTGTATCCACAGCCGCAGCTAGGCTGATTTCTGCAACCATACCAGTTCAATCAAATATACCGTCTGCGACTATTGCCACGACAGCCTATATTGGTATCCCGCCAATGATCGGCCGGGAAGGCCAGGCGATGCCCTTGGGTGCTTGGTATTATCAGCCGCGTTCAGGCACCAAGTTGACGTTCAAGTGGACGTTTACCGGGGCGGCGGCCAGTGTTGTGACTAGTGATCAACCTTTTGTGCCAGCTGATAAGCTGCCGCACTTCAATGGCAAAGTTTATGTTGAGTTGACTTACACCGATACTGCCAACAATTATTCAGCGACCATTCGTTCTGAAGACGTGAATTATCAGTTCATCGCTGCACCGCGCAGCCTCAGGCACATTGCCGTCAAAGACCTGATCCAAGGCGACGTGCGGGTACCGGCCACATTGCCGGCACTGGCGGTGACAGGGCAACAATATCTTGATGTGACAATGACGCCACTGCTTTCAGCAAACGGTACGCACTTGGATGCTGCGTTAGTCTTGTCCAACGGTGAGCAGGTGACACCGACGCATGCGGTGCGGATATTGCTTAATGGTGCACAAATACCACAGGCTGAATGGCTGTTTCATCGGCAAGTCAATGTGCTGGCCGGCGCGTATGAAGGGACGATCCTTTTCACACTGATCAGTGGGCCGTGAGAATGGCCAAATTTAGTACAACGCCCAAATTCGGCGATTCTTACGATTTTGATGGTAAGTGGGTGCAGGGGACTGATTAACTGCCAAACGGGCTTAAACCGCCTTAAAATGGCGATTTGCATTGTGTTTCACACGCGAAAATGCTATCATATATAGGTAGTATTAAAACTCGTAGCAAAGGAAGTGGGCGTTTCATGGCAACAGTTGCGATCTCGACTGAGTACATCACATTAGGACAGTTACTGAAAGAAGCCGGTGTGATCGATAGTGGGGGCCAAGCCAAATGGTTCCTGCAAGAAAATTCTGTGTTGGTCAATGGTGAACTTGATACTCGGCGCGGGCGCAAGCTGCGGGCTGATGATACGGTGACGCTTCCTGATGGCACTAAAGTCACCATCGTCAGTCAATGAGGCTGGCGCATCTAACGCTGAAGAATTATCGCAATTATGCGACGGTGGACACCGATTTCTCGCCGCAGATCAACGTCTTGATCGGCGAGAATGCTCAAGGCAAGACCAACTTGTTGGAGGCGGTGTACGTGTTGGCGTTAGCGCGGAGCCACCGCACCAATAACGATAAGGAACTGATCCGCTTCGGCAGCGACTTTGCGCGGATCACTGGCACGGTTGCGCGGGCTACAGGCAACAACCAACTGGAGTTAGTGATCTCTACGCAAGGCAAGAAGGCACGTTACAATCGCATCGAGCAATCGAAGCTGTCGGCGTATATTGGCCATTTTAATGTTGTGTTGTTTGCCCCGGAAGACTTGGCGATCGTTAAAGGCAGCCCAGCCAACCGGCGGCGCTTCATCGACATGGAGTTTGGTCAAATGAGTGTGAAGTACTTACAGGTACTCAGCGAGTATCGCGGTGCTTTGCGCCAGCGCAATGCCTATTTGAAACAGTTAAAATTTCATCAGGCCAAGGACATGGTGTTCTTGGACGTCTTAAGTGATCAGCTGGCAGCCGCCGGCGCGGAAATCGTCACGCGGCGTGCCAGCTTATTGCAACAAATGGCCACTTTTGCCGCAACGATCCACTCAGATATCACCAAGGGCAAGGAAACTTTGACCTTTCAATATCAAAGCCAGGTGCCAGAAAGTGCGCGACAAGATGTGGAACAAGCTTATGCGGCCATGGGCGAGCTGCTGGCCAAACACCAGAAGCGCGAATTAGAGCTGGGGACGACGTTGGCAGGTCCGCATCGTGATGATGTGGCGTTTCTGGTTAACGACAAAAATGTTGCCAATTTCGGCAGCCAAGGCCAACAGCGGACCACGGCTTTGGCGGTGAAGTTGGCGGAAATCGACTTGATGAAAGCTCAAACCGGCGAATATCCGGTGCTGTTGCTTGACGATGTGTTGTCAGAACTTGATGACGATCGGCAAACGCACTTACTCAAAGCCATTCAGAATAAAGTGCAGACTTTTCTGACCACCACCAGTTTGGATGGTATCGCTAAAGAAATCATTGCTCAGCCGGCTGTGTACCGGGTGGTTGGCGGGCAGTTGACGCAAGAACAATAGTGTACGGGAGGAATCAGCGTGACTGATAAACAAGAAGCGGCAATCGAAGCCAAAGAAGAGAAAGCCGCGGAATACGATGCCAGCCAGATCCAAGTGCTGGAAGGCCTTGAAGCGGTACGCAAGCGGCCGGGGATGTATATTGGCACCACCAGCAGCCAAGGCCTGCATCATTTGGTGTGGGAAATTATCGATAACGGGATCGACGAAGCGTTGGCTGGGTTTGCTTCAACCATCGATGTGACCGTTGAACCTGACAATTCCATCACTGTGTTTGATGATGGCCGTGGGATCCCTGTCGACATTCAAAAGCAAACCGGTTTGCCAGCGTTGGAAACCGTGTTTACCATTCTGCATGCCGGCGGTAAATTCGGCGGCGGCGGGTATAAGGTTTCCGGTGGTTTACATGGTGTTGGCGCCTCAGTGGTTAACGCCTTGTCGACGACTTTGGATGTGACAGTGGCCCATGGTGGTAAGTATTACTACATGGACTTCACCCGCGGCAAGGTCAAAACCAAGATGAAAGTCATTGGCGATGCGCCACAACATGCGCATGGGACCAAGGTGCATTTTGTTCCGGATCCGGATATTTTCACTGAAACCACCACGTATGACGACAAGATCTTGACCCAGCGCATTCGTGAGCTGGCCTTCTTGAACAAAGGCTTGCGCTTGACATTCACCGACAAGCGTGCCGACACCCATGAGAAATTGGTGTTCCATTACGAAGGCGGGATCAAAGAATACGTCGATTACTTGGACAAAGGCAAAACGGCGGTCCTCGAAGAACCGATTTACGTTGAAGGCCAAGCCAAAGGCATCACCGTGGAAGTTGCTTTGCAATACACCGACGACTACCACACCAACTTGATGACTTTTGCCAACAACATTCATACCTACGAAGGCGGGACGCATGAAACCGGCTTTAAGACGGCGCTGACGCGGGTGATCAACGATTATGCGCGCAAGTCCGGCCAGCTCAAAGAGTCTGATGACGCGTTGTCTGGGGAAGATGTGCGCGAAGGGATGACTGCGGTGGTTTCCGTTAAGCACCCGGATCCGCAGTTTGAAGGCCAAACCAAGACGAAGTTAGGCAACGCAGATGCGCGGACGGTTACTGACCGGACGTTTTCTGAGCATTTTGCCAAGTACTTGATGGAACATCCGGCGCAAGCGCGCCAGGTGGTTGACAAGTCCTTGCTGGCCAGCAAGGCACGCGCCGCTGCCAAGCGCGCGCGTGAAGTGACGCGTAAGAAGTCTGGCTTGGAAATTTCCAACTTACCAGGCAAGCTGGCTGATAACTCCAGCAAAGACCCTGAGATCTCTGAATTGTTCATTGTCGAAGGGGATTCCGCCGGCGGTTCAGCCAAGTCTGGCCGCAGCCGTTTGACGCAAGCCATTTTGCCGATTCGCGGGAAGATCTTAAACGTTGAGAAGGCCTCCATGGAACGCATCTTGGCCAACGAAGAAATCCGCACGCTGTTTACGGCGATGGGCACTGGCTTCGGTCAGGAATTCGACGTCAGCAAGGCCCGGTATCATAAGCTGATCATCATGACCGATGCCGATGTCGACGGCGCGCATATTCGCACGCTGTTGTTGACGCTGATCTACCGCTACATGCGGCCGTTATTGGATGCCGGCTTTGTCTACATCGCCCAGCCGCCGTTGTATCGCCTGCGTCAAGGCAAAATGATGCGCTACATCGATTCGGATGAAGAACTCGAAGAAGTGTTAGGCACCTTGCAACCAAGTCCCAAGCCTGAGATCCAGCGTTACAAAGGGTTAGGGGAAATGGACGCCAGCCAGCTGTGGGAAACCACGATGGATCCAGATAAGCGCCGCTTGTTGCGTGTGTCGCCTGAAGACGCCGAAGCCGCTGATGGCATCTTTGAGATGTTGATGGGCGACAAGGTCGAACCACGCCGCAAGTTTATCGAAGACAACGCAGTGTACGTCGACGCCAAGAACATCGACGCCTAAAACCAGAGCGGAGTAGCCCGTACTTAGCGGCATCATGACTTATATCACGCCGCGTTGGGCCGCCTCCGCGCACCTCCGCAATACCGATCCTACATTTTGCAATCAGCAATATATTTTGCCTGTTTTGTGAACATGCTTCTCGGATGCAGAGCGTGTATGGAAATTGTGCATAAAAGCTGGGAAATATCGGGACGGCTTCGTATTACTAAACTCAGCAAACTAACATTTTCCTATTCACAACCAATCACCGCGCATCTGCGCGATAAACTGTACCATTTTTGAAGGGAGACAAGCGTCAATGGATGACCGCCAAGAAAGCCGGATCACAACTGTTAATCTGGCCAAGACGATGAAGACATCGTTTCTGGAATACGCAATGAGTGTCATCGTCGCCCGGGCTTTGCCCGATGTGCGCGACGGCCTCAAGCCGGTACAACGCCGGATCTTGTATGGGATGAATGAACTCGGGGTGACCCCGGATAAGCCATACAAGAAGTCTGCGCGTATCGTCGGGGACGTCATGGGGAAGTACCATCCGCACGGGGATTCTTCGATTTACGAAGGCATGGTGCGCATGGCGCAAGACTTCTCATATCGCTACATGTTAGTCGATGGCCATGGTAACTTTGGCTCAGTCGACGGTGATGGCGCCGCTGCGATGCGTTACACCGAAGCGCGGATGAGCAAGATCACCATGGAAATGCTGCGCGACATCAACAAAGATACCATCGATTATCAAGATAACTACGATGGTACCGAGAAGGAACCAGTTGTGTTGCCGGCGCGTTTCCCGAACTTGTTGGTCAACGGCGCGACTGGCATCGCGGTGGGGATGACCACCAACATTCCGCCGCATAACTTGTCTGAAGTGATTTCCGCGCTGCACATTCTGATGGACAACCCAGAAGCGACCACGGCTGATTTGATGACAGCTTTGCCAGGGCCTGACTTCCCGACTGGGGCGTTGGTCTTAGGCAAGTCCGGCATCCGCCGCGCTTATGAAACCGGTAAAGGCGTCATCACGGTACGGGCCAAGACGGAAATCGTCACAGAGAAGTCCGGCCGCGAACGCATCATCGTCAGCGAGATTCCATACATGGTCAACAAGGCCAAGCTAGTGGAACGCATTGCTGAATTGGCGCGCGAGAAGAAAATCGAAGGCATCACTGACTTAAACGATGAATCTGACCGTGACGGGATGCGCATCACCATCGACATCCGCCGTGACATGTCAGCTTCAGTCGTGTTAAACAACTTGTTTAAGTTGACGCCGCTGCAAACCGGGTTCTCCTTCAACATGGTCGCCATTGTCAACGGTGCCCCAAAGACGTTGAGCCTCAAAGAGATCTTGCAGTATTACCTGCAACATCAAGAACAAGTCATCCGCCGGCGCACCGCCTATGAATTAAAGAAGGCCCAAGCGCGCGAACATATCTTGGAAGGCTTGAAGATCGCGCTGGATCATATCGACGCCATCATCAGCATCATTCGCTCAAGTGAAACTGGCGACAAGGCCAAAGTCGTTTTGATGGACAAGTATGCCTTGTCTGATAAGCAGGCCCAAGCGATTCTGGACATGCGGCTGGTGCGCCTGACCGGCTTGGAACGTGACAAAGTCGAAAATGAGTTGTCAGACATTCGCACCGCCATCGCCGATTACCAAGATATCTTGGCCAAGCCTGAGCGTGTCCATCAGATCATCTACGACGAATTGTTGGAAACCCAGCGCAAGTTTGGCGACAAGCGCCGCACTGAGCTGTTAGTCGGCGAAGATTTGAACATCGAAGACGAAGACTTGATCGAAGAAGAGAACGTTGTGATCACTTTGACCCACAACGGCTACGTCAAGCGTTTGCCTTCTGATGAATTCAAGACCCAAAACCGTGGCGGTCGCGGGATCCAAGGCACCGGCGTTCATGATGACGACTTTGTGGAGCACTTGATCTCCACGTCCACGCATGATGTGCTGCTGTTCTTCACCAACTCTGGTAAGGTTTATCGCGCGAAGGGTTATGAAATCCCTGAATACGGCCGCACCGCCAAAGGGATCCCGATCATCAACTTGTTGGGGATCGATAACAACGAGAAGGTCCAAGCCGTGATCAACGTGCAACAAGGCGGCTCAGGTGCTGACTTCTTGTTCTTCGTCACCAAGAATGGTGTGGTTAAGCGCACGCCAGTCAGCGACTTCTTAAACATTCGCAAGAACGGCTTGATCGCCTTGAACATGAAAGAAGACGATGAGCTCAGCCGCGTGATCGCCACAACTGGTGATGACACCATTCTGATTGGGACACATGCCGGCTACTCGGTGACCTTCAAGGAATCTGATGTCCGTTCCATGGGCCGCTCCGCCACTGGGGTGCGTGGGATCCGCTTGCGTGATGACGATTACGTTGTCGGCGCAGACGTGTTAACGCCTGATTCAGAAGTCTTCGTGGTATCTGAGAAAGGTTATGGCAAGCGCACTGCCGCTGCTGAATATCCGATCAAAGGTCGCGGGGGCAAAGGGATCAAGACGGCTAATGTCACCGAGAAGAACGGCGGCTTGGCAATCGTCACCACCGTTGATGGTGATGAAGATATCATGGCGGTTACCGACGCCGGGGTGATGATCCGCTTCAACATCGATACGGTTTCGCAAACCGGCCGCGCCACTTTAGGGGTACGCCTGATGCGTGTCGATGACGGCACCAAGGTCGTTACCGTGGCGAAGTTGGCTAAGGAAGAAGACACTGACGAAACGCCGGCACAGCCAGCTGCTGAAGGCACTGCTGCTGTTGACAGCACTGCAGGCGATAACGAAACGCCAGCCGGCGATGCCGATGCTCAAGTTGATGAGCTCTTGCGTCGTGCAGAGACTGATCAAACTGACGATAGCGACACTGATACCGACGAATAGCGCCACCTTGAGCCAGGGACCTGAATTTGGGTCCTTGGCTTTTGTGTACCAGAGCGAAGCAAAGCGGGTTTAGCGGTGGATATAAGGCGGGATGACATTTGGGCGGGTTTGGCCCAAGTGGCGTCACGACTTATATCACGCCGCGTTGCTTTGCGCAGCTCGACGAAAAAACCAGAGCGAAGCAGCCCGTACTTAGCGATGTGTGTAAGATGGCCTGAGCTAATGGCGGGCTTTGCCATAAGCTCGGGACAGCTTACACGCAATCGCGTTGGGCTGCGCAGATCGACGAAAAAATCAGAGCGAAGCAAAGCGCATTTAAGGCGGAGTGTAAGACGGGAGGACGTTTGGGCGCACTTGGCCCAAGCGGCGTCATGGCTTACACGCAAGCCCGTTGCTTTGCGCAGCTCGACGAAAGCCCAAGAAAGAAAGGCGGTAATATGCAATTTAAATTAAGTTTATGGGAGATCATTGGCCGCCTTGCGTTAGCCATTGTCGTGTCGGCGGTGATCGGTTATGACCGAGAGCACAAGAACCGCCCGGCGGGGATGAAGACGCATGTGCTGGTGTGTTTAGGCGCTTGTATCATGGCGTTAGTACAAAAGGAGATCGGCTTTAACGCGTTGAACACGGCACTGCAATATCCGAAGCTGTCTGGGGTGTTGCGGGCTGATGATGCACGCTTGATTGCCCAAGTTGTATCTGGCATCGGCTTTCTTGGTGCCGGCACGATCATTGTCCAGCACCGCACCGTGCGCGGATTGACCACTGCAGCCAGCCTGTGGGCGGTGGCGGGCTTAGGCTTGGCCATCGGGATGGGTGATTACCAAATCGCTGTACCAAGCGCTGTGGCCGTAATTCTGGTGTTGACTTTGCTCAAGCAGATCGTGCATGTCAATGCGATGAAGCGCATTGAGATCCAATATCGCCATAAGTTAGAAACCAAGCAATTCATTCAAGATTATTTCGAGGCGCATCATATCGAGGTCAACGATGTAAACTTCAGTGTCACGCAAGATGGCGACACGTCGATTTACGTCAATATCTATGAGATCAGCGTGCCGCGGGAGTTGAACTTACCGGATATCATCGAAGATATCTCTTTGAATAAGAACATCATGCGCATTCAGACGGTCAGCTTGTAGCCTTGTTTACAGAAAAAGTTTGTATTATCTGCTGACCTATGATAGTATCATAGTTTGTGAGTATGTGGCCTTTTTAGGCCATCGACTCCTTGCTCGCAGGTGACTGCGGGCCAAAGTCCATAAGGAGGTGAATCGTCAAATGGCTGAAACCAAGTATGAAATTACCTACATCATCCGTCCTGATATGGATGAAGAAGGCAAAGCTGCACTGGTCGAACGTTTTGACAATATTTTGAAGGATAATGGTGCTACCATCATTGATTCTAAGGATTGGCAAAAGCGTAAGTTCGCATATGAAATCGGCAACTACACTGAAGGTACGTATCACGTTGTGAACGTAACTGAAGATACTGCTGCTGCGATCAACGAATTCGACCGCTTATCCAAGATCTCTGGCGACATTCTGCGTCATATGATCGTTAAGCGCGAAGACTAATTCGTTATCTATCGCGAATTAACAAGGGAGGGCTAAGCGATGATCAATAGTGTCTCTTTAACCGGCCGCTTAACGCGGGAAGTCGAGTTGCGCTACACCCAAAGCGGGATCGCTGTTGGACGTTTCACAATCGCTGTCGATCGTCAATTTTCCAGCGCCAATGGGCAACGGGAAAGTGATTTTATCAATTGCGTGATTTGGCGTAAAAGTGCTGAGAACCTGAAGAACTTTACGCGCAAAGGTTCTTTGATCGGGGTCATGGGTCATATCCAAACCGGTCAATATACCAATGCTCAAGGGCAGACAGTTTATACGACTGAAGTAGTCGTGGAGAACTTCGCCTTGTTGGAATCACGTGCGACGACTGAAGCACGTCCGCAAGAACCTGCTGGGAGCAATCAGAACTCAAGTTACGGTCAGAACAACTTTGGCGGCCAGCCACAACAGCAGGCCCCGAACAGTTTCGGCGGTAATGCCCAACCTACCCCGTCATCCAATGCCAACAGTCAACCATCTTTCGGTGGTAACAACTCAGGCACCAATAACAATGCTGATCCGTTTGCCAATAATGGCCAACCGATCGACATTTCGGATGACGACCTACCATTCTAGAATCTTTGAAAAGGAGTGACATTCATGGCACAACAACGCCGTGGTGGCCGTCGTCGTCGCAAAGTCGACTTCATCGCCGCTAACCATATCGAATATATCGATTACAAAGACACGAACTTGTTGGAACGCTTCGTTTCCGAACGTGGTAAGATCTTACCGCGTCGTGTGACTGGCACCAGCGCTAAGAACCAACGCAAGCTGACTGTTGCGATCAAGCGCGCCCGTATCATGGGCTTGCTTCCATTCGTTGCAGAAGACTAATTGCGTCAAAAGACTCGCCTTGGCGGGTCTTTTTTTGTGCCCCAGAGCGGAGCAAAGCGCTCTTAGCGGTGGATATAAGGCGGGATGACGCAAAGGCGGTCTTTGCCTTGGTGGCGTCACGACTTATATCACGCCGCGTTGCTTTGCGCAGCTCGACGAAGAACCCCAGAGCGGAGCAAAGCGTATTTAGCGATGTGTATAAGACAGCCTGAGTCAATGGCGGTCTTGGCCATGGACTCGGGATGGCTTATACACAATCGCGTCGCTTTGCGCAGCTCGACGAAGACTACAGCGTCTAAAGCGGGGGACTTGCTCACCCCCCCGGACAGGCATTGCTTCGGCGCGCGGGGCAAGCGGCGGTGCAGGCAGTGCGGCCGGCGCCAACCGCGCAAAGTGCAGCGCGTTTTCTGCCTAAGAATTGAGCCAAACGCTCGCTTTGCTCACCTGCTTGTCTCAATTCTTGCCGCGATCAGCGTCGTGAGCCAAGCAAAGCCCGCTTGTCTCACGACGCTGATCGTTTCACGGCCTGACCGCCGCTTGCCCCGCGCGCCTACGCAACGCCTGTCCTCTGGTGTTCGAGTGAGGCTACGAAATGGCAGGACAAATGACTAATCAGAGGGGGCATATCTAGTAAAAGGTTTGTGATAAAACTGGAGAAATATGCAGAGCAAGGTGTGGATCCCGAATCAGCACTGTCGATAAGCTTACCTGCAAATTGATCCGTTATCTTTCAGAGAGTCAATCGGTTCAGCTTAGCAATCCAAGAATCTCACAGCGAAATATTAGCGATTTTGCTGTTGAGAGGATACACTGATATTGCTTAATGTGTGATGCAACTTGTGGGATCGGAGTGCTTAGCCCTTGCTGGACAAGGCATTGCGGCCATTGTTTCACGTGAAACATTCTGTTTGAATATTCACAGACAAAGGAGCACGACATGCCAGATTATGATATTTTGCTGGAGCGGATCTTGGAAGAAGATGGGCTGACAAAAGCGGCGTTGAGTCGGGAGATCATGATCGCACCTACTACGTTGAATCGACTGTTGGATGGCAGACGTCCCGCCAAAGCGACCCGCGCCAAGCTTGAAGCATTCTTCAAGCAGCGCCCGCCAACGACGTATCTGTATTTGGATGAGCGCTATGAGCCAGATATCATGGAAGTTAGCGTGGTGATCACTGAGGTGCCGCGGGTGCCAAAGTTTGCTCGGACACTGTATCCGAATGGTTGGTCTGGCAACGAAGAGCACAAGGCGATAGATTCCTCCAAGCAGCGGATCCAAGCCCTGCTGACAGCCTTACACTTGGATGTTTTGTGGCTTGGGGTACTGCAGATACCTGCTCACCATTTGCCAAAAGCCGCCGCCAAACAAGCCATTTTATTGCCGTATTTGCTGGCGATTATCACGGCGCTGCGCCAAGCGCCGCAAACACAGCGGTTAGTGATTGTGCTTGATGCACGCAGTGAATATCGACGGGCTGATTTCGTGCAAGCGGCAGCGGTACTCATCCAACAGTTAACGCTGCCGGATCAGCCGCGCTTGCAACTAACGCTGACATTTGCGAATTCTCGGCGGAGCTTGGGTATCCAAGCGGCTGACTTCACGGCTAGTGCCTTGCATCGGTTTGGTGATGCAGAGCTGGCCGGATTAGGTGTTGCTGTGATGCCGTACGATCCGACACTGATGCAACAGTTAACAGCAGTGATTGAAGCGCCTGTGTTGCCGCAAGCGGTGACGGCGACCTTATCTAATTTGACCCAGCTGGTGAACCGGGTGCTGTCACTGACGATCCAGCCGCTGCCGTTACTGGATCCGATCCCCAAAGCCTTGAAACGTTGGCAAAATACTCTGCCCAAACACACTAAGTACCAGTGGCGAATGATGCCTAAACCACGTGATTATGCTGACTTGGCCAAGCGCCTGGCGCTATTGATGCAGATGCGGCAAGCAGTTAGCTTACCACCTGCATTGCAAGGACTAGCTGATAGGCTGCGGCGCGATCTGAATATTGTGCCGAATCAGCCGACCCAATCTTAACCGTAATTAGCTGCCAACGTTGCGCGCCAGCTCGGCGTTTTGCCGGTTTGACTCGTGTGGGCAAGCGGCCTTTGCTACAATGGCCTCAAAACAAAAGAAGGTGGCAGCAATGGAGGTATCGAGCAAACGGCGGTGGTGGGCGCTGACGGCGCTGGGCTTCTTTGCATTTATGACCAACTTGGACGGCTCAGTGGTTAACATTGCGGTGCCGGTGATGGCCAAAAGCCTGGCGGTGCCGGCTAGTCGCATGGTGTGGGCGACTTCGGTGTATTTGATCGTTTTAAGCGCGCTGCTGCTACCTTTTGGCAAGCTTGGCGACTTGATCGGCAAACCGCGCATTTTCAAATGGGGTACGGCGGGGTTCATCTTGGGGTCGATGTTGGCAGGGATCGATTTGGGGTTTGTGTTTTTGATCTTTGCGCGGATCGTGCAAGCCAGCGGCGCGGCGATGACCTTGGCGAACACTTACGGCATCGTGACGGCCAGCTTTGCGGCGCGCGAACGCGGCAAAGCGATGGGTTTTGTGGGGACGTTCGTGGCGTTAGGCAGCGTGGCTGGACCGGCAGTCGGCGGCTTGGTGTTGTCAGTGGCACATTGGCCGGTGCTGTTTTGGATCAACGTGCCGTTTGGACTGGTGGCGTTAGGGTTGGCCTTATGGGCGATGGGTGATGGCATTGGTCAAAAGCAGGCGTTTGATTGGTGGGGCGCGATCGCCCAAGCCGTTGCCATTACCGCCGGTTTTTGGGGGTTGAATCTCAGTCAAACTGATGGTTTTGCTGCGCCGTTGGTGTGGGGATCGTTGCTGATGGCGGTTTTGGCAGGCGGGTGGTTTTTCTGGCGGGAGCGGCATGCGCAAACGCCACTGCTGCCAATGGCCATTTTTCACAAGCGATTGTTTTCATTAGGGGTGTTGGCGGTGTTTCTGGTGTTTATGGCGCAGTTTTTCACCACCGTATTAATGCCGTTCTATCTGGAAGATGCGCTGGGCTTGAAGCCGGGATTGGCAGGCGCGTTGTTGACGTTGTATCCGCTAATGATGGTGTTTTGCGCACCATTAGGCGGCATCTTGGCCGATCGGCATAATGTGGCCGGCGTGGCCTTAGGCGGGGTGCTGCTGATTGCCTGTGGCAGTGTCGGGTATCTGGGCTTAGGTTTGCATACCAACTTAGGCTGGTTTGTAGGCATCACGATGTTGTTAGGTGCCGGCGGCGGGATTTTCCAATCACCGATCGGCGACATTGTGATGTCAGTGGCTGATGCCAAGCAGCTCGGCATTGCCGGCAGTTTCAATGCCTTGGCGCGTAATCTGGGCATGGTGGCAGGCACCAGTGTCGCAACGACGATACAATTTGGGCGTATGAGTCAACTCGCTGGTGCGCGCATCGCGACATATCCTACGGCGCATCCGGAATGGTTCATCAGCGGCATGCACCTGGCGATGGGTGTTGCTTCGGTGTTGATCGTGCTGGCGGCGTTGGTATTATGGCGCACAGTGAGCTTGTGGCAGCAATGGGCCCAGCAGTGATCATTGCGGCGTGGCGCTGTGCATGAAGGTTTTGACGGCGTCGATGGTGCAATCGGCCAAAGGTGACAACGCGGCGTCGGTGTGGTGCAGCAGCAGCATGTGATTCTCCGGCTCGCCTTCCAGCACCCGGGTGGTCAAGCCCAGCTGATCTAAGCGCGTGAATAAGCCGGAACTGCTGGAATAAGCGTTGGATTGGTTGATCACCTTGATCATGGTGGCCCGATCGGTGGTGGCGATCACTTGCCCGGTGCTCGGCGCTGCCAGCGGGTCTTCGGCAAGTTCGGCGTACACCGCATCTTGAGTGAAGCGCACCTGCGGATAATCGATCAAGTCGGCCTTGGTCAAGGTGGTTTTGTGCGTTAACGGATGGTCTGGGCGCAAGGTGATGTGGGTGCGGAATTTGCCCAAATCAGTGGCAGCCAGATGCCCTTCGTCTAAGATACTGCCTAAGCGCGCTTGATTGGTTTGATTGGCGAAGATGAAGCCGATTTCGCTTTTGCCGGCTTTGAGGTCTTCGATCACTTGCGAAGTCGTGCCTTCAAAGATCCGCAGGTATTGGCAATCCGGGAAGCTGGCCATGGTGTGGCATACGGCATCAGCCATGAAATCGTAGTGCTGCCCGGCAATGGAGAAGTAGTCGTTGCCAAAAGGCTGCGGGACGAAGTAGTGGTTCAAGTCATCGATTTCGCTTAAGATCTTGCGTGCGCGCTGGGCAAAAACCGCTCCAGCGCCGGTGAGTGTCGCCCCTTGGCGCGTGCGGGTGAACAGCGTCGTGCCTAAATCACGCTCGAGCTCTTTGATTGCATGCGACAAGCTGGGTTGTGAGACATACAGTTTCTTGGCTGCGGCGTGAAAGCTCCCGTTGTCTGCTACCGCTAAGATATAACGCATTTGTTGAATACTCATAAGATTCCTTCTTTCACAAAAAAGGCGTCCCTTTGCACAAACTATGCAAAGGGACGCTTTCGCGTGTTACCACCCATTTTCACGCAACCATGACAATTGCGCCTCACTTCAGTACCATTTGATACCTAGTCTGCTAACGGAGACACCCGTGGCGACAGCACGACACCGTCTAACAACACTCGAAGCTCATCTTCGGCGGTTCTGCCGTCCCCCTTTCCACTCAACGGGGGTCTCTGAACGGCATCGACGCTTACTCTTCTTGTCAACGTGTTGAAGTATAAATTTATCGCTAACCTTACAGGCATTTTGCTTGGTTGTCAAGCTGTTATTTATAATAAAATCGCACTTAAATATAACCCTTTACAATCGTGAAGAATAATGTACGATAAGGCTTTCATTTAGGCGTGTCAGCGCTTGCTCAAGATGGTATGCTTGAAGAAACGCACCGGAGGTTAATATGATCAAACTAATTGCAACGGATATGGACGGGACTTTCTTGAAGCCGGATCAAACATATGACACCAAGCGCTTCGCCGCCTTGCACCAGCGTCTGCAAGCCGCAGGGATTCGCTTTGTGGTCGCCAGCGGCAATCAATATTATCAGCTGTTGTCGTATTTTGCCGACTATCCGCAAACCATTTTCGTCGCAGAAAATGGGGCCTATATTCGCAGCTTGCAAAAAGTTTATGCGCTGCACAGCTTCAAACCCGATGTCGTTAAGCAGATCTTGGCCAAGTTGGCAACGGTCGCTGATATCAAAGTGTTGGTGTGCGGCCAACATAGCGCCTACACCTTGGCCACGACGGATCCTGCGTATGTGGCGGGGATGCGGCATTATTATCATCGCCTGGCTGTGGTGGCCGATTATGACCAGGTTGACGATAAGATCTTGAAATTCGCCATCAATTGCGCAGACGCACGCACCCAAGCGCTGGTCGATGAATTAACTGAGGCGTTGGCAGGCTTGGCGCAGCCGACTTCCAGCGGCCATGGGGATATTGACTTGATCCAACCAGGGGTGCATAAAGCAGCCGGGTTAGCCGAGTTAGGCGCGCAACTGGGGATCACGCTAGATGAAATGGCGGCGTTTGGCGATGGCGGCAATGATTTAGAGATGCTGCAAGAAGTTGGCTTGGGAGTTGCGATGGCCAACGCCCAGCCAGCTGTCGCTGCGGTCGCCGATGCGCATTGCGGGACGAATATTGACAGCGGTGTGTTGACTTATATTGAGCAATTATTGGAGGAACGCGCATGAAAGAACCAGATGTGATGCATGATCAGTCGCTTTATGATCCAGGCGAGGCAAGTTTAGCCGCTTATCAAACACAGTGCTTGGAAAAACTCTACGATTTCAATCAAACTCGTCCTTCTGAAGGTGCCAAGCGGCAAGCCATGTTAAAGGATATGTTTGCTGAAATCGGCACTGGTTGTTATATCGAGCCGCCTTTTCACAGCAGTTTCGCCGGGGCGCATGTCCACTTTGGCGACAACGTGTATGCTAACTTTAACCTGACGCTGGTTGATGACACCCATATTTATGTTGGCAGCAAAACGATGTTGGGACCGAATGTGACTTTGGCCACTGCTGGCCATCCAATCGAACCATCTTTGCGGGCCAAAGGGCTGCAGTATAACGCGCCGATCAAGATCGGGAAGAATTGCTGGTTAGGCGCTGGGGTGATCGTGTTGCCTGGCATTACGATTGGCGATAACGTGGTCGTCGGCGCTGGCAGCGTGGTGACGCATGATTTATCAGACAATGTGGTGGCTATTGGCACGCCAGCTAAGGTAATGCGGGAAGTGAACGAACATGATCGCGAGTTTTACTTCAGAAAACACCGCGTTGACCCAGCATTGTTCAGTACGGATGGAAAATAGTCAGCAAACAAGGTCATCATGTTGGCCTTGTTTTTTTGATGTCGGCAGGGTGTGAAATCAGCATCTTGATGGCTCACCGCATCTTGGCATGTTTCTTGCTTGTAGTCAGCTAGTGGAGGATGAGTCAATGAATGCACAAGAGGCGAAGCAATTAGTGAAACAGTTCGATTTGATCACCGCGCATGCGCAAATGAGCATCGGGGTGTTGGCCAGTGGCCATGTGGTGGCACTGCATCTTGGCGCGCGCATGCCTGCTGGTACCGATTTGGCTGGGGTGATTCAAGAGCTCGGCCACGCCAGTTATCTGGCCGATACAGACGGCATTCATGACTTGCGCTTGGAGCAGCTGCCGCTGGTGTATCCGGCGTTTGGGACCCCGGATATGCGCACGCCTGCGATCAGTATTCGCCGCGCCAATGGCAGCAGTGTGTTGGATCTGCGTTTCCAATCTGCCCAATGGTTGACGACTAAACCGCTGCCTGACGGATTACCGGCACTGCGGGCAGCGGCCAGAATGCAGACTTTGGCGTTAACGCTAGCCGATTCAAAGGCGGGGGTCACGGTGACTTTGGTCATCAGCGCCGATGTGGAGCATGACACCTTTGCGCAACATGTGGTGATCAAAAATACTGGTACGACGCCGCTGCATTTGACCCGTGCGATGTCTTGGTCATGGGACTTATTAAACGATCAGTATGATATCATTACGCAAAGCGGGGCGTGGGGGCGAGAGATGCATACCAATCGGCGCGCGTTGCAGCCTGGCATGCAAGGTGTTGATTCTAAGCGCGGCGCCAGCGGTCACGGGCAAGATCCTTTTGTCGCCTTGGCTAACGCGCACACGGATTGGCAACAAGGCCAAGTATTGGGCGCCAGTTTGGTGTATAGCGGAGATTTCAGCGCCACGGCAGAAGTCGACATGCACCAAAATACCCGGGTGCAAGTGGGGATCGCGCCTTTTGACTTCGATTGGGCGCTTGCGGCGCAAAGCAGCTTCACCACGCCTGAAGCGGTGATCGTGGCAACTGACGGCGGCTTGCGTGAGCTTAGCCACACCTATCATCGGGCGTACACGGATTGTTTGTTGCCTAAGTACTGGGCGGTTAAACCGCGGCCAGTGGTGATCAACAACTGGGAAGCAACGTATTTTGACTTCGATCGTGAAAAACTCTTGGCACTGGCGGATCAAGCGGCGGCGATCGGGGTGGAGCTGTTCGTCTTAGATGACGGCTGGTTTGGCCGGCGCGATGATGATCGCAGCAGCTTGGGTGATTGGTGGCCTAATGAAGCCAAACTCGGCGGATCGCTGGATAGTTTGATCGCTAAGATCAACGCGCGCGGGCTGCAATTTGGTTTATGGGTGGAGCCGGAGATGGTGTCGCCGGATTCGGATCTGTATCGCGCTCATCCTGATTGGATCATTGCCGATCCAGACCATACGCCGCAATTGGCCAGAAATCAGTACGTATTGGATCTAGGTCAGCGCGTCGTGCAGGATTATTTGATCAAGACGCTGGTGGGGTTATTAGACGCTCATCACATCAGTTACTTGAAGTGGGATATGAACCGTAATTTAACGGATGTATTCAGCCAAGTCTTGCCAGCCGGCCAACAAGGCGAGTGTCGCCATCGGTACATCTTGGGACTGTATCGCGTCTTAGCCGCATTGACGCATACGCATCCTGAGGTGTTGGTGGAAGGGTGCGCCGGTGGCGGCGGCCGCTTTGATGCTGGCATGCTGGCCTATGCGCCGCAAATTTGGACGTCAGATGATACCGATGCAATTGCCCGCTTGCCGATCCAGCGCGGCACCAGCTTGGTGTATCCGCCGCAAGCGATGAGCTGTCATGTGTCGCTTGCGCCTAACGAACAAGTGCATCGCATTACGCCTTTAACCACGCGCACCCAGGTGGCGCAAATGGGCGCATTTGGTTACGAGCTGGACTTAGGGGCTTGTTCCACTGCAGAATTAGCACAGCTCAAAGCCGATATCGCCGAATACAAAAGGCTGCGTCAAGTCTTGCAGTTTGGCCAGCTTGATTGGCTTGTCGTGCATGACCCGCAGAATGAATATGCTTGGCAGAAATTATCAGACACCATGTTAGTGATCGATCATGTGAACATTTTGGCGCAGCCGAATACGGTGATGAAACGGCTGCAGGCCTGTGCTTTGCCGCTACATACCAAGTGGCGATCACAAGCAAGCGGTCAGGTGTATTCAGCCGAATATTTGATGACCATCGGCGTGGCGATCCCGCAGCCGCGAGGGGATTTTGACAGCAGCCGTTGGCAGTTTGAGCAGGTGACTTAATGGACAAAATGACCTTGATGCAAGCGTTGCGCCAGTTGCTGGTGCAAATGCCTTTAGGGACCAAATTAGCGACAGAAAAACAGCTAATGGCCCAATTTAACACGTCGCGCTACCGCCTGCGTCAGGCCTTGGCGGCGTTGTGTGACCAAGGCTATCTCACTGTGGTGCAAGGCAGCGGGTATTTTGTTGCTGACCCTTTGCTGCACGCCCAACCGCGTACCAAGCGCCTGGTGGTGGGGGTCGTTTGTACCCATATTGCCGATTACATCTTTCCGCCGATTATTTCCGGCATCGACTCAGTGTTGGCCCAGTCAGATGCGGCGGTGATGTTAGCCAACACCCATAACCGCTTCGACGCTGAGGCGCATAGTGTGCAGATGCTGCAAGCCAGCAAAGTGGATGCCTTGATCGTAGAACCCACCCAAAGTGCCTTGGCCAATCCCAATTTAGCTTTGTACCGCCATTTGCGTAATGCTGGCGTGCCAGTGGTGTTCATTAACGCGCGCTACCCGGAATTAAGCGAGTTTCCAGCCTTGACTACTGCCGATAAGCAAGCGGAATATGAGTTGGTGACGCGATTGCTGGCAATGGGGCACCAGCGGATCTTAGGTATCTTCCAAGTGGATGATGCCCAAGGCGTGGCAAGGATGAACGGCTTTATCAAGGCGTATCAAGCACAGCCGGCGTTGAAAGCGGAAAGTTTGTTGATCATGTACCGCTCTAGTGACAACTATGCGCTGTTGCAACAGAAGCTGGCGGCGCTGATGCACAGTGCCGATCCGCCAACTGCGGTGGCATGTTATAACGACCGCTTGGCGATCCGCGTGATGTCAGATCTGGTTACAATGGGTTACGCGGTGCCCAAACAAGTGTCAGTGGTGGGCTTTGATGATTACGAATTGGCCCGCTACAGCCTGCCTGGCTTGACCACGGTGCGCCATCCTAAGCGCCAAATGGGCGAGCGCGCCGCGACCATGGTGTTGGCCATGTTGCGCCACCAGCAACCGGCGAGTTTTGAATACCCAGTCGAATTGGTGTGGCGCGACTCAGTAGCCGAAAGAATTCAATAACAGGCGAAACTAGACTCAACTGCAAAATGTTGAGTCTTTTTGTTTGCGCTAAGCCGCTGAAAGACGCGTCATTACAAGTTGAATCGCAATTGTTTCACGTGAAACAATTGCAATCATGGACGATGAAATAACACCAGTCAGAATTGATTTGATTGATGCGAATCAATCAAATCAATTTGGCGTGGCCAAGGTTCCCGGCTTATTCTTTAAACGCTTAGTAAAGGAGATGATGAGCATGCCTGATTGGCAAGCGACAAGTTTAGGCATCGAACTGGGGTCAACTCAGATCAAATGCGTGCTGATCGATGCATCTGGGCAAGTCTTGGCGGTGGGGGTGCATCAGTGGACCAATCGATTGGAAGCCGGCTTGTGGACATATGCCCTGGCAGATGTATGGACTGGGCTGCAAGATGCTTATGCGCAATTGGCTGCTGCGGTAGCGGTGCGGTTCAACCAGCCGCTGACGACCATTGGCAGTATCGGCGTGTCGGCGATGATGCATGGGTATTTGGCCTTTGATGCTGCTGGCAAGCTGCTGGTGCCTTTTCGTACTTGGCGCAACAACAACACCTTGCCTGCTGCCGCGGCGTTAAGCAAGTTGTTTGGGGTCAATATTCCGGCGCGGTGGAGCATCGCCCATTTGCATCAAGCGGTGTTGGATCACGAGCCGCACCTGGCTGACTTGGCATACATGACGACACTGGCCGGGTATGTGCACTGGCAGTTGACGGGCCAGCGCGTCTTAGGGTTGGGGGATGCGTCGGGGATGTTTCCCATCGACTCGACGCAACAGACTTATCGCGCCGACTTATTGGCGGCGTATTCGGCGCTGCCGGCAGTTGCGCAATATTCGTGGCGCATCGCCGATTTGCTGCCTAAGCCGTTGGCTGCAGGGGTTGTGGCCGGAAGGTTAAGTGCCGCGGGTGCGCGTTTGCTTGATCCAAGCGGCGTGCTGGCTGCTGGATGTGTGTTGGCGCCGCCTGAAGGAGACGCAGGCACTGGCATGGTGGCGACTAACGCCGTGCGCCCTGGCAGCGGCAACGTCAGCGTAGGCACGTCGGCATTTGCGATGGTGGTGTTGAATCAGCCGCTAAAAGCCAACGTGGCCGATGTCGATTTGGTCACCACTCCTGCTGGCGCGCCGGTGGCGATGGTGCATGCCAACAACTGCACCTCAGAGCTCAACGCCTGGCTGGGGTTGTTTGAAACGGTGGCCACCACGCTTGGCGCCACCGTGACGCCAGACGAACTGTATGGCAAAATGCTGCGTGCCAGCTTGCAAGCTGAACCAGGCGCCGGCGGGCTGTTGTGCTATGCCAACTTATCTGGGGAGAACATCACCGCTGTGCAAGCCGGGCGGCCGTTGTTGGTCCGTGGTCCGCATGCGCAATTGACCTTGGGCAATTTCATGTTGGCCCAGCTGTATGCCGCTTATGCGCCGCTGGCCATTGGCTATCAGCGTTTGCAACAAGCCGAGTCTTTGCAAGTGACGCACTTGATTGCCCAAGGCGGGCTGTTGAAAACGCCGCAAATCGCTCAGCAAGCCTTGGCGGATGCCTTGCAGGTGCCGGTGGCGGTGATGACCACTGCCGCAGCTGGCGGCCCTTATGGCATGGCGTTATTGGCCCAATATACCGCCAGTGGCGCAACGAAGCCGCTAGCGGATTGGTTGGATGACCTTTTCGCCCAGGCGCCAGTTAGCGAAATGGCACCAACGCCTGCAGGCATGGCAAGTTTTGAACAGTTTAGTCACGCTTATGCGGCTGCTCTGCCACTGGCGCAAGCGGCTGGTGCAGTCGTCCAAGATCGTTAGAAGGAGGATCTATGTTGAAACTCACGCAACCTTATGAATTCTGGTTTGTGATCGGCAGCCAGCCGTTATACGGCCAAGCCGTGTTAGACCAAGTGGCCCAAGACGGCCAAACCATGGCCAAGGCGTTGAACCAAAGCGGCTTGCTGCCTTATCCGGTGGTGTTTAAGCAGGTGTTGACCACAGCTGACAATATCACCGCCTTCATGAAAGAGGCTAATTACCAGCCGCAAGTCGCCGGGGTGATGACTTGGATGCACACCTTCAGCCCGGCGAAGAATTGGATCCGCGGCACGCAGCTGCTGCAGAAACCTTTGCTGCACCTGGCGACACAGTTCGGGAATGATATTCCGTATGCGACGATCGATTTTGATTATATGAACCTCAATCAAAGCGCGCATGGCGATCGCGAATATGGCTATATCAACGCACGCTTAGGTATCAACAACAAAATCGTGTACGGCGATTGGCAAACCGCTGCGGTACAAGCAGAAATTGCCGCTTGGCAAGATGTTGCCGTGGCGTATAACGAATCCTTCCACACGCGCGTGGCGCGCTTTGGCGACAACATGCGCAACGTGGCAGTGACTGATGGCGATCGTGTTGAGGCGCAGATCAAGTTAGGCTGGACCGTCGATTATTATGGTGTCGGCGATTTGGTGGCGCTGGTCAACGGGATCTCAGAAGCGGCAATCGATGCTGAATACGAGCAGCTGGCGCAAGCTTACACGATCGCGTCGACTAATACCCAAAGCATCCGCTATCAGCTGCGCGAATACTTGGCATTGCGGCAATTCCTGACTGAGCACAATTACCAAGCCTTCACCACCAATTTTGAAGATTTATGGGGACTAGACCAATTACCAGGTTTGGCGGCACAGTTATTGATGCGCGATGGGTATGGGTTTGCCGGCGAAGGTGATTGGAAAACGGCGGCATTGCTGCGCGTGTTGAAAGTGTTGACGCATAACCGCCAAACGGCATTCATGGAAGATTACACTTTGGATCTGCGCGCCGGGCATGAAGCGATCCTAGGCTCACATATGCTGGAAGTGGATCCGACTATCGCCAGCGACAAGCCGCGGGTGGAAGTGCATCCGTTAGACATTGGCGGCAAAGCCGATCCGGCGCGGTTGGTTTTCACCGGTTCAGTGGGGCCGGCGATCGATATCACGCTGTCGGATTTCCGCAGCGGGTTCTCATTGATCGGATACGCTGTTGATGCCCATAAGCCAGAAGCCCCAACGCCGCATCTGCCAGTAGCTAAGCAATTGTGGACGCCAAGCATGGGCTTAAAACAAGGCGCCACGGCTTGGATCAAAGCCGGCGGCGGGCACCATACCGTGTTCTCATTTGCCGCCAGTGCCGAACAAGTGGCAGACTTAGCCACGCTGTATGGCATTGACCTGCAGTGGCTGCAATAGGAGGCGTCTATGCTCGAACAATTGAAACAAGCGGTTTATGATGCCAATATGCAATTGCCGAAGCTGGGTTTGGTGACTTTTACTTGGGGCAATGTCTCAGGAATCGATCGCAAAGCCGGTTTATTTGTCATCAAGCCGTCTGGCGTCGCTTATGACCAGCTGACGCCAGCGGATTTGGTGGTCGTCGACTTGGCAGGCCATGTGGTGGAAGGCAAGCTTAACCCTTCCAGCGACACCCCGACGCATATGGTGCTGTACAATGCTTATCCGCAAATTGGCGGCATCGTGCACACCCATTCGGAAATGGCGGTGGCTTTCGCTTCAGCTAGAAAAGACATCCCGGCAATGAACACGACGCATGCGGATACCTTCTATGATGATATCCCGGTGACTGACCCATTGACGCAAGCTCAAGTTGAATCGGCTTATGAGTTGGAAACGGGCAATGTGATCGTCGAGACTTTGGCCAAGCGCCACATCGATCCCATGGCCACGCCAGGTTGTTTGGTGGGTCAACATGGGCCCTTCACTTGGGGCCAGACCCCTAAACAAGCGGTGTACAACGCTAAGGTCTTAGAAGTCTGCGCTAATATCGCTTATCACGCCCAACAACTCGATGGTGCCAAGCGCGTGCCGCAGTATTTGTTAGACAAACACTACTTCCGCAAGCATGGCGCCAAAGCGTATTACGGACAGCAGTAAAACGTTGGGTTGATCTGCAACAAAACGCCCGTCACCGAAAATTTGGTGGTGGGCGTTTTGAGTGACCAGGTGGCGGACTGCGCGTTGGTGGTGCCGTTAGCCAAAGCCCCAGAACTTGGCACGCTGCTTGCTTGTAACGCAGTGCAGGGAGGTAATATGATGCAAACTTTTGACGTACGAGATTATGGGGCAGTGGCCAATAGCGGCCGCGTGCAAACTCAGGCGCTGCAAGCGGCGATCGATGCGTGCCGAGACGCTGGCGGCGGGGTGGTAGAGCTTCCGGCAGGGGTGTTTATTAGCGGTTCGTTGCGGCTGTACAGCCATATTGAATTGCACCTGGCGCAAGCGGCGGTATTGCGCGGCAGCCAAGCTTTGACAGACTACAGCGACTTTCACCAGCCTAGTCCCATCGCGTATTTGTATGAGGCGCATTACATTACGGCGTGGCATTTGCCGCCGAATTATTTTCATGCGCTGATCAGTGCGTTCGATGCAGAAGATGTGAGCATTGTCGGCGAGCCTGGCAGTGTGATCGATGGTGCCGCTGTGACAGATCCGGCTGGCGAAGAAGGTTTTCGCGGGCCGATGGGCATTGTGTTCAACCGCGTCAAGAATGTCCGCCTCACAGGCTACACGGTGGTAAACAGCAGTAACTGGGCGCATACGTTAGCCGCGTGCGATGGCGTGCAAGTCGCAGACGTTGCCGTGTTTGGCGGGCATGACGGCTTTGACTTGCATCACAGTCAACACGTCACCATTCAACACTGTCACTTGGCTTGTGGGGATGATTGTTTCGCCGGGTATGATGTCGCTGATGTGCTGATCGCCGATTGTCTGCTGAACACTGCCTGCAATGTCACCGGGTTAAGTGGCCAGCATATTCAGCTGCGTGATTGCCAGTTAGTCGGCCCAGGCCGCTATGCGCATCTGGCGGTGGGCACGCATGAAACCCACGCGTTGGCAAAATACTATGCGCTGGCTTGTGACGCGAATCGGCCAGCGGCATCTGATTTGGCCTATGCCAATTTACAACTGCGCAACTTGGCGCGGTTGATCATGTATCGCCGCGGAGATGCAGACTTGTTGCAAGATGGCGCGGCGCTTGATGCGCTGAGTTTAACAGATGTGGTCGTTGATGGCTTGGCTGAAGCCAGTGTTGTGGAAGGGCGCGGGCAGCGGGTGGCGTTGACCTTGACCCAATGCCGCATCACCCCGCCGCAAGCGGCGCCGCTGTTGGTGATCGATGACGCGGTGGACTTAACCATCAGCCAAACGGTATTCACGAAGCCGACGGTAATCGAAACCACTGCCAAGCAGCGCTGGACGTTTATGGGACTGACCAATTTCAGCCGCAATGTGCTGGCGTGATCACTTGGCGTTTTGGATCTTTGCCAGGGCCTTATATTGTGATGTCATCCATTGGGTGTAGGTTTGATGCGCAGGCAAAGTTTCGGTGACTTTTAAGACAGGGATGTTGGCTTGGCGGCATTGCTTGACGAGGTTATTGATCAATTTGCTGTCAACTTGCGTGTTCTGCACGAAGAAAGCCAGCTTGTGGTTGGCGATGTCAGCTTGCAATTGGCGGACATCAGCGGCGCTAGGGTCACTGCCTTCTTCGATTGCATTGGCAAAATGCACATTGCTGATGTTGTAGCCAAGGTATTGCAAGGCGTTATTAAACACCGGTTCAGAAACCGCCACCGATTGGCCATGGGCATTGGCTTTGAGTTGATCGATCAGGGTTAACAAGGGTTTTAACGACGCGATGTAGGCCTTGGCATTGCGGGTATAAGCCGTTTTGTGCTTTGGATCGCGTTTGCTGTAAGTCTGCGCCAACTGATTGGCCAGCTTCGGCATGGTTTGCGGCTTGTACCAAATATGTTCGTTCTGCCCGGTTTTGACACCAATGACAGAAGCGACAGAAACCATGGTGCTGGCGGTGCCGCTGCCTTTGACAAGTTTGTTTAGCCAAGTGTCATAGCCTGCGCCATTGGCGACGATCACGTCGGCTTTGGCCACCAGCTTGCCCACAGCTGTGGTGGGGGTGTAATCATGCGGGTCGATATTGGGCTGGTTGATGATCGCGGTGGCATGGCCGTGATCGCCTAAGACGGCTTGGGCGGCTTCGGCGTAGAAATCCATGCTGGTGACGACATTGAGCGACTTTGGCGCAGCGGGTTTAGCCGTATTGCAAGCGGCTAATATGACAGTGAGCATTAAAGTTGAGATAACGGTACTGAGTTTTCTCGTAAAGTGCACAATAAACCTGCTTTCTTAATGACTGAGGCGCATTAACGTTTAGTTTGTTTGGCTTTGTGTAACAGGGCCAAGGCGCGTTGTTTGGTTTTGCGGTTGGGGCTGTGCAAACGGCGGCGGGCGCTGGCGCGATCAGTTTTCTCCATGAGCTTTCTCCTTAATCGTAATCGTTACGAATAACGAAAAATAGTATAGCGTAACACTTCGGTTGCTGTCAACAACTCGCCGCACCAAAAAGCCCTTGCGCCACCATTCATTACAATGGCGGTGCAAGGGCTGAAGTTGTGTTGATCAAGCTGGTAAGCAAGCATCGATCGCCGCCAGTTCTTCGGCGGAGAAATCAAGGTTGTGCAAGGCTTCCAGGTTGGCAACGAGTTGGCTGACTCTTGAAGCGCCGATCAAGACGCTGGATACAGCAGGTTGGCGCAGGTTCCAAGCCAAAGCCATTGCGGCCAGGCTTTGGCCGCGTTGTTGGGCAATGGCGTTTAAGCGCTGCACCGTAGACAAGGTTGCCTCAACGCGATCCGGATGCAAGAAAGGACTGGATGGCCGCGCTGCCCGCGAGTCTTTGGGGATGCCGTTTAAGTAGCGATCCGATAACAACCCTTGCGCCAGCGGCGAGAAGGTAATGGCCCCTAACCCGGCTTCTTGCAGTGCGTCAAACAAGCCGTTATCTTCAGCGTGGCGATCAAGCATGTTGTAGCGTTCTTGCTGGATCACAAAAGGCGTGTGGCTGGCGCGCAGCAACTGCGCCATGCGCAAGGCATCAGCCGGTTGATAATTGGAAATACCAATGTATAAGGCTTTGCCGCTTTGCACGATGTCGTGTAAAGCAGCGGCGGTTTCTTCCAGCGGCGTATTGGGATCCGGCCGATGATGGTAGAACAGATCCACATAATCTAATTGCAGGCGCTGCAGGCTTTGGTCAAGGCTGGCGATCAAACTTTTGCGTGAGCCCCATTCGCCATAAGGCCCAGGCCACATGCGGTAGCCGGCTTTGGTGGAAATGATCAGCTCATCGCGATAGCTGGCCAGTTGCGTGTGCAAGATCCGGCCTAGATTGCGTTCAGCACTGCCAGGCTCCGGTCCGTAGTTGTTGGCCAAGTCAAAGTGGGTGATGCCGTGGTCGAAGGCGGCTTCAACGATCGCTTCTTGGTTGGCTAACGGGTCAACAGAGCCGAAGTTGTGCCAGAAGCCTAAAGAAATCGCCGGCAGAATTAGGCCGCTTGCACCGACGTGGTTGTAAATCATTTCATCATAACGCGTGGTTGATGCTTGATACATGGCGTTCACCTCAAATTCCAGAATGAGTAAGCGCCGTCATTATACCATTATCGCTCATGGCCGAATACTTGGATTTGCGTCAAGGCCGGAAAAGTCGACGAATCAGGGACTTTGACAAGTTGCTGCAGCCGCAGCCATTCAACGGTGCGCGGGGCAAAAGCATAAACTTGCGGCGCGGCAGTTTTGTGCAGCGTCAGGGTTTGTCTGCTGTTATCCGAGCCAATCAGCGTAGCATTGGTCCAGTAGCTGTCATGCGGATAGTCGGCGCGCAAGTACAAGACGACTTGATCGATCACCACCGGCCGGCCGAATTCCAGGGTGAATTGCGCGTCATCGCGCATCGCCACGCCCCATGACGCAAAGGGGTAATTGCCATGAGCCGCATTAGCCAGCACGCCGTCGATGGCGTTTTTAGCAAAGAAGGCCGCTTCGTTGCGTGTTTCGGCATTGGCAAAAGCATGGGGGAACACAGAAGTGGCGGCGTGTTGGTCATGGGCGTTGACGGCTAAATTGCGATCGCCGCCAATTTCAGCTGGCGTGGCCAAGCGCACACTGGCGTAATGGTGTTGCCCAATGAACGCCCCATCTGGATAAGGCGATTCGCGTTGCGTGTTAAAAGGAATCTGGTATTGCCAAGTGGGCTTGGTTAAATACACCAAACTTTCCGGCAGCGCGCCATCTAAGCGCGCAACAATGAAGCAAGGCGCGTGATCCACCGTGATTTCGTAATAGTCGCCTTGCGCGTATTGATGGCGCCACGCGAGATAGGCTTCATTGTTGGCGGTATGTTCGGCTAAAGTTTCAGTAGCGGTTTTTAATTGTAATGAAATCGGCATAAGGGCCTCCTAAGCGTTTATGCAGATACAAGCAACAAACATGCCAGTTAATGGCGAAGGGTCAACTTAAGGTGCCAGTGATGGCGAGATCATGCACCGCAGCTGGTGCATAGGCGGCTTGGATCTGATAGGCGATTGCCGCTTGGCCTTGGTGGTCGAGATAGGTGATGGTGTGGCATTGGATGTCTGTTGTGGCCAGGGCTAAGGTGCAGGTTTCATCACCGGCAGTCAAGATAACTTGGTTTGATGCGATACGCGGCTTGAACCTGGTGATGAAACACTCTTGCAAGCTGCTGGCAGATCGCGTTTGAATGTGGTCATGCAAGCTGAATTGGCGCTTGCTTAGGCTGAATGTGCGTGTGAATGCCGTAAGCTTTGCGGCTTGCGGATAAGTCTCATGCAGATCCAAGGTCAGTTGCTCTTTTGTGTAATGCGCATGGGCGGCTACTGGGCCAGGTTGTTGGCTAAAGCCGCCAATCACGGGCAAAGCGTGGGCGGCAGCAGACGGCGGGAAATACTTGTAGCGCTTGGCTTCCACGAAATAGTCTCTGGTGTAAACGCCGGCGCCTAAATCATCTAGGAACAAATGCTTGGGCGTACCGAAGACGAAGTGGCCTAAGTCGATATGGTTGTGACTTTCGTCGTTGCGTCCGCCTTTGGCCGCAAACACCAAGTCGTGATCACGCTTGACCCACCACTGACAATCGGGGAAATAATGATCAGCCGGCGCCAGTGGTGCTGGCGCATCGAAGTGGTCAGGGGCCCAAAGCAAGTTGCGATACAATTGCGCAAAGCGGTAACACGGATCAAAGTCAACGGTATTCATGGCTGTGATCGGCGGGGTGGCGACGCCAAAATGCTGGCGGCAATACGTCAACAAACCGGTGGGCAATTCAATGGGATCATAATCTGAAAACGGCACTGTTGCTTGCACGCTGAGCTGTACCGCAGCCGGAAACGCTGCGATCGCGCGCACTTTGGGCGAGGTCAACAAGTGGTCATCATGGTGCCTGCTGGCCAGCAAATCTGCATAATACACATAATAGCCAAAGCCATATGCCCAATAACTGACGCCTTCGACACTAGCCCCGTCTGCCCCGAAACTGCTGAGATAAGCGGTCATCGCCACATCCAAGCGGTTGATGAATTGCGTCAAGCGCGGACCGGCTGGTAATTGATACAAGGCGGTGATGCCAATGCAGCCGCCAACCACCGCACTCCAGTTGTTGGTTTTGTGCATCCAAGACCAGTCTCGTGCGGCATAAGGCGTTAAGATGCGCCGCTCTAATTCGCCATCGATGCGCTGGATCAACTCAGGCGCCAGCTGGTTTTGCAGCAGGAACTTCAATTCCGCCAAGGCCGAGCCGGTTTCGGCGTTGAACAGATCCAAATATTGCGGCGCCGCTTCGCCAAAAGTTGTCCCAGTTTGCGGCAGGTGCGCCGGCAAGGCCCAAGTGTACTCGTTTAAAATCGCCCATATGACTTCTTCAAGCAAAGCGCGCTTGGCCGAAGTTGGCGCCAGGTATTGGCTGAGGCCTAACACCGCCAATTGTTTGCGCCTGGCAAAGTATTGATTCTCATAAGTTAGCCGATCACCTGAGTCAAGATAAGCTTGTAAGCCGGCAAAGCTCAGCGGTGCCACAGTCGTTTCTTGAGTAGCAGCATCATGCAGTGCTTGGATCAAAGTCGCAGTAGTTGTCATGAAAGCCCCTTCTTTATTTGATTTGCCTTCAGTATAAGCAGTCATCGCCAATCGTACAATCTTTTTTTACTAAAAATATATTCCCGCAATTCCGGGCTTTAATCGCGTGGCAAAGCCGCTTATGACAAATATGCCGAATTTTTTAGGCAAAAAATATCTGTTATTTTGCCAGCGGCGCCACTATACTTGACGTAATTCATAGTGGCCGGGAAGGATGAGGAATATGGCAGCAACAATTACAGACATCGCCCACCGCGCAGGCGTTTCGATTTCGACGGTATCGCGGGTACTGAATTACGATGAAGGCCTGGCGGTGACTGAAGCAACCAAGCGCAAGATCTTTGAAGCCGCTGAAGCCTTAAATTACACCAAATACAAAGAAAAACAGCACAAAGGCAAGGCCAAAGCCAAGCAGCCAACAGACAATAATATTGCCTTCTTCCAGTGGCGCAACGACACTGAAGAACTTGATGATCTTTACTATTTGTCGATCCGCATCGGCGTGGAAAAGCGCGCCCAAGAGTTGGGCTACAACTTGATCAAAGCCACCACCACTGATGAAGCGGTGCTCAATGACGTGCAAGGCAGCTTGTGTATCGGAAAATTTGATGAACCGACGATTCGCAAGATCTTAACCGTCAGCCCCAACACTGTGTTTATTGGCACCAACTTTCCCTTGGAGAACTTCGACACCATCAACAGTGATTTCGTGCAGGCGACCACTCAAGCACTGGACCATTTGTTTGCCTTGGGCCACACCAAAATCGCCTTCATCGGGGCCGAAGAGCGCGACAGCATGTATGGCTATCGCACGTATAAAACTCCGGTGGTCAACACGTATCGCGATGTGATGCGGTATTATCAAGCCTTTGATGAGCGTTATTTTGCGGTTGACCAGAATGCCAACTTGTCGGTGCAAACCGGCGCCAGCTTAGCCAGGCGGATGTTAGACGAATGGGGCAAGCAGCTGCCCACGGCGATCTTGTGCGGCAGCGACTTGATGGCAGTCGGGGTGATCAATGTCTTACATGAGGCACATTTGCGGGTGCCGGAAGACATTTCGGTGATGGGCATCAACGACTTATCCATGGCGCGGTATTTAGACCCGCCGCTGACCACGGTGAAAGTCTTCACTGAAGAAATGGGTGCGGTGGGCTTAGACACCTTGGTGGCGCGGATCCATCAGCCAACCATCGCCAAGCGCATCACCTTAAGCACCAAGTTGATCAAGCGGCGTTCAACTGGTCGGCCGCGCAAACTCAAGTAAGTGAACAAGGTGAGAGACACATGAAAATGTGTCTTTTTTTAATGCCATCGATATCTTTATGGTAACGTCAACATCTCAAGCGAGTGGTGGCTTTTGCAAGAAGCATCAGGGCATATCGCGTCCCGATTTGTTTTTGTAAAATAATTAATTTTAGTAAAAAGATTGACAGCACCCCACCGAGCCGTTATTCTGTGGGTAGTAAGAAAGCGCTTCATAATTTTGGAGACAAGTATGAAAAAATTAATGATAGCAGTGCTGTTAACACCTTTAGCGGTGGTCAGTACCGGCTGCAGCCACCAAAATCAGACCCAAGCGGCTGATTTTACTAAAAAAACCACCTCAGGCATTCGCAGCAAGGCCAAGACCTACTCGCAAGCGGCTTATCAAAGCGCCTCGATCCCGGCTCACAGCTATGTGCGCTTGGTGGGCAAAGTGGTTAAGACTGATGCCGCGACGGCTCAGATCCGCCAAGGCGACCGCTTTGTCTTACAACGCGGCAAGCTCAAGGTCCAAGTTTTCCATCAAGCGCAAACACCGGTGCGATTAGGGCAAACCGTCACGGTATATGGTGAGTATTACGGATTCGTCAAAGGGTACGTTATCGATCAGGAGGCAAAACAATGATCCATGCAGGATTAGCGGCAAATCAGTGGACGGCATTGGCAGATTATGAACGCGGGTTTAACGATTTAATGCAGCCGCTGCAGCCGGCGTTAAGCGCACTAGGGGCTACCGGCAGGCTGCATTTAGGCGATCATGGCACGGTGTATTCCGCAAGTACTCGCGAAGTTGAAGCGTTCTTGCGGCCGCTATGGGGCTTAGGTGCCTTCACGCATGCCCATCCAGATAATGTGTATTGGCCGCAGTTTCTGGCAGGGATCCAACATGCCACAGATCCTAGCGACGCGGCATATTGGGGCGATATCACCGATAACGATCAGCTGATCGTGGAAATGGCGGCTTTAGCCACCACGATCTTGTTGAACACCGAAGCGGTGCAAACGCAGCTTGGCTCAGCGGCAGTGGATCAATTAGCAGCTTGGTTGCGCCAAGCCAATGACCATACCTTGCCGGATAACAATTGGCATTTCTTTCGGGTCTTGGTCAACTTGGCGCTGAAGGCGTTAGGTCAAGCCTATTCGCCTGAGATGATCGCCGCGGATCTGCAGCGCATCGATGATTTCTATGTTGGGGATGGGTGGTATTTTGATGGCAACCAAACCCAGCGCGACTACTACATTGCCTTTGCGATGCATTATTACGGCTTGTTGTATGCGACTTTTGCCAAAGCAGATGATCCCAAGCGCAGCGCCGAATTCATTAAGCGCGCGACGATTTTTGCCAAGCATTATCGCGATTGGTTCGATGCACAAGGGGAAGCTTTGCCTTTTGGCCGCAGCTTGTGTTATCGCTTTGCCCAAGCGGCATTCTTCTCGGCGTTGGTGTTTGCTGATGTCGAAGCCTTGCCTTGGGGCGAGATCAAAGGCTTGTTGGCACGGAATTTACATACTTGGTTCAGCCAGCCGATTTTTGATAACGCCGGGGTTTTAAGTGTGGGTTATCACTACTCAGATCTGGTGTTTGCAGAAGGCTATAACGGGCCAGGGTCGCCTTATTGGGCGATGAAGACCTTCATCTTGTTGGCCACTCCCAAGACCCATCCGTTCTGGCAAGCACCAGTCGTACCTTATCAAGCACCTGACGGGTTGGTGGTCAGCCAAGCCGGCCGCGCCTTGTATCAACACAGCGAGCAAGGGACCCACACCTTGAGTTTTCCAGCCGGGCAGTTCGTCAATAATCAAAATCACGCCTGTGCCAAATACAGCAAGTTCGTGTATTCGACGCGCTTTGGCAATTCTGTGCCGAAAGCCACGTATTGGTATTACGAAGGTGCTTATGACAACTGCTTAGCGCTGGCTGAAGATGATCATGATTTTCGCAGCAAAGCCTTAGATGATGCTTATGAGATTCAAGCCGATCGGGTGATCCACGACTGGACGCCTTGGACAGACGTGAAGATCCGCTCAACGATCGTGCCTTTTGCCGGCTGGCATTTGCGGGTGCATGAAATCACCACCGCGCGGGCCATTGATGCTTATGACGGCGGCTTCTCAGCGCCAATCGAGGCGCCTTATGATGAATCGGCGCTGGCTTATCAAAGCCCAGTTGGCTATGTGGCAGTGGCCAACATTGCAGGTTTTGCCCGTGGCGGGCTGGTCAAACCAGAGCCTAATACCAATTTGTTATATCCGCGCACGGTGCTGCCTTATTTATACCAACACCTCACGCCAGGCCGTCATGTGTTGGTATCGGCGATCACAGGCGCCAAGCAGGCGGTGGCCTTGCCGGTGATTACAGTGGATGAGCACCGCGTTCAAGTCTTAGATAAGACGATCTTATTAAGGGGGTGACAAGATGAGCTGGTCAAAAGGCCCACCCAACTGTGGGCAAAGGTCGTTGGCACGAATCAAGCCTTAAGTATTGGAGGATAATGCAATGAAAACCTGGCGCAAAGTGGCTTCATTATTCGCTGTTTCCGTCGCGGCGTTGGCGTTAGCAGCTTGTGGCAATAGCAAGAAAGATACTGGTTCCACCACCAAAGGCGGCAAGACGGTTTTGAAGGTGACGACTTGGAACTACGACACGACCCCTGAATTTGGGGCATTGTTCAAGGCCTTCGAGAAAGAACATCCTAATGTTGATGTGCAACAAGTCGATATTCCATCAGATGACTATGATACGAAAGTCACCACGATGATGTCCTCTGGTGATACCACTGATATCTTGACCATGAAGAACCTGTTGTCTTATTCCAATTATGCCTTGCGTGATCAATTAGTTGACGAATCCAGTCACTTGAAGAAGCTCGACACTTCTGCGGCTAAAGACACGTATGCCATGTACAAGATCAAAGGCAAGACTTACGCGCAGCCTTACCGGACCGACTTTTGGGTCTTGTATTACAACAAGAAATTATTCAAACAAAACAACATTCCAGATCCAAACACTTGGACTTGGGATCAATATGTGAAATATGCCAAGCAGCTGACTGACAGCTCCAAAGGCCAATACGGGACTTACCAGCACATTTGGCGCTCTACGATCCAAGCCATCGCCGCAGCGCAGAATGGCAAGAACTTATTGAAGCCGTCGTATGATTTTGTTAAGCCATATTATGACAACGCTTTAGCACTGCAAAAAGCCAAGGCCCAAATGGACTATGGTACCGCTAAGTCCACTAAGGTCACTTACCAATCACAATTTGAAGATCAGAAAGCGGCCATGATGTACATGGGCACTTGGTACATGGGCGGCTTGTTGTCCAATATCAATGCCGGCAAGACCAATGTTGAATGGGGCATTGCGCCGATCCCGCAAAAGACTGGCGCTAAGAAGGTCACGACCTTTGGCTCACCAACGGCTTTTGCCATCAACAAGAAGTCCAAGAACCAAAAGATCGCCCAAGAATTCCTCGACTTCGCTTCTGGTAAGAAAGGTGCCGAAGTGTTAGCTAAGATCGGGATCGTGCCGTCTTATCGGACCGATGCCATCAACAAAGAATACTTCGCAGTTAAAGGCATGCCGACTGACAGCTTGTCTAAGAAAGCCTTCGAACCAGACAAAGTTGCTGTTGAATTCCCTGTTGCTAAAGACGGCCCGGCGATCGACAAGATCTTGCAAGAAGAACATGACTTGATCATGACTGGTGATGAAACACCAACGCAAGCGGTCAAGAACATGGAATCACGGGTCAAAGAAGAGGAACAATAACCCTGTGCACTAACTTCAGATTGCGTCTTAATGGAGCCGAGTCTGCTCGGCTCTATCCAAGACGCAACCTGCACCCGTCTTAACAATAGAGAGGAGGAAGGGGTGATTATCGATCACCCTGTCTAATATGCAAGCTACATCCTCAAATCCATCACGCTCCAAGCAAGCCCACAAGCTGCAGCGGCGTCACACCTTGACGGCCTATTCGTTCATTGCACCAAACTTCGTCGGGTTCTTCATTTTTACCTTGATCCCGGTGGTGTTCTCCTTCGTGTTGGCCTTCATGTCGTGGGATTCCTTTGCAACCCCGAAATTCGTCGGCCTGGCCAATTTCGCCAAAATGATCCACGATACCACATTCTGGATCTCATTCAAAAATACCTTCTTGTATACCTTAGGGGTGGTGCCGGCGACGTTGGTTTGCTCATTGGGGTTGGCCATTCTGTTGAACAAGAAGCTGGCCGGGGTGAAGTTCTTCCGGACTGCGTTCTTCTTCCCTTATGTCACGTCGCTAGTGGCAATCGCCGTGGTTTGGAACATGCTGTTTCACCCGACGATGGGCCCGATCAACCAATTCCTGCGCCACTTCATCACCAACCCGCCTGGCTGGGCAACCAGTTCTGATTGGGCGCTGACGGCGATCATCATCGTGTCGATTTGGCGCTTCATGGGTTATTACATGATCTTATATCTGGCTGGGTTGCAGTCGGTGCCGAAGGAATTATATGAAGCCGCTGAAATGGATGGCGCCGGCAAGTGGAAGCAATTCTTGAATGTGACGCTGCCAAGTTTGCGGCCCACGACTTTCTTTGTCACCATTATGTTGATGATCAACTGTTTCAAGATCTTTGATCTGGTGCAAGTCATGACTGATGGCGGCCCTGGCCGCGCGACCAACGTGTTAGTGTATGAGATCTATTCTGAAGCCTTTGTGAAGTTCAACTTCGGTTATGCCAGTGCGATCGCCTTAGTCTTGTTCGTGATCGTCTTAGGTATCACCGTGCTGCAATTCACTTGGGAACGCAAGCGCGGATAGCGGAAGGAGGAATTGAGCATGGATGCTACTAATGAAATCAAAGCCGCCAAGACCCGCAAGAAGCACCGCCAAGAACTATCAGTGTTAGGCAAAGTCGGTTTATACCTGCTGTTGATCGCTTTAGCACTGCTGACCTTGATCCCGTTTCTGTGGATGCTTAGCGCGTCGTTCAAGACCAATAACGCCGTGTTCACCGTCCCAATCAAATGGATCCCTAAAGAATGGCACCCGGAGAATTATTCGATCATTTGGAGTCAGATCCCTTTGGCCACATTCTTTAAGAACACGATCATCTTAAGTGTCGTGATCACCTTTATTCAACTGATGACGTCAAGTTTTGCCGCATATGGCTTCTCTAAGATGCACTTTCGCGGCCGCGACACCTTGTTTCTGATGTATATCGGCACCATTGCCGTGCCATGGCAATCTTACATGATCCCGCAATTCATCATGATGCGTAAGCTGCATTTGACTGATACCTTGATGTCGTTGATCTTATTGCAGGCCTTCAATGCCTTCGGGGTGTTCTTGATGAAGCAATACTACGAAAGTATCCCTGATTCCTTGTGTGAAAGTGCCCGCATCGATGGTTTATCTGAATGGGGCATTTACCGGCGCATTATCTTGCCTTTGACCAAGCCGGCTTTGGTATCTTTGACGATCATCACCTTCGTGAACACTTGGAACGACTACATGGGCCCATTCATCTACTTGTCTTCAACGGAAAACAAGACGCTGCAGTTAGGCTTGAAGATGTTCGTCGGGTTATATGATACCCAATATGCCTACATCATGGCGGCGTCGGTGTTATCGATCCTGCCAGTAGCGGCGGTATTTATCCTGTTGCAGAAATACTTCGTGCAAGGGATCGCCACCAGTGGGATGAAGAACTGATGAAGGCACCGGATCAATTGGATGTAACAGCATAACAGTAATATTGCACACGTTGTATGACAAAATACGCCAGCCACAGGAGGTAAATCATGAAGCAGCACGATTTTCTTAACAACCCGTTTATGAAGGTCATGAACTGGGCCTATGATGGGCTGACGGTAAGCCTCTTGTTTGCCTTAACCAACTTGCCGCTGGTGATGTGTGCGTTGTTTCTGGCAGTCGATGTGCGCAATTTACCATTCTTTCTGATCGCGTTGATCCCCTTTGGCAGTGCCAGTCTTGCAGGGCTGGCAGTGGTCGATGACTTTATCGCTAAGAAAGGGCTCGCCCCGGCTAAAGATTATGCGCGCTATTTGATCAAGTACTTTACGCGCGGCTTGGCGTATTGGGTACCGACGCTGTTGGCGGTGATCATCCTCGTCACTGATATGGCGTGGAACATCATTCACCCGGAGTTGGGCAAGTTCTTGATGCCGCTTTTGACCGTGTTATTGATCACAGTGTTGGGTTTAGTGGTGAATTTGCTTTACTTGCAGGTGCGCAATCCTGAAGCAACTAAGCGTGCGGTGTTCAAGTTAGCGGTGTATTACTTGGTTAAACGCTGGTATATTGCGGCGCTTAACGCGGTGTTGATCGCCGCGGTACCGACATTGATGATCATCAAGCCGCAATTTGGCATGGTGGTCACGCCAGCTTTGTTGCTGCTGTTGATCTACTTAAACTGCGAATTTTTGGGTAAGTTGCAGCTTTGGCAGAAGCATCCTAAAGAAGTGAATTGAAGGAGTAAGTGAAGATGACAGAGACTCAGGCATTTGCGCATGCCGCCTTAACGCGGGTGCAAGCTAAAATGACCGCCGTGATGGCGCGTAATCCCGATATTATCCCGTATACCACAGACGCAGATCATCACTATATCGACATGCGCCAAGTTGATCCTTACTGGTGGACCAATGGTTTCTGGGGCGGGTTGTTGTGGCAGCTGTACGCCTTGTCTGGCGAGGTGATTTATAAAACCAGCGCCATTAAAGTTGAAGATCACCTCGATCACAACTTACACAACGCCCAGAAACTTGACCATGATAATGGCTTTAAGTGGTCATTGACGGCAGTGGCACATTATCGCCAAGACCATGATCCAGTGGCGCATAACCGCGCGTTACTAGCGGCGAATAACATGGCCGGGCGCTTCAATTTGGCGGGGCATTATATTCGCGCTTGGAACGACGAATCCGGCAACAATCGGGCCAACTTGGCGATCATTGATTGTTTGATGAATCTGCCGCTGCTTTATTGGGCCAGTGCCGAAGAACAAGATCCGCGCTTTAAGCAAATCGCCATTGCCCACGCGCAAATGGCCCAAACCAACATGGTGCGCCCTGATGGTTCGGTGAAGCATATTGTGGTGTTTGATCCAGCCACAGGGGAATACCTTGAATCCCAAGGAGGGCAAGGTTATGGGCATGGTTCCAGTTGGACGCGCGGGCAGGCCTGGGGGATCTATGGCTTCACCTTGAGTTATCGCTATACCAAAGACGCCAGCTTCTTGGCAACTGCGCAGCAAATCGCCAATTACTTTATTGCCAACATACCAGCCAATGGCCATATTCCAATCGACTTCCGGCAGCCGAAAACACCGGCGCTTGAAGATTCATCAGCCGCTGCGATCGCCGCGTCTGGGTTGTTGAGTTTAGCCGGTTATCTGCCGCAAGCAGATGCGGCAGTTTACACGCATGCCGCGCTGCGCTTGTTGCAAACATTGGCTAATGAAGGGGTGGATTGGGACCCTGAGCATGACGCATTCTTGACCCATTGTTCAGCACAATATAACGAGCCAACGCATGAGTATCCGATTGTGTATGGCGATTATTTCTTTATCGAAGCGTTGATGAAGTTGACCAATCAAGCCCTTGATCTGTGGTAGATCAATTTATGATGATCGTTACCGGCAAGATAATGCTGGTAACGATTTTTCTATGCATTCGTGGTAATCTTGGTGAGGGAGGTGAAGCAAATGCGCTATTTGTTCCAGACACCAGATCAAAGCTTGCCGCTGTTTGTTGACAGCGTCGGTTACGCATGGGCCCAAGACGCCATGCATCGGGCTAACGGTTACCCGTATGTTCATTGGCTGCAAACTGAACAAGGTACAGGTGAAGTGCAAGTCGGCAGCAATCGCTTCACCTTGGCGCCGCATGCTGGGATCTTAATCAATGCCGGGGTACCGCACAGCTATTCCCCATTAACGCCGGATTGGCAAACGGCGTATTTTACTTTCGGTGGTGCTTTAGTCAAGGCGTTATTAACGACATTAGCGGTGCGGCAATACTTGTTTGTGCCGGTATTATCGCCAGTGCTGGAAGGCTTCATTCGCACCAATGCACCCACCATGCAAGCTGCGGCGCCGACTGCGCGATATGCGAGTTCGGCATTGGTATACCAGTTTCTCTTGTTGATCAAACAAGCACAGCTTGGCCAGACCGTTGAGCCGCAAGTGGCCGCGGCGATCATCACACCAATCAAAGCCTTGATCGAAGCACAGTATGCGACACCGTTGAGTAATGCGGATTTTGTCGCATTAACGCATTACAGCCAACAATATATCACCGCAGTGTTTCGCCGCTATTATGGCGTGACGCCGCATCGGCTATTGACGCAGGTGCGGGTGCGTCATGCCAAGGAACTGCTGTTGAATCAGCCAGAGTTAAGCGTGAGTGAAGTGGCCCAAGCAGTCGGCTTTGCCACAGTCAGTTACTTTATTGCCCAATTCAAAAGCAGTGAACACGTCACGCCGAAGCAATTTCGGCAACTGTACGATTGAGTTTCATTTTGTGGTATTTTGTGCGCACTTTGGGTCATGTTTTGCCGGCAGCAGCGTGGTATCGTTGAGTCAAAATGAAGAGGAAGCGATACAATGCAACCACAACTTACGTGGCTTGATGACCCGCAAGTGTTTCGCGTTAATCAACTGCCGGCAGTCAGCGATCACCAATGGTATGCCGATTATGCAGAATTTGACGGCACATCTAGTTTCAAGCAGTCGCTAAATGGGACTTGGGCGTTTCAATTGCTGCCAGATCCAACCCAGTTGACTTGGGATTGGGTACAGCCTAGTGCACCAAGAGCTGACTTTACCACGATTCAGGTGCCGCAACATATCGAACTGGCTGATCATGCGCAGAAGAATTATGTGAACACCCAATACCCTTGGGATGGCAGAATCTATCGGCGACCGGCTTTCGTTAACGGGGCCACCGATTTGGGCGTGGGCAAGTTTTCTGATGCGCCTGATAATCCCGTGGGTTGTTACTATAAATCATTCACTTTGCCTGATAACTTTCTAGATCTCCCGGTACAGGTGCGCTTTGGCGGTGTTGAAACTGCGCTGTATGTTTGGTGCAATGGGCAGTTTGTCGGTTACGCCGAAGACAGCTTTACCCCATCCGCTTTTGATTTGACGCCATATTTGCATTCTGGCGAGAACGGTTTAGCTGTTGTGGTGTTTAAGCGCAGCACGGCTTCTTGGCTGGAAGATCAAGACTTCTTTCGCTTCTTCGGGATTTTCCGCGAGGTGGCGTTATGGGCAAGCGCGCCTACGCAGATCCAAGACATTAAGCTGCGCCCTCAGCTGGCAGAGGATCTGCAAACAGGTCAATTAGCGCTGGATCTGCGCTTGGCGCCAGTTGCGGCTGGGTCAACGGTACGGGTGGTGGTGCAAGACGCCGCAGGAACGGTAATAGGTGAACAAAGGCAACCGGCTTTGGCTGCGATGCATTTTAACGGTTTCGATTTTGCTTCGGTGCATTTGTGGGATCATGATGACCCTTATCAATACATCGCTTATATCGAGACGTTAGATGCCAAAGGGCGCTTGCTGGCTGTTGTGCCGCAGCAGTTCGGCTTTCGGCGCATTGAGATCAAAGATCGGGTGATGTACTTAAACCATAAGCGTTTGATCATTACCGGAGTCAACCGCCATGAATGGAGTGCGACTGGCGGGCGCTGCGTCAGCTTAGCCGAGATGCACCAAGATATCCAAACCTTCAAACGCAACCACATCAATGCGGTGCGAACTTGTCATTATCCAGATCAGCCAGTATGGTACGCGTTGTGTGACGCAGCGGGGATCTATGTGATGGCCGAAACCAATCTGGAAACCCACGGCACCTGGCCCACTTACAACGTGCCAGGCGACTTGCCGCAATGGGAAGCGGCGGTGGTCGATCGCGCCCGCAGCAATTATCAAACCTTCAAGAATTATCCCAGCATCCTATGGTGGTCATTGGGCAATGAATCCTTTGCCGGTACCGGGATCGCTGCGATGAACCGTTATTTCAAGACGCATGACGATACGCGCTTGGTGCATTATGAAGGTGTGGTGCACCGGCGCGAGTTTGAAACGCAGATCTCAGATCTTGAAAGTCAAATGTACACCAAACCCGAAGACATTGCGGCGTATTTCGCACAAGGGGCCAGAAAACCATTCATCTTATGTGAGTACATGCATGATATGGGCAATTCTTTAGGCGGAATGGCCGATTACATGGCGTTGATCGACCGGTACAAAGGGTTTGCCGGGGGCTTTATTTGGGACTTTATTGATCAAGCTTTGGTGGTGGTCGATCCTGTGACCAAGCAAACTGAGTTCGACTATGGCGGCGACTTTGATGATCGTCCAACGGATTGGGAATTCTCTGGCGACGGGTTGTTGTTTGCCAACCGCCAAGAGAAGCCCGCGATGCAGGAGGTGGCTTATTATTATGGCCGATACACCAAATAAATTAGCACTGGTTTATGGCGACAGCGGCTTAGGCGTGACTTGTGGCCCGCGCACATATTTGTTCTCATATGCCAAAGGGGGACCGATCTCCTTGCGCGATCATGGCAAAGAGTGGCTGTATCGCGCACCGCAGCCGGCTTTCTGGCGAGCCACTACCGATAATGATCGCGGGAATGGTTTCCCCAAACGGGCCATTCAATGGCTAGGGGCCGATCAGTTTATCGATGTTGCCGCTCCGACGATCACGGTTGATGGGACAACCTTGTCTGAATTGCCGATCCCACCGGTCAATAACCATCAAACTGGCCAAGAAAATGCAACAATGGTGACGCTGGCGTATTTGTTCACGACCCTGACGATTCCGCAAACAACTGTGACAGTGGCATATACGGTGACTGTACCAGGCGACTTGGCAGTACAGGTGCATTATGCAGGTGGCGCTGGGTTGCCAGAGCTGCCGTGTTTTGGCTTGCGGTGGGTGATGCCAACAGAAGCGCTGGGGTTTGATTATACCGGTTTGTCTGGCGAGACTTATCCAGACCGGATGGCCGGTGGCGTTGCCGGGACATATCACGTGGCAGGGTTACCGGTCACCCCATACTTGGTGCCGCAAGACTGCGGCATGCATATGGCAACCACAGCATTAACGATTACGCGCCAGCGCACGTTAAACAACGCAGACCGCGATGCAGCCCCGTTTACTTTGCAGTGGGCGGCAGATGATCAGCCTTTTGCCTTTTCATGTTTGCCTTATCTGCCAGAAGAGTTGGAGAACGCAACGCATCACAGCGAACTGCCGCCGGTACATCGCACGGTTTTGACCATATACGGGGCTGTGCGCGGCGTCGGTGGGATCGATTCATGGGGCGCTGATGTCACTGCGCCTTATCGCATCGACGGGCAAGAGGCAATCGATTTCCGGTTCAAGGTGGGCTGATGCTACTTCTTATACATCATGTACACGGCCATAAGCGAATCAGCGAGCATGATGAGCGCCATCAGCCACATGGCGTGGGTCATGGCCACCATATTCATTCTCAAGTTGGTGGCGAAGACCATCCACACCAAGCCGACATTGGCCAACAACATTAACCAAGTAAAAATTTTCGACATGCTAAATCCTCCCCAAATCTCATACTCATTGTAACGATTCTATTTTACACCGCTTGCAAGGGTGAAAGTGTTAAAATGAGGAAGAACTTAGGTAAGGCGAAAAATCCTTACTGGCTGAGAAAGGGGAATAATAATGGCACAACAAGTGTATGAAGATTACTTTTTCGATGAACCGGCGTACAACATCCATGATGGCGGCTATGTCCCGCTGGTCGTGGCTGACGCGCCAGAGTCCAAGTTGACGATCCCGCCGCTGCTTAAACCTGATCGGCAAACAGATACAGACGTCTGGTTCACATTGGAAGCTCAAAAAGGTGAAACACAGCTATTGCCTGGTGCGAAAACTAAGACTTGGGGCTACAATGCGGCGCTATTGGGTCAGACTTTGGCTTTTGAAGTGGGTAAACACATTCATGTGACCTTGAAGAATTCCCTTGATGAGCTGACGACGTTTCACTGGCATGGGCTTTCGGTGTCTGGGCCATATGTTGATGGCGGCTGCCATGCGCCGGTTTATCCTGGCGAAAGCAAACAAATCGACTTTACCCTTGATCAGCCGGCTGCGACAACTTGGCTGCATGCCCATCCGTGTCCTTCAACTGCAGAACAGGTGTGGCATGGCTTAGCGGCGATGGTGATCGTGCGCGACCAGCATGAAGCCAGCTTGCCGCTGCCGCGGACGTATGGGGTTGACGACATTCCGCTGGTGCTGCAAGACCGGCGTTTTCACGAAGACAATCAGTGGGACTATCAAGCCGATTACGATCCAGACGGCGTGCAAGGGCCAACGGCGATGATCAACGGTACCGTGAATCCGGTATTTGACGTCACCACGCAAAAGTTGCGCCTGCGTATTCTGGATGGGGCCAACCGGCGTGAATGGCGGCTGCATTTTTCCGACGACTTGGCCTTTACGCAAATCGCCAGCGATTCCAGCTTGCTGCCTGAGCCGGTGCGCCTCACGCATCTAATGCTGACTTGTGCCGAGCGCGCCGAGATCATTGTTGACTTCAAGGACTATCAAGCAGGCGACGTTGTGACGCTGTTTTCCGATGACGTGCCGATCGTCAAGTTTCGGATTCACGCCTTCAAACCGGATCACAGCGCGCTGCCTGAGCACTTGCTCGACATTCACGCACCTCAAGTGCTTAAGACGACGCCGGTGCGCAAGATCGTCATGTCTGGAATGGACGAGGCGGTGGCCATTGACGGCAAGAAGTTCAGCATGCAGCGCATCGATGCCACGCAACCGATCGGGCTTGCCCAATACTGGGACATCACCAATACCAACACCATGGACGGCGGCATGGTCCATCCCTTCCATGTGCACGGGACTCAGTTTCTTGTGATTTCCCGCAATGGCGGGGCCCCTTATCCTAATGAGCACGGCTATAAGGACACAGTTGGCGTCAATCCAGGCGAAACCGTGCGCATCTTGGTGCGCTTTGATTTGCCAGGCGTCTACATGTATCACTGCCACATCATCGAGCACGAAGACGGCGGCATGATGGCTCAGATCCAGTCGTATGATCCAAACAAGCCAATGCCGACTTACAAGCTCATGGATATGGAGACTTTGATGAACGCCTTCGCCAAGGAGCGCGGCGTTGATCCCATGACCATGTGGATGCCAGGGATGGATTCATATAAGAAGATGGGCATGAAGATGTAGTTTTCCCCAATCAAAATTAGCGGCTTGGCCCCTGAACTTCAGGTGGGCAAAGCCGCTTTTTTGGTGATCTTAAAAGGGCCCAGGACTCATCAAACCTTTGATGTGACTGGGATAAAGCCAATTGTTTCACGTGAAACAATTTTAACGATCACGAAGCCAGGCAAGAACATCCTGTAAGGATATGCTTGACTGGCTTCGTGGTTAGTGCATTTCTTGATAGGTAAAATTGGCAAATGTTGCGCTACTTGTGTGATCATTGAGATCTTGGGCGCAGATGCCGACCATTGCGCCGGTAAAGGCCAGCTTGCCTTGGGCTTTGATCCAGTCATCAGACAGCTGATCTGCCGGCAGAACCGTGCCGATCGGCTGCCACGAGTCATGCGCTTGACGGTAGAAAAACTGTGCTTGGGCATGATCCACGCAGGCGCGCAGCTGAATGCGCGCTGTCGTGAGCGGCACAGCAGGGGAGGCATAACGCGCTTGCCCGGCGGCATTGACTTCCACGCGCAAGAAGCGCTGCTGGGTTTGTTCATCGGCGCTTTCATACAGATAAAACCAGTTATCAGTGTCATAGAATAACACCAAACCAGCCATTTGTTGAAAGCTTTGCGGCGCAAAAGTCATTTCAGTTTCAGCGATGAATTGAAAATGCTGCCACCGCCGCGCCAGCAGACTTTGTTGATGAAGGCTGGTGAGGCTTTGGCCGCCTTTGAGCCGCAGCCCTTCAGGCGTCAACAAAGCATGAATACCGATTGGGCCGCGCAATGATTTGAAGCTTGAGGGAATCGTCTTAACCGTTGTGAAGTCTGTGGCTTCTGAGTAGTCTCGGCGCTGCGTGACACCATGGGCAATCGATGGTAATGGATTGATCACGTCTGGCACCTCACTGCCGTTAGCCAGATACGGCCAGCCGTTGTGCCAAACCAGCGGTGTCAAACCGGTTTCTCGACCCAAAGGGCACATGCCGCGTTGCAGTTTAAGCGGTCGCGCAGTGATAAAAGTCGCATACCATTCAGCTTGGCTAACTTGCACCAAACTGACGTGACCGCACTTTTGCAAGGGACTGTCAGGGTGTGGTTTAGTGGTCATCAGCGGCGTGTTAGGCGCGACTTCATACGGTCCTCCGATATCTTTCGAACGGGCAATAGTCGCGGCGTGAGAGTAACCGGTGCCCCCAGCGGCGCAGATCAGATAGTAATACCCATCTCGCTTGAGCATCTGCGGTCCTTCTGCTACCCCCAACTGCGTCCCTTGAAAAATGCGGTGGCGCTGGCCAACGAGTTGGTGGTGCGCCAAATCGTATTCTTGCAACACGACGCCGGCAAAATTAGGGTGATCGAGGCGGTGATCGAATAACATGTTCATTAAATAATGTTTGCCGTCGTCATCATGAAATAACGCCGGATCAAAGCCGCTGGCATTCAAGAAGACCGGTTCGCTCCATGGACCAGTAATATCAGGCGCTTCAATAAGATAATTCAAGGTGTCCTTGAAGGTGCCGGTGGTTTTAACGTCGGTATAGATCAAATAGAATTTACCGGCACACCAACTCAAAGCCGGCGCCCAGAGGCTGCCAGAATTATAGTTGCCAAATAAATTCACTTGGCTGGTCCGAGAAACTGGTTCAGCAATCAGTGCCCAGTTGATTAAATCAGTTGAATGATAGATTTCGATGCCAGGCCACCACTCGAAAGTTGAAGTCGCAATGTAATAATCGTGGCCGACACGCAGGATCGAGGCATCAGGGTTAAAGCCAGGCAGGATCGGATTGGTATAAGTATTGGACATTGTGTTACCACCTTTCAGATGTGCACATCACCATACAAGCAAGAATAATGCCAGATTGCGGCGGTGTACAGCGGGTGATCAGCAGGCTTGGGGTGAACAAAAAGCCGTGCTCAGCGCACGACTTTACTAATGATTCGAAGATCCTGTTTATGCCGCACCACCAGTGATCCCCAGCACCGTTAAGATAACGGCAACCACGAAGACCACGACAATTGCGAGTACTGGACGGTTATGCTTGCGCAAGTAACCAAAGCAGATCATGGTCAAAGCAAGTGGCAGCAGACCTGGCATGATCGTGTTTAAGACGTTCTGCAAGTCGAAGACTTGGCCGCCGCCGAGCTTGGCCTTGAAGGTGGTGGTGAAGGTGACGAATTGCGCGGTCATCGCGCCGGTCATGATTAAGCCCAAGACTGTGCAGCCTTTAGTGATGGCAGCGAAGGTGCCGTTTTTCATCGCTTTGGAAATGAAGTTGCCGCCGGCTTTGTAGCCGAGCACTTGGCCGTACCAGCGGATCAACGTGTTTGGTACATTGGCAACCAGCAGAAACAAGATCGGGCCAAGCATGTTGCCTTGTTCAGAAAGGCCCAAGGCGATCCCAGTGGCAACAACGCGGATCACAGATAAGTAAATTGAATCACCGATCCCAGCTAAGGGACCCATCAAGGCCGTTTTGATGGCGGTGATCGAAGATTCGTCGAAGGCCTCGCCATGATCTTTGGCGTACTTGTTTTCTTCTTCCATAGTTAAGACCAAGGCGGAAATAAAGCCGTTCATCCCAGTGTTAACATTGAAGAAGTCTTGGTGACGGGCCATGGCAGCGTAGAATTCATCAGTTCCTTTGCCATAGATCGCTTCCAAGAAAGGTTCCATAATCCAGGAAAAGGTGATTCCTTGCTGCTTCGTGTAACTGGTACAAAACATCAGGTAGTTGTTGCGCCAGAACATTTTCCACATGACTTTACGTTCTTGTTTGGTCAGTTTGTAGCTGATCTTACCGTTATCGGTAGTAGCAGGTTGATTAGTCATTGAAGAAGTCCTCACTTTCATCATCATCGTCTTTGGAGCTGTGATTTTGATTTGATTGTTGATCGTCGAGCTTCTTTTGCTTGTGCAATTCGCTCATCGTCACTAAAGCGGCGATGATGAAGCCGAAGAAGGCGATTTGAACCAGCGTCAAAGATTTCGTCGAAGTGTAAGCAAGCGTTACGGCATGCTTGGCGATCGTGCCAGTTGTGGCTTTGTCATATAAGAAGAATGCGCCCATGCCAAAGCCCAAGAAGTAATACGGAGCCAGCGATTTGTTCCACAGCATCTTAAGCAACAAGGCCAAGCCAATCGCTGGCAACATCGTCGAAGCAACGGTCATGGAGCTTTGGACCCAAGCCGGAATGTTCGCAACTAAGGCTTTGATTGCGCCAGAACCAGCGATGATCACGATGAAACCAAGCAGGAAGTAAGCCAGTTCATAGCCGCACATCTGAAAGAACCATAGGCGGTTGAAACCTTTGATATTCTTTTCTTTGATGAGTTTCTCAAAGCGTGGGACTAAGGCGGTGATGACCATCTTCATCACCGTGTACAATAACGTGCCCAGCATGGAGATTGGTACGGCCAAGGCGATGGCGGTGTTCAAGTTGGATCCCAAAGTCATCGCAAAAGCGGCGCCGAAGATTGAACCTAAGGTGAAGTCAGTCGGCATCACGCCGCCTAAAGAGACATTCCCTAAGAAGATCAGTTCCAGCTGAGCGCCTAAGATGATTCCTTCTTTAGGATGGCCAAGCAAGACCCCTAACAAGGCGACGACGAAGATCGGTCGTGACAGCATGGATGAGAACCACCAGTCGAAGAACTTCGCAAAGGCGACAACGAAGCCGACAATTAACGCGTTAACGAGCATGATCAATTACCTCCAATCAAGGTTTTGAGAGATTGCGGTTCGTCTTCTGGCAATGGTTGATAGGTGAAGTCTTGGCCGTTGGCAAACAACGGTTCAAGCCGTTTCTTATCATCATTGGTGAGATAAACCGTGTCCGTAATTTTCTGCTTATCGCTTAATGCGCCGCCGATGCGGCCATAGTTGGCGATGTTGAGCCGTGGGTTCTTGTCGTTTAACAGTGGCAGCAGGTCTGTGATGTATTTGAGCTCGTTGCTTAGGACTAAGATCTTTAAGTTCTTGGCGCGCGGATCATTTAAAGTCTTAGCCGCTTTGGCTAAGGGCATAATTGCTGCTTTGACGCCAGATGGTGCTGCCATTTGCAGTGCGCTTTTCTGGATCTCGTTGGTTGCGATGGTGTCGCTGACCACGATGATCCTGCTGATTCCAAGTTCTTTGGACCAACGTACGGCCACTTGACCATGGATCAAGCGATCGTCGATTCGTACCATACTGATCATATGTATGCCTCCAATGTGAGTATCAATAATGATTGCTGGCGTAACCGCCTACATTTACTCATAAGCAACTTTGATGCCAAGTTCTGTCGACACATCAGTGCTGCTCGTGAGTAAGCTTGCATGAAGAAATAAGCAAAAAGAATGCCAAGATGCGGCGAGTAATTGGCAATCGTTGATGCGACAGGCTTTATCAAGAAAATATGGCATCGCTTGCAGAAAAAACTTTGTGAATCAGTAAATAAATGCTATCATGGCCTCGACAGAATATTGCTAGAATTTAAATGTGTCGAAGGAGGACGCCATGGCAATCACAGCAGTTCAAGAAGAAGTGCGGCGGGAAACACAAGCGGCGTCGAGTTTACAAGATCTCACACGCATCACCACCGAACAAATCGCAGCGACGGTTCAGCTTAGTCGCAACACCACCAGTCAGTACTTAAATGAGCTGCTTAAGCAGCGCACTGTTATTCAAATCAAGTCGCGGCCGACGTACTTTGCCGATCGGGAGGCTTTTGCCGCGCAATTCTTTGTGCCAAAGCTGGATGTGTATGCTTCCTTAGATGAGTTGGCGCATGAACAGATCAGCCATAACAATGTCTTCAAGTCGTTCATTGGCAGCGACCAAAGCATGAAAGAAGACATCGAGCGGATCATTACCGCCTTGGCTTATCCGCCTAATGGCTTGCCTTTCATCTTGTCTGGCAGTACCGGTGTCGGCAAAAGCCATTTAGCCAAGTTGGCTTATGAGTATTGCCTGCAAGAGGGCATCTTGAAGCCCAACGCGCCATTTATCACGCTGAATTGTGCGCAGTATTACCACAATCCTGAGCTGTTATCGAGCAATCTGTTTGGTTATACCAAAGGCAGCTTCACTGGGGCGGTGTCGGATATGAAAGGAATGCTGGAAGAAGCCAACGGCGGGGTATTATTCCTGGATGAATGTCATCGCTTGGATCCGGAAAGCCAAGAGAAATTGTTCTCCTTTATGGACACTGGTACCTTTCAGCGCATGGGTGATACCGGGACCATCCGCCATGCCAATGTGCGGCTGATTTTTGCCACGACAGAAGATCTGCAAGAAACCTTCTTGCAAACCTTCATGCGGCGTATTCCCATCGCTGTGAAGGTGCCTAATCTCAATGACCGCTCCAAAATCGAGTTGCGTTCGCACATTTATAAGTCCTTCATTGATGAAGCGACGCGGCTGAACATGACTATCACCGTTAGTCCTTGGATCATCAATCGGCTGTATAACCATACCTACAAAGCCAACATCGGCGAATTGAAAAGTGACATTCGGATCCTGTGTGCGCGGGTATTTTCCAAAACTGATGACAAACAAAAGATGGTGATGACCACCGAAAACATCGGCAACGGCTTGTTAACGGACTTATTGGCGGTTAACGAACAAGAAACTATCGTCAAAGACCCGGTGTCTTTCACCCCAGACAGTTCCTTGTCGGATTACATCAAGGCTTGGCATGATGATAATGCCTTGGTGAACTTATTGATCCAGAAGTGCTTGCAGTTGGATACCGATTACCAAGCGCATAAGGTGACTGAAGCGGTGGTCAAGCAACAGTTAGCCCGCGAAACCGCGGCCTTGATGGATCAAATGGTGCATCAAGACAAGCGCTTTGAGAATGAGTCGTTGAAGTATATGACGGCGGTGATCCAGAAGCTGTTTGATTATTTGAACTCGAGTTTCTTTGTTAAGATCAAAGGCAACGCCGTGGTGGCTATTGCCAATTTCTTATACCGCAAGCGTGATTTTGAACTGACCATGACGCCGGCTAATGAAGCCAAAATCGAGCAGTTATTGGCCTTGTTGACCGAACATGCGACAGTTGAACATCAGGTGCTGCAGGCGTTCTTGGATCTGGTGCGGACCCAGCTGGATTTTCGCATGGATGCGTTCAATCAGTTGTTGTTGTTGAGTTATCTAGTGTCTTTGGAACTTAACGCCGAAGAAACGGGCCAACATGCCTTGATCTTGGCCCATGGCTTCTCGACAGCCAGTTCGATTGCCGATGTGGTAAATCAGTTTCTCAACCATAAGGTATTTGATGCTTATGACATGCCGTTGACGGTGTCGGTAGATCAAGTGAAGCGATTCTTGGTTGAGTACGTCAAGAAATACGATTGCCACAAAGGCTTGATCGTCTTGGTCGATATGGGGTCATTAATGGCCTTGCCGGAAAGCTTAGGCGACTTGTTGAATGGGCCGCTGCTGTTGATCAATAACGTCTCAACGCAAGAGGCGTTATTCGTTGGTGAAATGATCCAACAAGGTGCGGCAATCGATGAAATTGGCCGGCGCGCTCAAGACAAGCTGCTGCCGCAATACAAGCTGACTTATCCGGTGATCGAAAAGACCCCGATGATCGTGACCACTTGCCACACCGGCGTGGGGTCAGCGCGGCAGATCCAGACACTGCTGGAGAAAAGCATTCCGGCATCAGTTGACTACAAAGTCGAGTCGGTGGATTATGCATTCTTGCGCAAGTATCGCGAAACCGCGCCGATGTTTAACCAATACGACGTGGTGGCAATCGTTGGGACCAATGATCCTAAATTAGCTGATGTGCCGTTTATTTCACTGGAGACATTGGTGTCAACTGAAGGCACGACTGTTATTCATCAGCTTTTCCCGACGATTTCAGAGCCTAGTGTGCTGGCTGAAATCAACGAGAAGCTGATCCAGAACTTGTCGATCGAACGCCTGTTATCGGCGGTGACGATCCTGGATGTGCATAAGGTAATCGCCTCAGTAGGTGCGATGATCGAACGGCTGGAAGATGGGGCGAAGATCCATCTATCCAACAATCAGCGCGCCACGTTATATGTGCATATTTCGGCTTTGATCGAGCGCTTGATCAGAAACGATAAGCCATTAAGCTACACCCCGGCGCACCCAGAACAGCGCGTGCAAGGCTTGGCCCAATTACGCCGCGCGTTAAGTGACATCGAAAGCACTTATGCGGTCACAGTATCAGATGGCGAATTAAATTACTTATACGACATTGTCTTTGGCGATTAGCCATCATTCATCACGCCGCTGCCTGAAAGTATCAGGACAGCGGCGTTTTGTGATTTGTGAGGTTTCGACAGTAAGTTGGCACGCTTCTTGCTTATATGCTGGCGAATGAACAGGAAGGTGACGTTTAGATGACACGGATAATTCTGGTTTCACATAATCAACTGGCCCCGGGGATGAAGAAAGCGGTCGAAATGATCGCCGGCCCGCAGGCTGATTTAGAAGCATACGGCCTGATGCCGGGCAACCAACCCGACGCGATCATCGCAGCGATTCGCAAAACCATCACAGCCGACCAAGAAGTCTTGATTTTAGCTGATATCGTTGGCGGTTCAATGTGCAACGCTGCAATGACTTTGCTTGATTTGCCTAATGTGCGCTTAGTAAGCGGGATGAACTTGGCGCTGGTTTTGCAAGTCGTGTTGACGCCGCCGCATGACCAAGCCGCTTTGAACAAGGCGATCGCCAGTGCCAAGGATAACTTGCGCCAAATCGTTTTGGAGAAGGCGCAAGACGAAGAATTCTTTTAGACGTAAAGGAGATAATATGTCAGACTATCAAGCATGGCTAGACGCCACATACGCTAAAATCGTTGCCAAAGTCACTGCCGAACTGGGCCGTTTGGGTGATTCTGCGATTCCATATATCGCGACCAATGACCGCTATGACGATATCGGTGCTAAAGATATCTGCTGGTGGACCAACGGCTTCTGGGGTGGGATCTTGTGGCAGCTGTATCATGCCACTGGAGATGAGCAATATGCCACTGCCGCCCGTGCCAACGAAGTGCGCCTTGACCAAGCCTTCTTGGAATTCAAAGGACTGCATCATGATGTTGGGTTCATGTGGCTGCCCACAGCAGTGGCGGATTATCGCCTGACCAAAGATGATCGCGCAATGCAGCGGGGCTTGCATGCTGCTGAATTGTTGGCGGGACGGTATAATCCGCGCGGCCAATTCATTCGGTCATGGAACCGCGATCGCGCCGGGTGGGTGATCATTGACTCGATGTTTAATATTCAACTGCTGTATTGGGCAAGCGATGCCTTAGGCGATCCGCGCTTTAAGTTCATTGCCAATGATCACGCTGACAAGGTCATGCACAACATTGTCCGCCCAGATGGCTCAGTGGCACATATTGCCGTTTTTGACCCGAATAACGGCGACTTGTTGGAGACGCTAGGCGGGCAAGGCTATGGCGTTGGCTCGAGTTGGTCACGCGGCCAGGCTTGGGCGATCAGCGGGTTTGCCTTGGCCTATGCCCACACCAAAAATCCGGCTTATTTAGCCACCGCCAAGCGAGTGGCCAATTACTTCATCGCCAATGTTGCCACCACAGGCGATGTCCCGCTGGTGGATTTCCGCGCACCAAAGACGCCGGTATTGATCGATACTTCGGCTAGTGCCTGTGCGGCTTGTGGCATGTTGGAAATTGCCAAACATGTGCCAGCACTTGAGCAGTCGTTGTATATCGATGCTGCCATTAAGATGCTGCAAGCAATCGATGCCAAGCATACCGATTGGGATTTGGCCCATGATGGAATCGTCACTGATGCGACAGCGGCATACCATGATCAAGTGGTTGAGCAGAAGATCATCTATGCTGATTATTACTTCATTGAAGCGATCTTGCGGTTGCGGCAACAGGATTTCTTGTTATGGTAAGGTATCAAGCGATTGCCGTGGATTTAGACCATACCTTATTGCAGCCTGATGGCGGAATCTCTGCTGCCAATCGCACCGCTTTGGCTGCCGCTAGCGCCGCTGGGTGGGCGGTGATCATTGCTTCCGGCCGCCGCCTTGATTCGATTCGCGAAATCAGCCAAATGCTGGCGCTGCCGGTGTATGTTGCCGGACTCAACGGCGCTTATGTGGTGGCGCCAAACCAGCGCGTGCTGGCTTCAGTACCTTTGGCGACCACTACAGCTATGGCGTTGTTTGACCTGGCTGCTGGCAGCGGTGTGAATGTCATTATGAACACGGCAAGCGGCACTTGGTATTTCCCGGGGAATACGGCGCTGGACGTACCGGAGTATATCACCCAGGCGGCAACGGCAACGGTAGTCACCAGCCGGATGCGGCTGACTGAATTGGCTCAAACCCACACAATTTATAAAGTGGCATATAACGGGACAGATCAAGTGGTGTTGCACCAGTTGGCCCAAGCTGCTCAAGCCTTGGTCGATCCGGTGTGGTCAGATGCCAATTATTTGGAGATGGCAGCGCCTGGCGTCAGTAAACTTTCCGGGCTAACGGCGGTGGCGCAAGACTTAAAGCTTGAGCTCAAGCAGTTCGTGGCTTGTGGCGATTACCTTAACGATTTGGCGATGCTGCGCGGTGTCGGCTTAGGCGTGGCAATGGCTAATGGGCTGCCTGTGGTGCAAGAAGCTGCGGATGTGGTCATTGATAATACGGCGTATGATGGGGTAGGACGAATCGTCACGAAATTATTGCAGAAAGCGGGGTGAACAGCATGGGGCAAGAGCTCGGGTTCCAACTGAATCAGAGTCAAAACCAGACGCTGAAGTTATCACAAGGCATGCGTCAGTCGATCTTGATGTTGCAGCTGGATGCAATCGATCTCACTGCCTATTTGCAAGAAGTCGCCTTAGAGAACCCATTGATCGACGTGCGCACCCGCCTTAGTGCCCCAGGCATCCCGGCTGGCACGCCAACTAGCGACAGCCCGCTTAAAGACCCGCATGCGTCGTTGTTTGATTATCTATTGGAGCAGGTGCAATTGACCATGCGCAAAACCCCGCTGCGGGCGTTGGTGATTTATTTGATCCAGCAGTTGGATCCGCGCGGTTATTTGCAAAGTGATGAAGCTGCAATTTGTCGAGAGCTGCAAATCGATTCCGTGATGTTTCTGGATGCGCTGACGCTGCTGCAGCGCCTGGATCCGCCAGGGGTTGGTGCCCGCAACTTACAAGAATGTTTATATTTGCAAGCTGAACAAGACCCGGATGCCGTACCAGAAGGCGTGTTGGATCTGCTTGAGGACCACTTTGATGATTTGGTTGCGCATCGTTATGACGCGATCAAGCAGGCGCTTCAGCTCAATTCAGCCGAACTTGAGGCGTGTTTGGCCTATATTCAGACGTTATCAGCAGATCCGGGTTTGCCGTATAACCATACGCAAACCGAATATGTGGTACCGGAATTGCGCGTGACGATCAAAGCCGGCAAGGCCAGCTTGCGCATCAATCGCCGCGGTCAGCCGGAGTTGATTTTTGCTCAGGAAACCTATACGCAGCTCAAAGCGTCCACCGACGCCGAGGTGCGCCATTACATCCGGCAAAAGCACGATCAATATCAATCGCTGGCTTATGCCATGCAGCGGCGTCAAGACACCTTGATGATGATCGGCCGGGAATTGGTGCACGCCCAATTTGCTTTCTTACAAGATCCTGCCACGCCGCTTGCGCCGCTGTTGCTGCGCGACATTGCCCAGCGCCTGCAGTTATCAGAGTCCACGGTGTCGCGGGCGATCAATGGCAAATACCTGCAGACGGATCATGGCGTTTTCCCATTGAAAATGTTCTTCTCCCGCTACAGTCCGGCCGCTGGCGGCCAGCAGCGTTCTACTGCCCAGCTGATCGCGGCTTTAAGAAAATTGGTGGCGCAAGAAGACACCGCGCATCCCCTTAGCGATGCGGCTTTGGCCAAAGCATTGGTGGCACAAGGATTCACCGTGGCCCGGCGCACCGTAGCCAAGTACCGCCAAGAAGCAGGCATCGCCGCCGCCCATGTGCGCAGGACCAACGTATAACCGACACGGGCCGAAGCACTTGCTTCGGCTGTTGCTGTATCTAAATGATGGAGGCATTGATGACGACAAAGTGGCATTGGCTTGAACTTAACGAAACGCTGGTGGGCTATGGCATTGACCAAACAACCCAACAAGTCGGCTGGACGTTGGTACCCAAAGCGCTGGCTGATCAAATTGCAACGCGCAGTCAACCAGTTGATTCACTGGTGCAAATCGCCTTGCGCGGGGATGCTGCGGCCAAAGGCTTCTTGAATGGCATGAGTATGCACAACAGCCAAACCACCACGCAATTGCGTTACGTGGATCAGCAAGTGCAAGACACAGCCGACCGGCGCCAGGTGATCACCACTTTAAGCGGGCCTTGCGGACTGACGATCCAGCATATCGTCACTAGTATCACAGGCCAACAGGCGCTGACGGTGGCGGTGCGTGTGGTTAATCACGGCGCTAAATCAGTTGTGATCGAACACCTGGACAGTTTCTGTCTCAGCCGCTTGTCGCCTTTGCAAGACCACAACCAGCCAGGCGATTTGCTGATGACCCGGTATGCCAGCAAGTGGGCCCAAGAAGCCCGTTTGCAAACGGCGCCAATTGAAGCACTGGGCTTAGAGCCGAGCTGGAAGCCGTCTGGGGCCAGTACGGTGCGCTTTGGTCAAATCGGTTCCATGCCGGTGCGCGGCTTTTTCCCGTATGTGGGGGTGCTTGATCGCCGGCATCAAGTGGCTTGGGCCGTGCAATTAAGCACGCCGACGTCTTGGCAAATCGAGGCGTTTCGCAAACAAGATGATTTGGTGTTGTGCGGGGGCTTGGCTGATGCTGAGTATGGTCATTGGCATTATCTGCTCAAGCCTGGCGCTGCTTTTGTCACACCAGAAGCACGTGTGGCAGTCGGCGTCGGCAGCGTGGCGCAAGTCAGCCAGGCACTGCCTAAGCTGACTCAGCTTAAATTGCAGGCGCGCCACCTTGAGGATGGCGAATCGCTGCCCATTATCTATAACGAGTTCTGCGCGTCATGGGGTCACCCCACGCAAGCGGCGTTAACAAAAGTGTTGCCATTATTGGCGGCACATGGTGTGCGCTATGTGGTGATCGATGCCGGCTGGTATGCCAATGCTGCAGGGGCTTGGGAAGCTAACGTCGGCGATTGGCAAGTCAACGCGACGCAATTTCCTGATGGCTTGCAAGCGTTATGCCAGCAGATCCGAGCAGCGGGGCTGGTGCCAGGGTTGTGGTTTGAGCCGGAAACCGTGGGCAAAGACGCTGACGCCAATTTGCAAGTCGCGCATCTCTTACATAAGAATGGCCAAGTGATCCAAGCGGGCACGCGGCGCTTTTGGGATATGACTGATCCTTGGGTGCAAGCTTATTTGCACGAGCAAGTCTTGGGCTTGTTGCAGCGCTGCGGATTTGGTTACCTTAAAGTGGATTACAACGACAATATTGGCGTTGGTTGTGATGGTGCAGACAGCCTTGGTGAAGGCTTGCGCCAGCAAGGACTGGCCGCACAAGCTTTTGTGGATCGGCTGCGTGAAGCAATGCCGGAATTGGTGATCGAAACTTGTGCTTCAGGCGGCCATCGGCTGGAGGCATCATGGCTGGATCGCAGCGATATGGCGTCTTTTTCCGATGCACATGAAGCAGTGTGCCTGCCGTTGATCGCAGGCCAGCTGCATGCGCTGATGCTGCCGCAACAAGCCCAGATCTGGGCGGTGCTGCGCGCCAAAGATGACACCCAGCGCTTGAGTTACAGTTTGGCGGCGACGTTTCTGGGGCGGATGTGTTTGTCTGGGGATGTGGCGGCCTTGACGCCGGCGCAATGGGCGGTGGTGGATGCGGCGATCGCCTTTTATCAGCACTTGCCAGCGCTGCTTAGAAACGGGGTATCAACACGCTATGGTCAAGCGCCTTTAAGCTATCAGCAGCCAACTGGCGCGCAGGTGATCAGGCGGGCAACTAAGACGCAACAGGTGCTGGTTTATCATCGTTTCGGCGGGGTGGATACGCCGCTAAGCGTTGCAATAGATCATCAACACTGGCAGGTAAAAGCGACCTTTGGCAGCTCGGCTTCGGTGAGCCAAACCGCCACTGGCTTTTGCTTTGCGGCGTTGCCATGGACGGCTTGTGCACTATATTTGGAGGCCAGTGATGCTCAAGACTAAAGCGGATTTAAGAAATTGGTTGGATACCATGTTGCCAACGGATCAGGCCTATCTTACGCAAGCCGGCGGTGCGTATTTGGCGTCGATTCGGGAATTTGAGGCGGTATGTCGGCCGCTATGGGCTTTGGTGCCGCTGGCTTGTGGGAAGACGCCATTAACGGCGGTGGAAGCCGCGGCCAAGCAGCGCTTTGTGGCAATGGTTACCCAGCGCCGCTTGCCTGAATTAACCACCAATAATCGTCAAATCGCCGTGGAGTTAGGCGTGATCGGTTATGCGCTAGGCATATACGGTCAGCGCTTCTTGGACTGGTTTGCGCCGGCAGATGCCGACTATTTCTGCCAGTGGCTAACCGGGATCAATCAAATCCAACTGCCTAAAGGGAATTGGTATTTCTTCTTGGTGTTGGTCAATACCGGCTTGGCTCATTGTGGTAAGCCTTGCGATATGGCAAAAGCCACCTGGGCATTGCAGCAAATTGACCAGATGTATTTAGGTCACGGCTGGTATCGTGATGGCGACACGGCGCAAAGTGACTATTATGTGCCGTTTGCCTTTCACTTCTACGGGTTGTTGTATGCTAGCATGGTACCAGCAGATGGGGCGCGGTTTATTCAACGCGCAGCTGAGTTTGCACCGCAGTTTGTGGGTTGGTTTGATGGCAGCGGTCGTTCGGTGCCATTTGGGCGCAGCTTGACGTATCGCTTCGCACATGTGGCATTCTTCTCTGCACTAGTCACGACAGGTGCTTATCGGCAAACTGCGTTATCGTTGGGGCAGTGCCGCGGGCTGATTTTGCGTCATTTGCGCTGGTGGCAGCAGCAGCCGATCATCACGCCAGGGACGCATAACCTATCGATCGGCTATGGATATGCCCAACAGTTGATGAGCGAAGACTATAATGCACCTGGCTCGCCAATGTGGGCGTTTAAGGCGTTGATCTTGTTGGCATTGGATGCTGATGCGGCTTTTTGGCAAGTGCCGGAAGAAGCGCTGCCCAGCTGCGTTGCCGCTGATCAGCGCGAAGCCGGGATGTTGGTGCAGCAATCGCCGGCGCAAACGACCTTGTTGTCCAGCAAACAGTATGCGGCTAACGGCGACTTGTACCATTGGCGTGAGAAGTACACCAAGTTTGCGTATAATTCGTACTTTGGGTTCAACATTGGCCGTGCTGGTGACAGTTTAGGGGCCCAGGCGGTGGATTCAACGCTGCTGCTGGCACCAGCAGGCAGTAACTTATGGCAAACGCGCGGCGCGATCACCGATTCCATCCAGCATGCGCGCTATAGCATCGCTTGGTGGCAGGCGCCGCTGGGGGTGCGCGTCATCACCTATCTCATCCCGGTGGCGGCTGCGGTGCATATCCGCATTCATATCATCAAGACGCCGCAAGCGCTTGATACGGCAGAAGGCGGTTTTCCTTTAGCGGATTACAATCGCAAATATCATCAGCCATTGGTTACTGCGACAAGCTGTTGTTTAACTAATGCCTATGGGCAAAGCATGATCCAACGCTTGGACCAGCGGACGCCGCAGATGATCACTCAAGGGCCGAATACCAATTTGTACAACGCAGAGAAGAACGCCGTACCGGCTTTGGTGGCGACTTTGCCAGCAGGCCGGCATGTGTTAGGCTGCGTGGTAAGCGCGGTGCCACAAGGGGACTTGCCACAAGTGGCGGTGACGCTAACTGAAACGCACCAAGGGTTGCGGGTGATGATCGACGGGCAAGCTTTGTTGCTGCCGCTGGATTAGTTGCTTGGCTTGCCAGCAAACCCTTGGTATAACTGAGATGAGGCCAATTGTTTCACGTGAAACAATTTGATCATGTCTGCCAAACCACACGAAAACAGGCGCCGCCACCAGCTTCATGCTGATGACGGCGCCTGTTTGAACTATAGGGTTTCAATAAAGCGGGCAAACGCGGCCTGACCGGCTGGCGTTTGTTTGAACACCCCGGCGTCTTCTAACACCCGAGCGAACACGCGGCCCACGGCTTGGCGCAGCTGTGCTTCAGCGGTGGCTGCTTGCCAAGTTTGGCTGGCTTTGAGCTGGTCGGCCCAAGGCTGATGCATGGCGGCGATGTGGTTAGGCTGATCCAGCAGGTACTTGCGCACTTCAGCCAGTTCTTGCAACAGGCGCGCCGGCAAGATCGCCAGGCCCATGACTTCGATCAAGCCGATATTTTCCTTCTTGATGTGCTGTACGTCTTGATGCGGATGGAAAATGCCGTCAGGATACTCGGCAGAAGTTTGGTTATCGCGCAACACCAGATCCAATTGATATGCGTCGCCAACCCGCCGGGCGATCGGGGTAATGGTGTGATGCAAGGTGCCATCAGCAGCCACGGCTTTGATTTGCACGGCAGGATCAGAATATTTGGCCCATGCGGCGCGGATGTGTTCGGCAGCGTGAACCAATTGCGTGCGGTCATCAGCTGTTAAGCGGATCACGCTCATCGGCCAATGCACGATCCCGGCTTGCACCGCTGGGTAGTCAGCTAAGGCAAAATCGTGTGCGATCGGCGCTTTGGCCATGGCGAAGGTGTGACGCCCGCCTTGGTAGTGTTCATGCGCCAGCATCGAGCCGCCAACGATCGGCAGATCTGCATTGGACCCGACAAAATAATGCGGGAACATCGTCACCAGATCCAATAAGTTGGCGAAAGTCTGGGCGTTGATATGCATCGGTTCATGCACCGCGTCTAGGAAAATCGCATGCTCATTGAAATATGCATAAGGCGAATACTGAAAGCCCCAAGTGCGTCCAGCCAAGGAGAAGCGGATGATGCGGTGGTTGGCGCGCGCCGGGTAATCCAAGCGGCCGGCATAGCCTTCATTCTCCATGCATAATTGACAAGCCGGGTAGCCGGATTTAGCGGCTTTGGCGGCTGCGGCAATAGCTTTAGGGTCTTTCTCCGGCTTGGATAAGTTGATGGTGATTTCCAAGTCGCCATAGTCAGTTGGCGTGGTGAAGGCGATGTTCTTGGCGATGGCGCGGGTTTGAATGTAGTTGTTGGCCCGCGACAAGTTGAAGAACCAGTCGGTGGCAGCTTTAGGCGCGGCTTGATATAACTGCCAGAAATGAGCGTTGGCGACACTAGGCGTCGGGGTGCCTAAAGCCATCAGCTCCGCTTCCAGGATTTGGCGGCGCGGCAATAAGTCTTCGATTGCACCGTTATCACAAGCGGCTTGCACCAAGGCGTCGAGGTTAGCCAATGGGTCTTGGGCTGCCGGTACGGTTTCAGCGGCGTCGCCGACCAGGTTGCGCACGCGGTTAGTCAAGTAAATGCGATCCAGCGGCGTCAAGGCAGCATTAAGTTGTAAGCAGTAATCAACGTGAGCTTGGATTGCATTCATTTTACTTATCGCCGAACCCTTCTGGATGACTTTGATGCCAGTTCCAAGCTGTGGCAATGACTTGTTCCACATTATCAAACTTCGGCTGCCAGCCTAAGATCTTGCGGGCCTTGTCGCTGGCGGCGATCAGCGTGGACGGATCGCCTGGGCGCCGCGGGCCGATCTTAGCGGGGATCGGTTGGCCGGTGACTTTGCGCGCGGCGTTTAAGATCTCTAAGTTCGAGAAGCCGGTGGCAGAGCCTAAGTTGAAGGCGTCAGACGCGTTGCCGGCATCAAGGTATTGCATCGCCAAGATATGCGCGTCGGCCAAGTCCACCACATGCACGTAATCGCGGACGTTGGTGCCGTCTTTGGTCGGGTAGTCGTCGCCGAAGATCTGCAAGTTGTCGCGAGTGCCGGCAGCGGCTTGCAAGATGATCGGGATCAAATGGGTTTCTGGATGGTGATCTTCGCCAATTGAGCCATCAGGCATGGCGCCGGCGACGTTAAAGTAGCGCAGCGCCACGAACTTAATGCCATAAGCGACATCAGCCCACTTGATGATCTTCTCCATGGCCAGCTTGGATTCGCCATAAGGGTTGGTTGGGACTTGTGGATCGGATTCTTTGATCGGCACCGTCTTTGGTTCGCCGTAAGTGGCGGCAGTGGAAGAGAAGACGATTTTGTTAATGCCGAATTGATGCATGGCTTCCAGCAAGGTGATCATGCCGCCGGTGTTGTTGTCGAAGTACTTCAGCGGATCTTTCATCGATTCCGGCACAATGGAGAAGGCGGCGAAGTGAATGATCCCGTCAATTTTTTCTTGGGAGAAGACTTGGCTTAAGAAGTGGTAGTCGCGAATGTCGCCTTGATAAAAGCGCGCTTTAGGATCCACGGCGCGGCGATGGCCGGTGATGAGGTTGTCTAAAACCACAACGTCTTGGCCAGCTTTAACCAGTTGGGCTACGGTGTGGCTGCCGATATAACCGGCGCCACCAAGAACTGCAATTGTCATTAAAGAATAACTTCCTTTCTGGGAATGGGGATGAAACAACAGGTATTAATTAACGAATTAAGCTAACTGCTTAGGGCCATCAGCGATTTCTGCGACGTAAAAGTCTGCATCGTAACCGATCGCTTGCTTGTAAGCTGCACCAACGGCTTGTTTAACCGCGTCAACGTTGGCTTTGTTGACAATGGCAATGGCGCAGCCGCCAAAGCCGGCGCCAGTCATGCGCGCCCCTAAGACGCCAGGTTGTTGCAAGGCGGTTTGGACCAAGGTGTCCAGTTCCACCCCGGTGACTTCATAGTCATATGCCAAGCTGACACCAGAAGCGGATACCAAATGGGAGAAGGTGGTCAAGTCGCCGGCTTTTAAGGCGGTGACGGCTTTCAAGGTGCGCTGGTTCTCCCACACGGCATGGCGGGCGCGGCGGATCAAAGTCGCGTCGTAGATCAAGTAGCTGTTTTGATCGAATGTGTCTTCATCCAAGTCGCCTAAAGACTGAATGTCCAGCTTGGTTTGCAAGCGGCGCAAGGCTTCTTCACATTCGGCGCGGCGTTCGTTGTACTTGGAATCAGCCAGTTCGCGGCGCTTGTTGGTGTTCATGATCAAGATCACGTTATCACCTAAAGCCACCGGCACTGATTCGTATTCCAAGGTGTTGGTGTCCATGAAAGTGGCGCGATCGGCTTGGCCCATGCCAATGGCAAATTGATCCATGATCCCGGAGTTGACGCCGATGTAGTCATTCTCGACAGTGCGGCCGAACTTGATCAAGTCCAGCATCGAGAAGGCCAAGTTGAACTCGGCTTTCAGGATCGAGCCAGCCAATAATTCCAAAGAGGCCGAAGACGACAGCCCGGCACCATTAGGTAAGTTGCCATAGATGTAGATGTTTAAGCCGTGGTCTAATACCGCGCCGTTTTGCAACAGCACGCGGGCCATGCCTTGGAAATAATCGCTCCAGCGGCCGGCTTTAGGGGTATCCAGTTCACTTAACGGGATTTCGATGATGCCATTTTGTGCGAAGTTTGCGGAATACAGGCGCAAGGCGTTGGCGTCGTTGGCGCCGACACAAGCGTAAGTGCCTAGTGAAATCGCACAAGGGAAAACGTGGCCGCCATTGTAGTCGGTGTGCTCACCGATCAAGTTAATGCGGCCAGGGGCGAAGAAGGTCGCCGTCGGGGCGGTGTTGAATGTCTTAGTGAAGCCGGTAGTCAATTGCGTGGTATCCATAAAGTAACTCTCCTTTAACTTTGGCGAAGCTGCAATGTACTAGCGATAGTCAACTTCAACGGCTGAGTGTAAACTCGGCCAATGATATCCTTCAATAAATGCACCGCCGCTTGGCCCATTTCTTGTGTGGCCACATGTACGGTGCTTAATGCCGGAGTCAAATAGCGGCCCACGGCTAAGTCATTAAAGCCAATGACGCGTACCTGCTCAGGCACGCTTAAGCCTTGTTCTTGCAAGGCCTTGATCGCGCCAATAGCCATGGTGTCATTGGCGACAAACCAAGCACTGGGCCGCTTAGCTGCAGGCGTTTGCGTCAGGTATTGGCGCATGGTTTGATAGCCGCTTTCGGTGGTAAAATGCCCACTGATCACTTGCGGCTGATGGCCGCCGGCAGCCACCACGGCACTTGAGAACAACGCCGGGCGCAAGTCGTGCAGCGGTAAGTTGTCGCTGGTGGTTTCTACCCCGGCCAGCATGCCGATGCGCTGATGGCCGGCTTGCACAAACAGCTGCGCAATGGCAGTCAACGGGGCGGTGAAGTCCGGCACGACACAGTTCACGCCAGCGCCAAGCACATCTTGATCGATCACCACCAACGGCAAATTCAGCGCTTGAAAAGCCGTCAGCTGTTTGTGCGAATATTTCCCAATGGCGATCAGCCCCACCAGCGATTCGGCGTCAGGCAAGGCGTCGCCTGGGAAAACGCGGACCAAATCAAAGCCGTCTTGGGCCAATTGATTCTCGACGCCCCAGCGAATGGCGCGGTAATACAAATCGCCGGTTTCATCGGCGACACTGACCCAAGGCAGGATCGCCACGGTACCGGCAGGTGTGGTGGCGGCGCGTTGATGTTTGGTGTAATTGAGGCTTTCTGCTGCGGCAAAGATCCGCTGGCGGGTGTCGGCGGCCACAGACAAGGTGGTGTCGCCGTTTAAGACCCGGCTGACGGTGCCGACAGACACAGCCGCGAGTTCTGCAATATCTTTGAGTGTTGCGATCAGATGGTCACCTCCCATGTATCCGGATTCATTGTACCACGGTGCTGGTAAAAGTTTAACTAATTTAGGGTAAAAAGTTTACTTAACGAGCAGCTGAGCATGTGCTGCGCTAAAAAAACCAAGCGACGGCCATCGCTTGGTACAATTTATTTAATAATCACTGTGGTGCCGTTGGGAACGTGCTGGTTGATCCAGTGCGCATCAGGAATACTGAGGCGTACGCAGCCGTGTGAGCTGGGCTTTTTGCCGAGGTATTGGGCTTCTTTGCGGATGTAGTGACCGGCTTCATCGGTAGGCACGGTGTGAAATAAGTAAGTGGTGTCTTTGAAGCTGGTCCAATACTTGGCACCCATGCGTTCATGCGGATTGTAGAAGTGCGCACCGCGGTCAATGATGTGAAAGGTGCCATGCGGCGTGGAATCATGCATCCCTGTGGAGCAATACATGGTGTACACCAACTGATCGTGTTGGGTGATGTAAACGCGCTGCTTGGCGAGACTGACAGTTAAGGTAATGGGGTTTTGCGTCGTGATCGTGGGGTAGGCCTTGGTTTCAGACGGTTTGGTCCAATCGATCACAGCCGCTTTGGCCTTGGCTTTGCGACTGGTTGAAGCGGCGACTTTGGCCGAGCTTGTACTCGAAGCCTGGCGAGTGCTGGTTGTATGGTTTGCTGTACAGCCGCTGCCCATGACGATGATCACCAGGATCATCAAGGCGGTGAGCCATTGTTGTTTGCGCGACATAATTTCCTCCAATGTGCCTGATATTGTTATGCTATCACGGCAACTACGCCACTGTACACCACTAGGCCATAAGTTAATGGTAATGCAATGTTATTATAATGCACGAAAAAAACGCCTTTGTCCCGCAGCAAGGGGCAAAGGCGCGAGCATGAATGGTTATTCGTCGATTTCTGGCGCGTGGCCGCGTTGGGCTTGCAACATCCAGATGCGCTTTTCGATCAAGGAGTGGCCAGCGATCAATAAGTCTTGAGTGGAGTCGTCGCCTTCTTGGCCAGCCGTTTCGATGCCTTCTTGGTAAACTTTTTCTAAGTGGCGGTAGCCGGCAACCAGGTGCGCAAAGCGCTCTTCCATGCTGGCTTCGAAGCTGCCAGGGATGGATTGAATACCGGTGTGCGAAGCGAAATCTTCCAACGTCGAATACGGGGCGCCGTCGATGGTGATCAGCCGTTCTGCGATTTCATCGAGCTGATCATTGATCTCATCTTGATAGTCATCCATCAACGGATGCAGGAACAGAAATTCCGGACCGCGCATGTACCAATGTGTTTGATGGATCACCGCTGCCATTTGCGACAGATCGGCGACTAGCTGGTTCAAAATCGTCTTGGTTTGCGGATATTGCATAGCGACCTCCTTGGCCATACAGGCCAGACCTTAGCGACATTGTCCTAACGCTTTAATTATATACGCGTGCTAGGATAGTTGGCAAAACATAGCACAAAAGGCTACACTATAAGCAGCATCTTCAAGGAGGGGTAATTGTGACTGATCTGCGCACGCGCCGCACCCTTGCGGCCATCGATCGCAACATGTACGCCTTGATGGCCACCCATGGCTTTGCTGCCATTAATGTGACCATGATTTGTTCGGCGGCCAACATCACGCGCTCGACTTATTACCAATATTATCTGGATAAGAACGACTGGTTGGAGCGTGCTTGTGGCCATTATTTATTGGTCGCAGAGCAAACGGCGCTTGAGCTTGACGATGTGACGCCGCTGGTTTCGCGCCTGGCGCCAGAAGCCAAGCGGGTGTTGGCGCTTTTGGCGGTGCATGATCCAGCCGGTGACTTGGCTGAGCAGCTGCATGAGTGGTTTGCCGGCGCTTTTGGTCAAGGCTACTTGGCGCAGGTTTACGCCGCAGCGGCTGTGACCACCTTGCAGTGGCAGCTGGCGCATCCTAAAGACCGCGACGCGGCACAGCATTTTGCGCAAATCGTGGCGCAGTTGCAAACCAATGCTTAAACATATTACCGGGCATCTCCTTACACGCAAGGGGTGGCCGGATTTTTTTTCGCAAGAAAATACCGCACAGCTAGCGGACTGTGCGGCACGATGACATTGAACCAATTTGATGACCACAGTATAACACACCGGATAACAGCTTTGGCAAATTGGCTTCTAGCCAACCTCATCCTGCCTTACACTCCGCCCTAAACCCGATTTGTTCCGCTCTGGTCGTCGTCGAGCTGCGTGGCGCATCGCGGGTGCAGTTAGCTACACCAGCGAACTCGAGGCAAAGAGCGCCTCAAGTACGCTGGTTAGGCTACCTGACCCGCTCAAGCGCGCCACTCCGCTCTGGTTATCGTCGAGCTGCGCAAAGCAACGGGCTTGCGTGTAAGTCATGACGCCGCTTGGGCCAAGTACGCCCAAACGTCATCCTGCCTTACACTCCGCCCTAAAACCGCTTTGCTCCGCTCTGGTTATCGTCGAGCTGCGCAGCCCAACGCGGCGTGATATAAGCCGTGACGCCAATTGGGCAAAGAGCGCCCAACTGTCATCCCGCCTTATATCCACCGCTAAGTGCGGGCTGCTCCGCTTTGGTGTGCTACAATCAAAGCAAAAACGTGAGAAGGCACGATTATGCAAACAATTGGGTTACTCGGCGGCATGAGCTGGGAAAGTACCGTTACTTATTATCGGATCATCAACGAATACGTCCAACACAAGCTTGGTGGGGTGCATTCGGCCAAGATGGTGATCACCAGCGGCGACTTTGCTGAATTGGCGGCGCTGCAAGAGCGCGGCGAGTGGGATCAAGCGGCCGCTTGGCTGAGCGAACAGGCCCAAGCGTTGCAAGCCGCCGGGGCGGATTTCATGATCATTGGCGCCAACACGATGCACAAAGTGGCCCCGCAACTAACGCAAGCCGTTAAGCTGCCGCTGCTGCATATTGCTGACGCAACGATCGCTGCTTTGCACCAAGCCAACATCACTCGCGTCGGATTGCTTGGCACTAAGTACACGCTGACGCAGGCATTCTACAAAGACCGCATCAGCGCTGCCGGCATCGACGTGCTGACGCCTGATGCCGCCGAGATCGAAGTCGTCAATTCGATCATTTATGATGAACTTTGCGCCGGTAAAATTGTTTCTGCCTCGAAGCAAACTTTGTTGGATCTGATCGCCCAAATGCAGGCCCAAGGCGCACAAGGCGTCATTCTGGGCTGCACGGAATTGGATCTGCAGGTGCAACCTGAAGATGTAGCTTTGCCGGTGTTTGATACCACTGAGATCCATGCCAAAGCCGCCGCAGCGCGCGCATTGGCTAACTGAACACAACATCAAAGCAGCCGTTGCGGGAACTCGCAACGGCTGCTTTGATGTTTTAGGCGCGTTTGTTCAGCCACGCATCTAACTGTTTGCGCACCGCTTGGGCTTGCGGGGTGTGGCCTTTTTCAAAGGTGTGGCCGAGCTGTGCTTCACTGCGCGCAAACCAAACCAGGGTGCACGGCACAGCCAAGGCTTGGAGTTTGGTCGCCAGGCGCTTGGCTTGATCGTAGAAGGTGCCGTGGTTGCCATCAGACAAGAATACCGGCGGCCAAGCTGCCGACACACGCGGCAAGACGTCCATCGCCGCCACGCTTGAGGCGTGCTTGAGATCGTCGACACCGGCGTACAAGCGGCCCATGTGCGTGAACAAGTAGTCAGTTTTCAATCCATGCGTGACGCCGAATTGGCTGATATCCAGCAGCCCCGAGGCAAAAATGACCCCGGTCAGTTGCGTGGGTGATACGACTTGGGGAATGGCGCAAGTCGCGGCCCAAGCCGGATCGCATTGGGCATTGATGAATTGGCCAACCAAGCTCGCCCCGGCGCTAGTGCCACCAAATAACAACTGATCCATCGGCACTGCCAAAGCTTGCCGGTGGGCTTGCAGAAATTGCACCGCCTCAACCAGCTGCTGCAAGGCCACAGGATGCGATGATTGCGGGGTGCGGGCGTAGTCGATTTGTGCCACGGTGTAGCCATGGGCCAACAGTTGATGCTGATAAGTGCCGGGACCGTCTTTGACTAACGTTTCCGGTTTAGGCAAGTTGCCCCATAAGAAGCCGCCGCCATGGACCAGCAGCGCCGTTTTGCCATTGGGGTGCGCTGGGTAGTAAAGATCCAAGGTACTTTGAGGCCGCTTACCATAGACGACGTTTTGGATGTAGCGGGTGCCGTCGCTTAAACAGCCGCTGGTTTGCGCGCCAGCTGGTGGCGCCAAGCGGCCTTGGGCCATGCGAGCAAGCCGCCAAGCCGGGGCAAAGCGCATGCTGCCGTAATCCAGCGCCAATACTAGCCAGCCCGCCACCACCAGCCACACCACCGGCAGCTGCCATGCGATATGAACCAAGCTGATCAAGGCCGCAAGCCATGCGGCGCAACCGGCTAGCGTCGTCGCCCACCAACGCGTGGTGGCCAAGGTCAACACTGCAGCCGCGCCGAGCAAGCCGATGATCCACCAAGGTTGCGCAGCGGCCCAAGCGAGAATGGTCAACACCAGAAATAACCCGCCGATCAAGCGCGTGTGGTTAACGAGATACCACAGCCCCGCGGCGCCGATCAGCGCCCAAATACCAAAGAATAATTGCACGACAACCGCCTCCGATTGACTATAAGGCTAAGCATTCGCTCACAGTCGGTCAATCACATCCTTGCAACAAAAAAACAGGCCTTTGCGACCTGTTGCTTGATTATTGGTGAAGGACTTCCTGTACGGCATCAGGCAAGGCAACCAGCGGATGGCCTAAGACAGTTGCCAGATCGTTGCTGGTCGGCTTAAGCCCGCCTTGACGGATCAGCGTTTGAAAACTGGCGATCAATTCGGCAGCCGATTGGGGCAGGCCGACTTTGACTAAGCCTGTTGCGTATTCGGCGTCAGAAACTTGGTGCACGTTGACGTTGTCGCCAATGGCTGCGGCCAAATCAGCGTAAGTGTGCGGGGCACCGGCGAATTCATAAACTTCTTTAGGGTTTGGCGTGGTCATCACGATTGCGGCGGCTTCGGCGTATTCGCGCTCCAAAGCCCAGCCTGCTTGGCCATCTGCGGCAGCATAAACGAATGGCTTGCCAGCCGCGCCGGCTTTTAAGGTGCTGAGTTCGTTCTCTAAGTACCAGTTGTTGCGCAAGTTGCTATGGGCGATGCCGGAAGCAGCCAAGGCCAGCTCTGTGGCTTTGTGATCGGCGGCCAAAGCAGCTGGATTGTGCTGGGCGTCAGGGAAGCTGGTGTAGGCGATGTATTGCACACCAGCGGCTTTGGCAGCGTCGATGACGTTGCGGTGTTGCTGTTCGCGAGAAACGGCTTGGCCAGGTTGGCCGGAAATGAACAACAAGCGGTCGATGCCGGCCAAAGACTCAGCCAGCGATTGCGGGTTGGTGTAGTCGCCGATGCGCACAGTGACGCCAGCCGGCACGATCTTGGCAGCCTTCTCCAAGTTGCGGGCTAAGGCGATCAAGGCGTCACCTGGTTGTAAGCGCGCCTTCAACGCCTTAACGGCAACGCGGCCGAAGCGGCCGGTGACGGCGGTAATAGCATAAGTAGTCATAGTCATCCTCCTTGATTAATATACTTATTATAAATCAGTAAAATGCCAAGTCAATGCCGTAATGTTGCCAGTACCGCCTTGGCCAATCCATCTGCCACAGCGCGCCAGGCGGCATGATCGTCGGCACTGGTGGTGTGCAGCCCCGCCAGAATCGCTTTGGCAGACTGTGTCGGAGTGGCGGTCAGCTCTGAGAAAGTTGCGGCATCAGTTTGGCTCAGGACTTGATAAATCGCATCTAAAGCCTGTTGTTTCGTGGTGTCGTCTAGCGCATCCAACCAATTTAGTAAAAGCGCCTGCAATTGCTGGGAGCGGCGGCTGGTGGCGGGCAGATATTCGAAGTCGCGGGCGCGAATCGGCCAAGACAATAAGTCGTGTTGCCGCCAGCCGCGGGCGTTGCTGGTCACCACGCCAAAATCTTGCCCAGGCTCCAAGATCATCCCGACCACCGAAGCTTCCGGCACCAGCTTGAGCAGCTTGGGGTCGTGGTGAAGCTGGCGCAATCCGGGCCCATCGAAGTTGTAGACGTATAGGACATTTTTTTGCAAGGCGGGTTCGGCGTTCACGTAAGCATAGGCGGCCAGCGTCCCACCTTTGGAATGGCCGCCGAGGTAGTAAGTGCCAGGGTGTTGCGTATAAACTGTGGCAAAATACGCCAAAGCTGCTTGTTGCGACGGGATCGCCGCCAGGAACGTCATGTTGAAGTCTTCTTTCCAGTCGACGAAGCTGGCGCGGGTGCCGCGATAACTCACGTAATACAACTGCGGCGCCAGGGCAAAAGTCACCGCCGAGAATTCTTGTTGGCGATCCGCGTCCAAACGTGCCACTGGCGCCAACCACTGCACATTGCGATAGCGCGGGGATGCCGCTGCTGCGGCCAACAGTTGCCGATTGCCTGCTTCTTGCCAGGTGCCTTGCACCAAGCGAGCCTGTGCTTGCGGCGTTAATGAGCCCAGGCGTCCGCTGGTGTGCGGCGTAAAGGCACAATACGCTAGTTGCGCCAAAATCGCTGCATCAACCACGCTTAGCGGCGCTTCGGCAAAAGTGGCAGTGCCATATTCGTGAAGATAATCGATCATCGTGGCCATGTGCGCGGCCCCTTTCCGGTAGTTTCTGCGCATAGTGTACCACGGTTGCTCAGCAATCGGGTAGAACCGGACAGGCATTGCTCCGGCGCACGAGGAAGGCGTCGGCGCAGGCGGTGCGGCCGGCTTCAACCACGCAAAGTACGCGTGTTTTACGCCTAACTTTTGAGCTTTGCACTCGCCTGCGGCTCGCCTTACAAAGCTCAAAAGTTGCCGCGGGTGACATCGAGTAAGCCTCGCAAAAGGCGCGAGTCTCACTTGATGTCACCCGTTTCACGGCCTGACCGACGCCTTCCTCGTGCGCCTGCGCAACGCCTGTTCTCCAGTATTTGGATCAGGATTGTGATTTCTTTGGGAGAGTTCGCCGAAGAATCTAGATGGCGCTTCCAGTACAACTGTGTTATCCTAAAGCCAATTAAATAATTAATTGAACACTAGGGGCGCCGCCAGTAGCGGCCGAGATAAGCATACACTGCTTGGTCCCTTGGAACCTGTAAGTTAGGACTTGCGTAGGGAAGTGTCGTGAACTGTTTTTTTTCAGTAGCGTCGCAAATCCTGCGGCGCTATTTTTTGTGCCCAGAGCGAAGTGGCGCGCACTTAGCCGAGTACGATGGCGTAGCTAAATGTACCCGCATTGCGCCACGCAGCTCGACGAAGAAACCAGAGTGAAGCAGCCCGAACTTAGCGGTGGATATAAGGCGGGATGGCAGTTGGGCGGTTTTGGCCCAATTGACGTCACGACTTATATCACGCCGCGTTGGGCTGCGCAGCTCGACGAAGAAACCAGAGCGAAGCAAAGCGCATTTAGCGGCTGATATAAGATGGGATGACGCAAAGGCGTTCTTTGCCTTGGCGGCGTCACGGCTTATATCACTGCCGCGTTGCTTTGCACAGCTCGACGAAGCCCAGTCACAACAACGTTATCTCAAGGAGGAATGTTTTATGAATACTGAATTGTTAGCCCAATTGCAAACGACCCATCCGTTGGTGGTCAACTACGCCAATTTTGTCACACCCAACTTTGTTGCCAATGGCTTGAATGCCTTGGGTGCATCGCCGATCATGACGTTGGCTGAGGAAGAAGCGGATCAGTTGATGACTGCGGCCAACGCGCTAGTGATCAATATCGGCACCATCAACCACACCGACATGCCGCTGGTGTTGGCCTTGGCCGACGCGGCCAAAGCCCATGCCAAGCCGATCGTGCTTGATCCGGTGGCTGTTGGCGCGACCAGTTATCGCGCCGAAGCGGCAAAAAAGTTGCTGGAAGATTACCCGATCAGTGTGATTCGCGGCAATGCAGGCGAAATCGCGTTTTTGGCAGGCATTGAAGCCAACGCGAAGGGCATTGACGCCGGGGATGCTGCTGCGGCACCGGCTGAATTGGCGCAACATTGCGCGCAGAAGTACGGTTGCACCGTGGTGGTTTCCGGCAAAATCGACGCGATCGCCAGCGGCAATAATTTGGCGACGGTATATAACGAAACACCGTTGTTGCCAGCGGTGGTGGGTTCAGGCGACTTGTTGTCGAGCATCATCGGCGCGTACGCAGGCTTGACCGATGACTACTTTGCCGCTGCTTTAATGGGTGCCGCAACGCTTGGGGTTGCTGGCGAACAGACTGCAGCAAAGTTGGAAGCGACGCAAGGCGGGACTTTTGCGGCCCAGCTGTTGGATACTTTGGCGACATTAGATGTTGAGAAACTCAACACACTGACCCGCTACGAAGCCGCTCGCCGTGCCTAGAAACCAGAGCGGAACAGCCCGAACTTAGCGGGTCAGTTAGCCTAGCCATCGTGCTTGGGATGTACTTTGTCCCGAGTACGATGGCGTAGCTAAATGCACCCGCGTTGGGCTGTGCAGCTCGACGAGAAACCAGAGCAGAGCAAAGCGCACTTAGCGGTGCTCGACGAAACCCAATAAGGAGAACAACATGGACCAATTTCCTCAAGCATTATCGATCGCCGGTTCCGATTCCGGCGGCGGGGCCGGCATGCAAGCTGACCTCAAGACGATTCAATCGCGGCACGTTTTTGCCACCACGGTGTTGGTGGCGATCACTGCGCAAAATACCCTCGGCGTGCAAGATTCGCTGGCTTTGCCAGAAGCAATGATCGATGCGCAATTTGCCAGCTTGGCCGCAGATCTGGCCATCCGCGCTTGCAAAACCGGGATGCTTGCTGACGTGCCCACGGTGCGCGCAGTCGTTCGCAACCTTAAGCGTTACGACTTCGGCCCGCTGACAGTCGATCCGGTGATGATCGCCAAAGGTGGTGCGTCGCTGTTAAGCGAAGATGCCATTGCCGTGGTCCGCGACGAATTATTACCATTGGCGACTTTGGCGACACCGAATTTACCTGAAGCCCAGAAGCTGGCTAACATGACGATCACCACCACTGATGATATGAAAGAAGCAGGGCGGCGCATCCTGGCCACTGGCGCGCAGAACGTCATCATCAAAGGCGGCCACCTTGAAGACAGCGACTCAGCTAGCGACTATGTTTTGTTGGCCAGCGGCGAAGACTTCTGGATGCCGGCCAAGCGCGTTGACACGATCCGCACGCATGGCACCGGCGACACCTTGTCGGCTTGCATCACCGCCGAATTGGCCAAAGGGCGCGACTTGGCAGGCGCCATTCGCACCGGCAAAGCCTATGTAGAAGCGGCGATCAAAGACGGCATCATTGTTGGCCACGGGCATGGGCCGTTGAATCACTGGGCATATCCGGAGGACGCATATGAAAACTAGTCTCAAAGACAACGCATTGTTATGGTTTGGCGCTGCCATCAGTCTGGCGGAAATTCTATCCGGCACCTTGTTTGCACCGCTGGGGCTGGGCATGGGCTTGCTGGCAATCTTGATCGGCCATGTATTAGGCGGCGCGCTGATGTATGGCTGCGGCCGCATCGGGGCGCTGACTGGGCAACCCGCGATGGCGACGATGGGCATTGCGTTTGGTAAACGCGGGGCGCAGTGGTTTGCCGGGCTTAACGTGTTGCAGCTGGTGGGGTGGACCGCGGTGATGGTCCTCACCGGAGCGCAAGCGGCGCAAGTATTCTGGCCGTTGGGGCTGGGCTTTTGGGCGATCGTGATTGGTGCGGTGACTGGCGTGTGGCTGTTGATCGGCTTGGCTGATTTAGGCAAGCTCAACACTGTGGCGATGCTGGCACTGTTATTGGCTGGCGTTTACTTATCGATTCGCTTCGTCGGCCACGCTCAGGTGCATGCCGCCAGCGGCAGTTTGAGTTTCGGTGCGGCGATTGAATTAGCCATTGCCATGCCGCTGTCGTGGCTGCCGCTGATCGCTGATTACACCAGCCAAGCCAAGCAGCCGCTGCAGGCCAACGCCTTAAGCGTCGGCGTCTACAGCATCGGCAGCATGTGGATGTTTGCCATTGGTTTATTAGGCACGGTGTTCACCGGCCAAACCAGCATCGCCGGGTTGATGCAAGGCTTTGGCATGGGCGCCGTGGCGCTGGTGGTGATTGTGTTGTCGACGATCACGACCACGTTCTTGGATGTGTATTCCGCCGGTGTTTCTGCGCAGCTGCTGGTCGGCGGGGTGACCAAGTGGTTGGCCATTGGCGTGACGGTGATCGGCACGGCGATTGCGGTGTTCGTGCCGGAAGCGGCTTATGCAGATTTCTTGTATTGGATCAGCGCGGTATTTGTGCCAATGGCAGTGATCGCCATTGTCGGCTTTGCCTTAGGTCAAAAGGCGACAGCCAGCTTGGATCTGCCGAATATCATCTTGTGGGTGCTGGGCGTGGCGTGTTATCGCCTGTTCTTGGCCCATGTTTCATTGCTGGGCAGCACGGTGCCGACGGTGTTGGTGGTAGGAATCTTAGCGGTACTAGTGAATTGGAGGCGGCGTGATGGACGCAAAATCGCTTAAATTATATGCCGTGACAGATCGGCAATGGCTTAACGGACGTACCTTGGCTGAATGTGTGACAGAAGCGATCCAAGGCGGCGTGACAATGGTGCAATTGCGGGAGAAGCACTTGTCAGATGCTGATTTCATCAAAGAAGCCTGGACGATCAAGCAAGTCTGTGCCGACTATCATGTGCCTTTTATCATCAATGATAACTTGGCAGTGGCGCAGGCCGTTGACGCCGACGGGATCCATGTCGGCCAAGCTGACTTGGCTGCCGGCACCATTCGCGCAAGTTGGGGGCCGGATAAGCTGGTAGGCGTCTCGGCGCAAACCGTGCCTGAAGCCTTGGCCGCCCAAGCTGCTGGCGCCGATTACCTTGGCGTCGGCGCGGTGTTTGCTACGGCGACGAAGCCGGATGCTGTGGACGTGCCGCTGACCACCTTGCGCGCCATCACCCAAGCCGTGCACATTCCGGCAGTGGCGATCGGCGGCATTCATCAAGGCAACTTGGCACAGCTGGCAGGGACGGGGATCGCTGGTGTCGCCTTGGTATCAGAGCTCTTCGCTGCCGCAGACATCCGCGCCAATGCCCAAACGCTGCTGGCCAGAATTCCTGAAGCCTGATTGATACCGCACTAGGCGACTAAAGACTGGTGCGGTATTCTAATGCCGGAGGGAAAACGATGAAACTCTTATTGATCGGCCGGCCTGGCGCCGGGAAGTCAACGCTGGCCTCAGCCATTGCGCAACAAACCGGCTGGCCCCTGCTGGCTTTAGACCAGCTGTGGCATGCCGACGATTATAGTGCCCAAGCCAAACAGCGCTTCATTGCCCAGCAGGAGGCTTTCATGGCAGCGCATGAGAATTGGCTGATCGATGGCAATTATGCCAGTACGCTGAATGTTCGCGTGCCGCAAGCCGACGTGATCGTGTGGGTACGCTGCAATGCGTTAGTCGCTTTGCTGCGGATATTGCGCCGCTCATGGCGCTTTGCCAAAGACCCAAGCAGCCGCCCGGAGATGCCCGCGAACTTTGTTGAACACTGGGATCGCGAATATGTGCGTTTCTTGTGGTATGTGCTGCGCTTTGCGCAAGTCGAGAAGCGGCGGTTGCAGCCGGCGCTGGCGCAGTTGCGAGAAACGCAGCGTTTGGTCATCGTGCGCACGCGCAAGCAGAAAAAGCAGCTGCTGGCGGCATTTTCCAGATAATCAAGGACTGATATAAATAGGTGTCCCATTATTTTGTCATTTAAAGCGGGTCTGCACGTGTAGCGTTGAATTTCTCCAACAATAGAAAGTGTAGAGCCTTTAATCATATCAGCATTAGATTCTACGCTTCGTACTAGTGATGGGTTGACCCACCAACTTAACGATTGATCAATACGAAAAAGGTTTCTCATCACTGAGAAACCTTCAAAGGATAGGAACTATCCTTCAACACCATTTGACAAACTTCCACACAAAAAACCTCATGAACGCCTCAAAAGCCCACCGCCTAGAAATGCCTAGATGATGGGCTTTTTGAAGTTGTACGCCTTGTGTCAAGTTGCAGCCTCGGAACTCGCAAGCTTGTCCCCCGAACCAATAAGACTACTTTTCTGCGCACAGCTATATTAATAATCTGGATGTTTCAATTGCCACTTACGAATCTCCACCTTTAGATTCCACCAACGTCTAGCCAAGTCTAACCCCGCTACAAGAGCAACGCCTCCAACAAGGAAACGCGACCGCAATAAGAATGAAACAGCAAGGCATAAATCTAAAATGACAACAATCGCGAATACCAGCAACAGCTTATTAGTTTTTTTCATTTTAATCCTTTATGCAAAGAGATAACCGTCGTTGGAACCATCAATACGATCCGCTGCCTCAGCGACAAGTCCGCAAAAAGAGGTTCCTGTAACCACCATAGCGATTTCCGTAAGACCGGTAACCGTAATACCAAGCTTAGAAAGAATGTATTTCTCAACAAGCTTCACAACAGCTTTAATATTATCTTTCGTATGTGTCAAGTGTTACTCGGTTTCGATAATTAAGTTGTGAGTGATAGGTCTGTTTTGCGTACGCCCTGATAAGGAACCATAAAACGACATGTATACATGCTACAGAGTTTACTTTCCGGAACCCTTTCGCAAGAGTCTAGGAAGTATGCCAACTATTAATGCAATGCCGAGCACGAGCTGGCCAATAACCCTTTGTCCAGAAAAAATAAAGTAGCCAGCAATTACCACGATGAAAAGTGCTAGTAGAGCTGAAATTGTACTATATTTACTTGATTTGATACTGTTGCCTTTGGAATGCTCATAGCTGGTTGTTTGATTTATTGAAACCAATTCTGTGGTGAGCGCATGTTTGGACGCTTTAAGTGTTGGCAATTGTGAGATGCAGTCAGTACCAATAGCTAATAACAATATGTTCCAATCGGCACTATTAAGCGCTAAAACAAGAAAAGTGACATAAAACATGCAAACGATATAACGTAGTACAATGTAGATTCCCCAAGGTATACCTGCATCTCTGTAACGGCGAATTCCCATTGCAAGAGAAGGTACTGAGATCCATAGAATAAAAACGAGCCAGAATCCTAAAAGTCCCATCCAAGCACTATCCTGCGAATCGTTCAAATGTCCAAGATGGCCCTTCAACAATTGTGTGGGAGAGTTGAATATTTGTACTAAAAGTATAGAACTGACTACCACCTCAACAAGTGTTGTCCAAAGTTTCATCCACCAAAACTCTCGACGAGTGCTTTTTCCCTTAAAGTTAAAGATATTATTGAAGAAGCCAATGATCGCATTTATTCCGCCAACGTCATAATAATTATTATTAGTTTCAGCTGCAACGGTTTCTGAAGCTCGTAGTAACATTATATCAACTCGCAATCTATCAGATTATAGTAATACAAGGTCGGAAATAGAGCGATATTTCAGTGAGTAAACGCCTCACCAGTACCATACGCTTTCGTGAGTCAATCCACAATATAAGAATAAAAATATCCCATCAAATAAAACCACACGCCTTAGGACGTATGGTTAGGTAGATACAACACTTTGTATTTCCTTGTGTTATAGGTTGCCCGTTGAAACCCCGAGAGTAAAGATATTAATATCTACATAGAATGATCCATACTTACCTACGACGTTGTCAACTGCCACATCGATAAGTGAAAACGCACTGGCAGCAAGATAGAGTGCAAAATTTGCAGTTTCAATAATACTAATGAATGGTAATAGTTCTGGAAAAAGGACAGCACATTGACTAACTGCCATCGACACGTCAGAGCCCATGCTCAACATGTTGGAGAATTTATCACAGAAGTCTCGGAATTTGTTGGCTACTGCGTTTGTGTTAAGTTTAACTCGAATGTAATTCCATCCGTTAGTCACGGTGACCGATGCAGCCATCCGAGTTTCAATTTGCTGGCCCGCGTCATTGTAGTAAGCCTCAAATTCCTTAGTTTCTGGATCAATGGTTAAGTGTTGGGATAGGACCTGGAAGTTTCTTTCCTGTAGGACTTTTACCGCTAGAACATATTCACTAGTTTTTAGCGAATCGATTGCATTTTTCGCAAGGACGTATTGGTTATCAATGACTTGAATTAAAGCATTGATTTTTGTTTGAGTCTCCAGAGAAATTGGTGCCGTTACCTGATTATTTGATTCAAGAGGACTCACGGAAACCGGGTCTGAAAAATCTGCAATTGCATTGCTTTTTTCAATAACTGAATTTTCAGTCTTCGTGCTAGAAGTATTTTCGGTGCCTGAGGACGCAAACGCTGTTAAAGTTGGGGTGGAAGCACTTGCGAGCATCATAGCGCAGAGTGCTGCATAGCTAAGTCTGGTGATCTTCATAAAAGTTTCCTCCTTTGTGTGCTGTTTTTTTACAGCATGAGTATCCGTCAACAATACGGTGGAGATGCCTTGTGAAGTTGTGCTAATCGAAACCAGTTGCACTGCTTAGAAGTATCGAGGTAATGGCTGAAATCGCTATCATAAATGTTTGAATGAGCGTCAGACACGGCGTATATTTCAGGCAGCTAAGTTAATCCGAGCTAGCAGGGCTGCAAGTTGTTGTACGACTTTGTTTGAATAGACAATCATTACTTAAGGCCCAGAGTCTCCCAATCCAGTGGTAATGGCATCATGAGCGAACCCTCCTTTCTTCGCTTGCCTAAGTTATCTTTTCCATAGGTTAACCATACACGGCGAAACTGGGCTTTAAGATTTTTGACAAGTATTACAACATTTAAATAACAGTATTTTTTCAATATACGTTGGAGATGTTGATATTGCGGCACGGGGAATTAATTAAAAAACTTCGCATTGAACGGAATTTGACGCAGGAACAATTGTCGGCAGGCATTACAAGCCGAAATTCACTTGCCGCATTTGAACGTGGTGGGTCAAGCATTACCTTTGATAACCTGGTTAGATATTGCAATCGGTTGAATATTACATTAGAGGAATACGAGTATCTTTACGACAGTAGTCTCATTGACCCGCGGAGAGAGTTGGCCACTAGGGTTTCACACGGATTTAAGGCGCCATTTGACCAATCCTTAGCAGATGATCTGTTGGCAAGATTTGAAGATACGAATGATTTCTACTTCTATAGTCTTTACGCCCAGTACTACCTTCTAAATGATCTTCGCTGTAAGGCAGTCTTAACTGATCCGAAGGTACCAGGAATTGTTGAGCATCTGAAGAACTACCTTGATTCAGTTTACAGCTGGGGACGATTTGAGCTAGTTCTGTTTACAAATTGTTTATTTGTTTTCGACGACAAGTATATTAGTTTTCAATTTCATGAATCTGTTGAAAGCATGTGGTTAGCTGTTAACAGCTCAAACCACGCCAATGATCTGCTCGCTTTTCTTATAAACGGAAGCCAACTTACATTTGAACGCCATGACGAAGTTCTCTTCTGTGAGTTTAAGAGTGAGCTGGCCAAAGTTGCGAATACCTATCATGATGTTAGAGCGAGTATTGCGTTGCAAGTGTTTCAAATGCTTAAGCAATCAAGAAGTGGTCAGGATGTCACTAAGATAAAGCGAAAAATTTTGTCCGCATTGCGTACGGTTGACCAACAAAGCTGGATAGAATACATCAAAGAAAATTGCTGATTGCAATATTGCCATGTTCGTGTGTTGTTGTAAGGATAAAAGAGTGCGGAATCAATCTTAGCGCTCTTTTTCGCTGATTGGCTGGATCAGCGATACGAACACAAGTAGTTGCCGTCTAGCTCAAACGGCTGCAATGGAAAAAAGAGCCGTCACTTATGCCAATCGGTACAACAGTGAGCGTTGCCAAGAAATTCTACGCTTCGTACTAGTGATGTGTTGACCAACCAACTTAACGATTGGTCAATACGAAAAAGGTTCCTCATCTCTGAGAAACCTTCAAGGGATAGGAATCATCTTTCAATACCATTGTACTTGGAGAAATGGGGTCAACAAATCGTACAGAACCAAGAATGAAGTGCAGCTCGCCACTGAATTCACAGACTATCGGTTCTTGGACGTTAACTCAAGCATAAGATAGGTGAGATCAAAGAAGGAAACTATGATAAAAATCAGTGTAACCGTCTTCGTCGACAGGTATAAGCTTACCACCGTGATAATCAACAGTATATATAGAAATATAATAAGCCAAAGTTTCTTATTCATTGTCATCCTTCTTTATAGCTTCTTAGGGTTATTGGTACCCGTGACTATTAATGCCATCCAATAGAATGGCTGTTGCAACTCCAGCTAATCCGCCAATTGCCGATACCCCCACATCAAAGAAGTTGATGTCGAACCATACGCCACCAGGAAATGGTGTAGTAAACATCTTAGAAGCAGTGGCCTTAATTTGCGAAGTCGTAAGATATGACGCGGCACCTGTTAATCCCATCCCGTTAACCGCTCGGTTCGCCGCCGTACGACTTAAATAAATTCGGACAAAGTTCCAATGTACGGTAACCTTGGTCACACCCTCGGTATATCGAGCATCGAGAGATGGAAGGACAGGCGACAAGATACCGTTATTATAGATGTAAACAACGTCCGAACCAGGATCGGCAACAAAGAAATCTTCAAAGCCATCCTCAATCATTGTCGCAATGTGTGCATTGCTTAATGCAATTTGGACGCTCAAGAAGTCATATTCAGAGTTCGTAAGATCAGTCAACGCGTCACTTGCAAGTTCAAACCGGGAAGCGCTTACGTTAACTTTAACATAGTCTACAAGGTTGTCAATATTTACTTCACCGTCAATAGCATTTTCGATGTCAGTTGTATTGCGATCAGCGTTTGCCGATGAATTCAACGTTTCCGTAGATGCAAACGTAACGACAGATGGGGTAGCCGCCCCTGCAAGCATCACTGCACTCAACAGGGCGTAGCTAAATTTGGTGACTTTCATGGGTGGTTCCTCCTTATCTTTGTGTTTTTGAAAATATTATTAGTAATCCTTTGAGAATCGATTTCCACTAAAGACAGCAGCAACAATTAGATGAGTCTGATTTCAGAAAAGTCTGCAAGTTCATTGCTGCTTTCAACAATACGGTGGAGATGCCTTGTGAAGTTGTGCTAATCGAAACCAGTTGCACTGCTTAGATCGGATTGGCTAAGTATCGAAGTAATGGCTGAAATCGCTATCATAAATGCTTGAATGAGCGTCAGACACGGCGTACATTTCAGATAGCTAAGTTAATCCGAACTAGCAGGGCTGCAACTTGTTGTAAGACTTTGTTTGAATAGACAATCATTACTTAAGGCCCAGAGTCTCCCAATCCAATGGTAATGGCATCATGAGCGAACCCTCCTTTCTTCGTTTGCCTAAGTTATCTTTTCCATAGGTTAACTATACACGGCGAAACTGGGCTTTAAGATTTTTGACAAGTATTACAACATTTAAATAACCGCAAATTGCAAGAACAAGTTAGCCACCCCATGGCACGACACCGTGAGATGAACTGTTATCTTTGATGAGTTGAGCTAGCTGGCTACGACTACCTTGGCAGCTCGTCGCTGAGCTCGAGCGCGCTCAGCGACGAAGACTTCCTCGGTCGTCCGATATCTGAGTTGGCGACGAGGGAGGCGGTTGAGCCGATCTTGAGTTTCGGCGACAGCTTGTGGGCTGACAGCGTCTAGGGATTCACCTTTGGGAAAGTCTCGCCGAACCATCTTATTGTGGACCTCGTTGGT
>NZ_BAAFPR010000004.1:0-189077 GCF_042847315.1 Lacticaseibacillus jixiensis
AGACCCCTGAGAGATGATCAGGTAGATAGGCTGGAAGTGGAAGAGCAGCGATGCTTGGAGCGGACCAGTACTAATCGGTCGAGGACTTAACCAAAAATCCTGTTGGTCGTAATTGCCAGCAGGTGGTAGCACAAATACGGTTTTAGGCAACTAAATACAATGATGTCCAGTTTTGAGGGTGCAAACCTTCTATAAATACAGTGTGGTGGCGATAGCGAGAAGGATACACCTGTTCCCATGCCGAACACAGAAGTTAAGCTTCTCTACGCCGAGAGTAGTTGGTGGGTGACTGCCTGCGAGGGTAGGAAGCCGCCACGCTGTTACATTATTCCGGATTAGCTCAGTGGTAGAGCACCTGACTGTTAATCAGGGTGTCGTCAGTTCGAGCCTGACATCCGGAGTTGCATGGAGAGTTGTCCGAGTGGCCGAAGGAGCATGGTTGGAAACCATGTATAGGGGCTTTACCTCTATCAAGGGTTCGAATCCCTTACTCTCCGTTTGTTGCAAATGGCCCGTTGGTCAAGTGGTTAAGACACCGCCCTTTCACGGCGGTAACATGGGTTCAAATCCCGTACGGGTCACTTATATATGGAGGATTAGCTCAGTTGGGAGAGCGTCTGCCTTACAAGCAGAGGGTCATAGGTTCGAGCCCTATATCCTCCATTTTTTTGTATTTCGGTTCCATGGTCTAGTTGGTTAGGACGCCTGCCTGTCACGCAGGAGATCACGAGTTCGAGTCTCGTTGGAACCGTATCAGATGCTCACCTGCGGGGGTGGGCTTTTTTAATACATTAAGGAGTTTGGGATGCAGAAGATCTTGCTTGGCGGCGTGTGTGCGCTTGAGATGATCACATTACCGCTGGTTTATCAAAGTGTGAATTGGAGTTGGCAATTAGCGTGTGCCGTAGCGATGGCGGTGTGTCTGGCTTGTGTGCGGATGCAGCTTAAGGCAAACTGGTGGCGGGCAGCAGCGCTGGTATTTGGCTGCTTGGCCAGTGTCGGCCATTGGCTGTGGGTACCGTTGATGCTGGCACAAGTGGGGTTGGCTTGGCTGGCTGAAACGCAAAATATGCCGGTCGTCTGGCGTGAAAGCTTATGGCTGGTGCAAGTGGCCTTCGTGCAAGCAGGCTTGTTTGATCTAGAGTTAAGCGGTTTGACTTGGCAGGTACTGGTGTTGATTGGCTTGTTATTAGTCCCAGTGGCTGCAGCATTGTGGGCCAGCCGTTTGCCGTTGTGGGTGAGTGGGTTGGTGTTGCTGTTTGATGCTGGCATTGGCCTTTTGAGCCAGCAGTATAGTCTTTTGGCTGCGGTGCTGCTGGTACTAGTGCCTGCTGCATTATCAACGCGCGTCTTGAAGTATAACGGCGTGATCATGGCGGCATTAGGCGTCTTGATCGCTATGATCGTGGGTGTGACACGGCTGCATGGTTGATTGGCAAAAGCGGGTTAAAAGTGTTATGCTAACAAAGTTGCAATACAATTCCCGATGGGGTCTGCCTTGCAGACATGCCTTGTAACCGATAATCATAAGGGGGAAACACAAATCATGCAAGAACGTCACTTATTCACGTCGGAGTCCGTATCAGAAGGTCATCCCGATAAGATCGCTGATCAAATCAGCGATGCGATCTTAGACGCCATTTTGGCGCAAGATCCACAGGCCCATGTGGCTTGTGAAACCACCGTTACCACTGGATTGGTGCTGGTTGTAGGCGAAATTTCGACCAGTGCTTATGTGGACATTCAACACATTGTCCGCGAAACGATCCGCGAAATCGGCTACACCAAAGAATCCGGCTTCGATCCTGATTCTGTGGGCGTACTCGTGGCTTTAGATGAACAATCACCAGATATCGCCATGGGTGTCGATGATTCCTATGAAGCCAAGGAAGGTAACAGCGATCCGTTAGACAAGATCGGTGCTGGCGACCAAGGGATGATGTTCGGCTATGCTATCAATGAAACCAAAGAATTGATGCCGCTGCCGATTTCATTGTCTCATCAACTCATGCAAAAAATCGCCCAACTGCGTAAGGCTGGCACGATTTCCTACCTGCGTCCAGATGCAAAAGCCCAAGTTACTGTTGAATATGACGATAACGAAAAGCCGGTACGCGTTGACACAGTGGTGGTTTCGACGCAGCATGATCCAGAAGCGACGTTAGCACAAATCAGAAAAGACGTTGAAGAACAAGTGATTCGTGCCGTAATTCCGGCAAACTTGCTTGATGATCAAACCAAGATCTACGTCAACCCAACTGGCCGTTTCGTGCTTGGTGGGCCTCAAGCTGATTCTGGTTTAACAGGACGTAAGATCATTGTGGATACTTATGGCGGCTTTGCGCGGCATGGCGGCGGTTGCTTCTCAGGTAAAGATGCGACCAAAGTGGACCGCTCTGCTTCTTATGCAGCCCGTTATATCGCCAAAAACGCTGTAGCGGCAGGTTTGGCAGATAAGTTGGAAGTGCAGTTAGCTTATGCCATTGGGGTTGCCCAGCCGGTATCGGTTTCTGTGAACTGCTTTGGTACCAACAAAATCGCTGAAGACAAGATCCAACAAGCGATTCGCGAGAACTTCGATTTACGGCCTGCTGGGATCATTAAGATGCTTAACTTGCGGCGGCCGATTTATAAACAGACTGCAGCATATGGTCATTTTGGACGTACAGATGTTGATCTTCCTTGGGAACACCTCGACAAAGTGTCGGCGTTGGCCAAGTACTTAGATTAAACGAGAAAAGAGGCGTTCATTACCTTTAGGGGTAGTGGACGTCTTTTTGTGTGAAGCGTTTGAGGCGCTTTTGTTAATTGTTGGTCATTCAACTTAGGGGGAATCATGCACAAAGCGAAAACTAATGTTGCCGCGGTTACCGTTGCCTTATTCGTTGCCACTTTCATGACGGCGGTGGAAGGCACCATTGTTGCCACTGCCTTGCCAACGATCGTCGGCGATTTGCACGGCGTGGCGATGATGAATTGGATCATTTCGATTTACTTATTGACCAATGCCATGGCCACGCCGATTTTCGGCAAGCTGGCTGATCGCATTGGCCGAAAACCCGTATTTGAAGCAGGCTTGGCGATTTTTGTGGTCGGCTCGTTGTTGTCTGGGTTGTCAGCCAGCATGCCGATGTTGATCGTGATGCGCGCGATTCAAGGCGTTGGCGCCGGGGCGATCATGCCAGTGACATTTACCATCATCGCTGATATTTATCCCTTTGAACAACGTGCCAAAGTCTTGGGTTTCAACGGCTCTGCTTGGGGGATCGCCGCATTGGTGGCGCCGCTGTTAGGCGGATTTATTGTTGAGCAGTTGTCTTGGCATTGGGTGTATTTTATCAATGTACCGATTGGCTTGCTCACAATGTTGCTGGTGGCGGCGTTCTTGCACGAGCCCAAACACCGTGCTGATGCGCCAATTGATTATTGGGGCACCTTATGGTTGGTGTTGAGTTTATTATTTCTGCTGTTGGGCTTTCAGGCGCTGGCGACCAGTCATGGGGTGTCCAAAATGATTGCCTTGCTGGCGGCGGCTGCACTTTGTTTCTGGTTATTCGTGCGTGCCGAAAAAACCGCCCGTGATCCAATCATTGACTTGGCATTATTTGCCAACCGAGCGTTTGTGATCACCAACTTGATTGCCGCTTTGATTTCCGGGTTTGTGATCGGCTATGAAACCTATATGCCCATGTGGGTCCAAGGGATCTTAGGATTAGGGGCCACCATGGGCGGCTTTGCCATTACCCCAAGTTCGCTGATGTGGATCGTTGGGTCATTTGTGGCCGGCCGGCTGTTGGTCAAAACCACGCCTAAGCGGATCACGGCGATGGCTTTAACGATCTTGTTGTTTGGCGGGGCAGCCTTAGCATTGGTTGGCGAAGCCACGCCGTATTGGACGTTGTTGGTGATCGCTTGCGGCTTAGGCTTTGGCTTTGGGACGATCATCAGCACCACAACGGTGCGGGCGCAAGCCGTTGTCCCCAAAAACATTGTCGGCGTTGCCACCAGCTTTAACACCTTGAGTCGGACTTTGGGGCAAACCTTGATGGTCTCGGTGTTTGGGGTGGTGTTGAACTTGCAATTAGCCAAAGGCGTGCAAGGCAATGCCCATTTGCATATGGACATGCTCAATTCATTGATCGATGCCAAGAAAGTTCACGAGCTTGATCCAGCGGTACTGCCGGCGCTGCGGCATATTCTATACACCGGGATCCATGGGATTTTCTGGTGCACCGTTGTGGTAGTCGGCTTGGCCTTGTTTGCCAATTGGTTTGACCATGCCGAAGTCTTAGCAGAAGCATGATCAACAACAGCCCATCTGCCTGAATTTTCATGGCAGATGGGCTGTTGTGGTATTTCAGTGCGGCAATGCGGTTTCCTCTTGTTTCAAGCTAGGCGCGATGAGCCACCAAAGCAGACACAAGCCGCATAATGCTGATAGAAAACCCGCTGCCACATCACTAGGGTAATGCACTTGCACGTATATACGCGAGTAGCCAATCGACGCGATCATGATGATGCAAAGTGTGCGCACCAGCGCCTTGGCGCGCGCTGGCCATGGCCACAACCCGCACAACAAGATGATGCTGCCATATAACAGCATGGCCCCAGAAGAGTGGCCAGAAGGGAACGAATAGCCTGCTGCATGCGTCAACGGCGTGATCGAGGGATCAGCAATGAATGGCCGCGGGCGGCGCAGCCAGTGTTTCAGCAAATTGTTGCACGCACTTAACCCAGCAATCGTATAGATGCAGTAAGCGGCTTGTCGATAACGGTGCGTCCAGCCAATGGCAAACGCCAGCGCCGCAGCCAGAAACACGACGCTAAGCGGATCGCCAAAGTTCGTCACGGTTAACATCACGGTGCTTAGCCAAGCCGGGCGCCAAGCAGTCACCACTTGAACGATCGCTTGATCAAATTGATGCACCCAACTGGCGTCTTCAGCGACGCCCCAAACAAAAGGCGCACAAGCTAAGCCGGCGATGATCGCGATAAATAAAGGCAAATTGCGACGAGACATGGTACACTCCTTTGCTTAGAAAAAAAACGGTTTGGCTTGATCAGATCCGATCAAGTGCTGACTCTATCCTAGCAGACTTGACTCACAGACACGAGTCATTCTGCGATTGGTCATATTGCTTGTGCTAAAAGGCTTGTACAGTGGGCGAGTTTTTGCTATTATTGACCCAATATCAAACGAACAAAGGACTAGTAATCCCACTGCGGGACAGCAGGGACCAGGCGGTCATTGTGAGCCTGGCAATGCAGTCGATGAACTCACCTTTGCGTTGTCGTCGTGAACAAGTAGCGGCGACCGGCAGCCCCGTTATCCAATTCAAGCGCTGCATTTGCAGAACTTAGGTGGTACCGCGGAATTTCCGTCCTAACTTTTTAGGGCGGTTTTTTGTTTATTTGACAATCATAGGAGGCTATATTGATGGCATACGATCATAAGGCGATCGAAAAGAAGTGGCAAAAGTATTGGGCAGAACACAACGAGTTCAATACCACAACGGACCCGAACAAGAAGAACTACTACGCGCTTGACATGTTTCCTTATCCGTCAGGCCAAGGCTTGCATGTGGGACATCCGGAAGGTTATACCGCAACGGATATCACGGCGCGCATGAAGCGCATGCAAGGCTATAACGTCTTGCATCCAATGGGCTGGGATGCGTTTGGGTTGCCGGCAGAACAATATGCCTTGAACACCGGCCACAACCCGCGTGAATTCACCAAGAAAAACATCGAAAACTTCAAGCGCCAGATCAACAGCTTGGGCTTCTCTTATGATTGGAATCGCGAATTGTCCACCACTGATCCTAACTACTACAAGTGGACGCAATGGATCTTCGAACAGCTGTACAAGCACGGTTTGGCTTATGAAGCTGAGATTCCAGTCAACTGGAGTCCAGATCTGGGAACTGTGGTGGCCAACGAAGAAGTCATCGATGGCAAAACTGAACGCGGCGGCTTCCCAGTGGTACGCAAGCCGATGCGCCAATGGATGCTGAAAATCACCGCTTATGCCGACAAGCTGTTGGCTGATTTAGATGATCTTGATTGGCCGGAAAACATCAAGCAGATGCAGCGCAATTGGATCGGCCGCTCAGTGGGGGCCCAAGTGACCTTCAAGATCGCCGGTTCTGATCAGTCTTTTGATGTGTTCACTACCCGCCCAGATACCTTGTTCGGCGCCACTTATACCGTCATGGCACCAGAACATGACTTGGTGGATACCATCACCACCCCTGAACAAAAAGCCGCGGTGGCAGCATATAAAGCCGCCATTGAACATAAGTCTGACTTGGAACGCACCGACTTGAACAAAGACAAGACCGGTGTGTGGACTGGCGCTTATGCCATCAACCCGATCAACGGCGAGCAGCTGCCGATTTGGATCTCTGATTACGTTTTGGCCAGCTATGGTACCGGGGCGATCATGGCCGTACCTGCTCATGATGACCGTGACTACGCTTTTGCCAAGAAGTTTGGTTTGAAGATCACCCCAGTCATTGAAGGCGGCAACGTTGATGAAGCGGCTTACACTGGCGACGGCGTGCACATCAACTCTGATTTCTTAGACGGCTTGAACAAAGCTGACGCCATCGATCGTGCCGTTGCCTGGTTAGAAGACCATCATGTTGGTGAAAAGCACGTTAACTACAAGCTGCGCGATTGGGTATTCTCACGGCAACGTTATTGGGGCGAACCGATTCCAGTCATTCACTGGGAAGATGGCGAAACGACACTGGTCCCAGAAGATGAATTGCCGTTGATGCTGCCTGAAGAAGCCGACATCAAGCCTTCTGGCACCGGTGAGTCCCCATTGGCCAACTTGGAAGATTGGGTCAATGTCGTTGATGAAAACGGCCGCAAAGGCAAGCGCGAAACCAATACCATGCCGCAATGGGCTGGGTCTTCTTGGTATTTCCTGCGCTTTGTTGATCCGCATAACAAAGAAGCCTTAGCCGATTATGACAAGCTTAAAGAATGGCTGCCAGTTGATTTGTACATTGGCGGGGCGGAACATGCGGTATTGCATTTGCTGTATGCGCGGTTTTGGAACCTGTTCTTGTATGACATCGGCGCCATTCCGAACAAGGAACCATTCCAGAAACTATACAACCAAGGCATGATCTTAGGCGACAACCACGAAAAGATGTCCAAGTCTAAAGGCAACGTGGTTAACCCTGATGATGTCGTTGAACAATACGGTGCCGATACCTTGCGCTTGTATGAAATGTTCATGGGACCTTTGGATGCTGGGATCGCATGGAGCACCACTGGTTTAGCCGGGGCCCGCAAGTTCTTGGACCGCTTCTATCGGACCTTCATCGATGACAATGGCAAGATGCGTGATCATATCACCACCTTCAATGATGGCAAGTTGGACAAAGTCTATAACGAAACCGTCAAGAAAGTTACCGAAGATTTCGAAGACTTGCATTTTAACACTGCGATTTCGCAGTTGATGGTCTTCATCAACGACGCGCAAAAAGCCGAGGTGCTGCCTTATGAGTACGTTGAAGGCGTCGTTAAGATGCTGGCGCCAATCGCACCGCACTTGATGGAAGAAATCTGGCAGAAGCTGGGTCATGATCATTCCTTGACTTATGCGGCTTGGCCAACTGTAGATGAATCCAAGCTGGTTGCTCAGACTTATGAACTGATGGTTCAAGTTAATGGTAAGCTGCGCGGTCACGTGACTGTCGCCATCGATGCTGATAACGATACGATCAAAGCGGCGGCTAAGGAAATCGATAACGTAAAGAAATTCATCGCTGGCAAGACGATCCTTAAAGAAATCGTCGTGCCAAAGAAGATCGTCAATATTGTCGTGAAATAAGGCTTATCACCGAGCAGCGCTTGGTGAATCCCGTAAATAGTGCCTATGTACCCAATTGCGGTACATAGGTGCTTTTTTTTGCTCCAAAGCGAAGCGGCGCAGCTAACCGTGCCTGCGTTGCGCGGGGAAACACATTGACGGATCACGTGACGATCCTGCGCTCGCCGTTGAAAGGCTGGCGGGTTTCCATTAGAATGATAAAGATAGTGCATTGATTGGAGCGCCGATATATGGATAAGAAGACACCGGCCCAGCGTCCACAGCGCTCGGCCAAAGAGCAGATGCTGCGTGGTTCGGCATGGATGACTGCCGGCAGCATTTTCTCGCGGATCCTAGGGGCGATTTATATCGTGCCTTGGCGCGTGTGGATGGGTGCGGCATTCTTGACGGCCAACGCCTTGTTCACCAAAGGATATCAGATCTACAGCGTATTTCTGATCATCGGTACCGCCGGGATCCCTAGTGCGATTTCAAAACAAGTTGCGCATTATAATGCGATGAATGAATATAAAACGGGGTTGCGCTTGTTTCGCAGCGGCGCTTTATTGATGGCGGCCATGGGCGTGGTGTCTTGTGCCGTCTTATGGCTGTTGGCGCCGATCTTAGCGGTGCACGATCCGGCGTTGACCCGAGTGTTTCGCTCGTTGGCGTGGCCTTTGCTGTTGATCCCGCTGTTGTCGATTTTGCGCGGGTTTTTCCAAGGGTATAACGAAATGGCGCCGAGTGCCATTAGTCAATTCATTGAGCAAGTGGCGCGGATCGTGTATATGTTGCTGATGACGTTTGCAATTATGCGCTTAGGGGATCATGACTATGTTTCAGCGGTGACCCAATCCACCTTTGCGGCGTTTGTCGGCGCAGCGTTTGGCTTGGGCTTGTTGGTGGTATATTTCTTTGGCCAGCGCAGCCGCTTTGCAGAACTGGCGGCGCAAAGTGTCGATGACATCCACATTTCAGTGACGCAGATCCTGATCGACATTTTCAAACAAGCAATTCCGTTTATTGTCTTGGACTCAACGATCAACTTGTATTACATTGTTGATCAATACACCTTCCAACCGTTGTTGCAAATGTGGTATCGGGTGTCTGACATGCGCAGCGATGAAATTTACGCCTTGTTTGCCGGTAATGCCAACAAGTTGATCATGATCGTGGTGTCTTTGGCGGTGGCCATGGCGGTAACGGCCCTGCCGCTGTTGGCAGCAGCCGCCACCCGCGGCGATCAGCGAGAAGTCGCTTCGCAAGTGACCAGTACCTTGCAGTTGTTTTATATCGTGATGATCCCGGCGGCTGTGGGGATGGCGGCCATTGCCACGCCGTTATATGTGTTGTTCTATGGTTATGATCAATTGGGTATCCATATGCTGGAGTTGTCTTCACTGTTGGCGATCTTGTTGGGATTATTCACGGTGTTGGCGACGCTTTTGCAAGGGCTGTTCCACAATAAGCTGGCGATCGTAGAAATGCTGGCAGGGTTTGCGGTGAAGTTCGCCTTGCAAGCACCTTTGATCTATTGGACAAACGTGTATGGCTCGACGTTGGCGTCTATGGCCGGCATGTTGGTGACTTGCGGCTTGATGCTTCACACTTTGCGCGTTGAGTATCACTATAAAGCACGCCAAACCATGCGCCGGCTGGCCGGAATCGTGGGTTTCTCGTTGGTGATGTTCCTGGCTGTGCGCGTGATCGTGACCAGCTTGAGCTTAGTGATCAATCCTGCCAGTGCCTTGGCGTCGATGGTGATGTTGGTGGTGGCGCTGGTGGTCGGCGTGGGGATTTATGCCTATGCGATCTTAAAAACGCGCTTGGCGGATTTGATCATTGGGACGCGCGTGGCTGGGTTGCGGCGGCGGTTACATATCAGGTGAAAATATGCGATTAGATAAATATTTGGCACATTTACAAGTTGGCAGCCGAGCGGCGGTCAAGCAGTTGATCCGCAACAAGCAAGTCACTGTCAATGCTGAAATCGTCCGAGATCCCAGCGCGGCAGTGACTGAAGCCGATGTTGTGGCAGTGGCTGGGCAAGTCGTTGCAGGTGTCCTTGAGGTGACCTATATCATGAATAAGCCTGCCGGTGTGATCACAGCGACGAAAGATGCCAATGCTCAAACGGTGTTGGATCTGATCGCCCAGACAGATCGGCGGCCTGGTTTGTATCCGGTAGGGCGCTTGGATAAGGACACAACTGGGTTGTTGCTGTTAACCACTGATGGTGCTTTGGGCCATGCGTTGTTGGCACCGAAACGGCACGTGCCCAAGCAATATGCAGTGACGCTGGATGCGCCTTTGACGGCAGACATGATCGCAGAATTAGAAGCTGGGATCGCTTTTGAAGATTTCACTTCGGCGCCGGCACAAGTGGTACAAACTGCACCGCTTGCGGCATTGATCACGATCCACGAAGGCAAGTTCCATCAAGTGAAGCGGATGTTTCACGCAGTAGGGTGTGAAGTGGTGACTTTAAAACGGGTGGCCATGGGTGCACTGACGCTGCCTAGCGACTTGGCGCCAGGTCAATACCGTAAATTGACCGCCGATGAGCGTGGGCTTTTGCCGTAAAACAAATAACGCCGCTTTGCGCAGTTGCGCGAAGCGGCGTTATTTAATGAACAAAAAAAGCCCGACTTCCTAAGAAGTTGGGCTCAGCTAGTGCCGCAAACAGGAGTCGAACCTGCACTTGGATAACCAAACAGCGACCTGAACACTGCGCGTCTGCCAATTCCGCCATTGCGGCAAAACGTTACGTTGCTAACTTAACAACGAAAACTAGTATATCAAGCTTTGCCAAGGCTGTCCAGCTTTTAATGAAAAAACTTGCCCCGTCGAATTTGGCCATGCGGTACAATAAAAACGGAGGTGAGACAATGCAGGCAATTGATGAAGCGTTGGTTCGACAGGTGATCAAAGTGCGCAATGTTGAGTCACACAAAGGCAATTATGGGCGGGTGTTGATCGTAGGCGGTAATCCGCAATACGGCGGCGCGGCAATTTTGTCAGCCAGTGCCGCGGTGTATGCCGGCGCTGGTTTGGTCAGTGTCGCCACTGCGGCAGTCAACCGCTCGGCGTTACATGCCCGCTTGCCGGAGGCGATGATCTTACCTTATGATGATCCAGGGTTTGCCGCGTTGGTGGCCAGCCAAGACGTGGTTGTTGTCGGACCAGGCCTCGGCGTTGATCAAACGGCGCAAGCGGTGTTAACGCAGACTTTTGCTGCGGTGTTGCCGACGCAAACGCTGGTGATCGATGGTTCAGCAATCACCTTGGTGGCCCAGTTGCATCCTGAGCTGCCCAAAGCCCACCTGATTTGGACCCCGCATCAAATGGAATGGCAGCGGCTAAGCGGCGTGGCCATTGCGCAACAAACCCCTGCTGCAAATCAAGCCGCGGCTGCAGCGCTTGCTGGTTGGGTGATCGTCAAGTCGCATCGCACTGAAGTATTTACCGACGCTGGGGCATTCGTTAATACAACTGGGAGTGCTGCAATGGCCACAGGCGGTTCCGGTGATACCTTGACTGGAATCTTAGCGGCATTTGTGGGGCAGTTTGGGCTGCGGCCGCAAACAGTGTGTGCGGCGGTGTATACGCATAGTGCGGTGGCTGACGAACTAGCTGCCAGTCAATATGTGGCCTTGCCAAGCCATGTGATCGCAGCCTTACCGAATTTCATGGCGCGCATGGCGCAGGCATGAAACCGCAGACAGTCATGCGGTGAAGACATCCAGAAAACGAGAAGATAGCTATCCACAAGATATTGTGGATATTTTTTTGAGATAAACTACAGATTGTGCTTGAACCTGAATGTCAGAAACGCGTATACTAGTTTCTGCAGTAATTTTTCATAAAAGGACGTGGCAAATTGAACTCATCTAAAGACAAAGCAATCACCAGTATCTTCGATCCGCGCTGGTATGTGGAACAAATGCGCGGCTGGACGTTTTCCAGCTATATGCTGCTGATGTTTGGCATCGGCGTGATTATCGGTACGACGATCGTTGGTCAATTGAACTTGTGGACTGTGTTGGCAATGGCTGCAGGGGTGTTAGGTTTCACTTGTACCATTTCGATCACCAATGTCCGGCCGTTAAATGGGGTTTTTGGACTGGTATCGGCAGTTATCTATATTATTGTTGCCGCCCGGGCCAAGAACTTCGCTGATGTGGTGTTGCAAGCCAGCTACATCGTATTGTTGGACATTCCGGTATTGATCATGCCTTCTTGGGCCAAGCATGTCGGCAAGCGGGTGCGCAAGTTAGGCGATGTTGGGGCCAAAGCTTATGTGGGTACTGCAGCCTTCTTCGTGATCGTCTTTGCCTTGTTGTATCTGATGGATACGAACTTATTCATTTCACCACGGCCAATCGTTGACGCTTTGGCAGGGACGATCGGGATCACCGGGAGTTTGTTGGCAACGTTGCGCTTTTCTGATCAGTATTATTTCTGGATCGTGCAAAGTGTGGTTTCCATCACGTTGTGGGGAATCACGGCTTTACAAGGCGATGCCAGCTTAACGCTGTTCTTCACTTACATGTTATATTTTGCCAACGATATGGTTTCCTTATTTGATAAAGGCGTCGTTTGGTTCCATAAGAAGAATTATTTGGCCCAACACGCCGAATAATCCAAGCGAAGCGGCCTGTATTTCAAGGCTGAGATAAGAGGATGACATTTGGGCGTATTTAGCCCAAGTGGCGTCATGACTTATCTCTGACCGCGATGCACCACGCCGCTCGACAAATCTCAAATGCCTGGTTCCCACGCTGCAATTTGCGTGGGAACCGGGCATTATTTGGCAGTGAAAGACAATTCGGTGCGGTAGAGATGAAAGCCGAACAATCTCAGATTAATGTGAGTAAACGATTAGGATTATGGTAGAATGGCTTTATCAATTATAAAGGTGGAATATAGGATGCAAGTAATCGTCACTGTCATCGGGACAGATAAAGTCGGGATCATCGCACAAGTCACCACGAAGCTTGCGGCACTTAACATCAACATCTTAGATGTCTCACAAACCATCATGCAAGGGGCCTTCACCATGATGCTGCTGGCCAAATTACCAGAAGATGCCGATTTCGCCACGGTCAAAGCTGACCTGACGACACTCGGCGATGGCATTGGCGTCGAAATCAAGATGGCGCGTCAAGAGATCTTCGACGCAATGCATAAGCTGTAAGAGGTGGCGTATGGAAACTAATCAAATCAAAGAAACAATCCAAATGATCGCCGAAGAGAACCTCGATATCCGCACCATCACCATGGGGATCTCGCTGTTAGACTGCATTACCGGGGATACCAAAACCACGGCCCAACATGTTTATGATAAGATCGTCACTAAAGCCAAAGACTTGGTGCCAGTGGCCAATGCGATTTCAAGTGAATTTGGGATTCCAATCGTCAATAAACGCATCAGTGTGACGCCGATCGCGATGCTGGCCGGGGCTGATCCGCATCCGGATTTTCTGCCATTGGCTAAGGCGATGGACGATGCAGCGAAAGCTGTTGATGTCGATTTGATCGGGGGTTTTTCAGCGACCGTCCAGAATGGCTGTACGCCAGCTGATTTGGCGTTAATGGACCAGATCCCAGCGGCTTTAGCGGCAACGGATCGCGTGTGTTCTTCGGTGAACATCGGCGCCAGCCGCTCGGGTTTGAACATGGACGCTGTTAAGATCATGGGCGAATGTGTCAAAAACATTGCTGCAATCGATCCCAAATTGGCCATGAAGTTAGTGGTGTTCTGCAACGCTGTGGAAGACAACCCATTCATGGCCGGCGCCTTTTGGGGTGTATCGGAAGGTGATGTCGCCATTAACACAGGGGTTTCCGGCCCTGGGGTGGTGCAGCGGGCCATTGCTGATCAGCCTGAAGCCAGTTTTGAAGTGATTTGCGAAACCATTAAGAAAACAGCTTTCAAAGTGTCGCGCATGGGTCAGTTTGTGGGTAAAGTTGCTGCTGAGCGCTTAGGTGTCCCTTTCAACATTGTGGACTTGTCTTTGGCGCCGACACCGGCGCAAGGCGATTCTGTCGCGGAGATCCTCGAAACCTTGGGCCTTAGCCATGTCGGGACGCCTGGCACCACTGCGGCATTAGCTTTATTGAACGATGCGGTGAAAAAAGGCGGCGTGATGGCTGCTGAGCGCGTTGGCGGATTATCCGGGGCGTTCATTCCTGTATCAGAAGATGCCAACATGATCAAAGCCGCCACAGCAGGCCACATTACCCTCGAGAAATTAGAAGCGATGACTGCTGTATGTTCAGTGGGCTTAGACATGATCGCGGTGCCTGGTGACACGCCAGCCACGACCATCAGCGGCATGATCGCTGATGAGGCTGCCATTGGCATGATCAATAACAAAACAACAGCGGTGCGCGTGATCCCAGTGCCTGGCAAAGGTGTTGGCGAGTCCATCGAATTTGGCGGCTTGTTTGGCAAAGCGCCAATCATGGCAGTGAACACCGGAGATGCGTCGGTGTTCGTCAACCGCGGTGGCCATATCCCAGCACCGATCCATAGTTTCAAGAACTGATCCATCAATGATTCGCCTCTTTTAAGCAGAGGCGAATTTTTTTGCCCTAATTAGCGCGTATATCAAGAAGAGGAGGTGAAGGGATGTTTGTTGCAATGGATAAACATCGGCAGCTCGTGACCTTAAGCAGTCACCAGCAAGCCGAAGGGCTGCGGCGCAAGGCATTCTTCTGCCCGGCTTGTGAAGCGCCGGTGCGGGTGCGCAACGGTGCGAAGGTACTGGCGCATTTTGCGCATGTGGGTCCGGCTTGTGAAGCCGCCAGCGAGAATGAAAGTGCGGTACATCTAGCCGGTAAGCGCTGGCTGCAAGCCTTGGGTGAGCGTTTAGGTTACAGCGTGGCGTTAGAAACGTATTACCCGGCGATTAAACAGCGCGCCGATGTGGTGTGGCAAAGCGGCAAGCGAACGATTGTGTTGGAGTTTCAATGCAGTCCGTTAAATGCTGAACGTTTATTGGTGCGTACTGCAGGCTATCACCGCTTAGGCTTGGATTGTATTTGGATCCTCGGGCCAAAGAAGCAAGTCAAGTCGTTGACGAATATGCGTGCTCAGGAACAATATTGGCAGGTCGGACATGATGGGCAATTACACCTGTGGTTTTGTGATGGTTATCGGCATTTGGAAGATTGGCAGTGGGCGCATGACCGCTATCACATCCACCGCTTTACAGTTCATGGTGATGCGTATCGTCAGCAACCCTTCTCATCATCGGATGCCGAATTTGCCAGACGGTTAGGCAATCAATTGCTGCATCGTGAAGGACGGGTGATGCGCTTGGCGCAAGCGGCATATCAAGCCCATCATGTGCTTGGCGGGGTGCCGTGGGTGGTGAGTCAAGAATTAACGCATTTGCCAGGACTTAAATTACCAGAATGGCAATTGCGCACATTGTGGCTGTTGCGCTTTGAAAGCCAGCCGCTGATCACCTGGGCAATGTCTGCACGCTTCTTTGCCGAGTACACAACGCCGCTGTTGACGCCGCTGGTGAATAATGCCAAATTATTGGCGCGAGTGGGACATGCTTGGGAAACGTTGCTGGAAACGCGCGGTTTCTTGGCGCGTACCGCGCAAGGCTGGCAATGGCAGCGTGAATTGCCATGGTATCAAGATCTCTCAGCCAAACTTGCTGCAATGGGAAACGGTCAATAGTTCTGGGCCACACAAATAAGCCGCCTACGAAAATAGGCGGCTTATTTGTGTGGCCTTGCTGCTAGAGAACGCGCAGCATCGGTGCGGCTTGTGGCGGATTGCGCGTGATACGATCGCATAACGCCCGCAAAGTTTCGTAATCGTCGAGGTTGGCCACAGCCACCCCAGGCAGATCAGGAATATTATGATTTAGGATCACGGTGCTTGGTGCCTGAGTGATGCCCATTTCCCGGGCAATATTCTGGTCGGTGGCAAAACAATTCAATACCGGTTGAGCGGCGCGGTCGCGCTGGAATCTTTCCCAGTTTAACCCATAGCCGCGCACACATGCTTGGGCAAAGGCGGCATCATAGCGCAGGATGCCATCGCTAAACATTTCTTGTTCGGCCATCAGCAAGGTGCGAGCCAATCGGTTGCCTTGCAACTGCGCGGCTTTATAATCTAAAGCAACTTGATGAGCGGTATCAAACAGGTGATTGCGTAAAGTTAAGTCCATGGGATCGAGGTGATGATGCTGCATAAACTGCGAGATCACTTCGAAATTTAACAACATGATGAAATGCAGGTCGACTCGGGTGTTACTCTCTTCTGAAAGACGAGTCACCGCGGCTTCAGCGTCGCGACAGCGCATCCCGATGGGGTTGACGAAAAGAAAGACTTCTAACACGTTGTGCCTCCATGTGGTTATGATATCTTTACTTTACCAGATTATCCGCCAAACTCAATCGTTAGCTTTGTGACCTTTTCACATTGCTCGCAGCCCGGGCGACTTTGTTGCGCACCGGACTGGCAATGATCGCATAGCCAGCAAGCAATTGCTGCCACAACGCCGCTGCTTGCACTGAGTCATGGTATTCAAGCTCCAGCTCCCAATCGCTGCAGCCGTTGGGATAGGTGGTGTGATCTAGGGTCAGCAAACCTGCCGCCAGCTGGCAGACCCGGCGCTTAGTCGTGGCTTGGGCAAATTCGCGCAGCTGCGGCCAGGCGATCCCAGCATCAGCCAACTTGGCTTGCACCACGCCTGCGCCTTGCAAGTGATTGTCAAATACCGGCTCGGTGTATTCTGTCAGCAGGCGCTTGGGACCTGTGGGCACTTTCAAGGTTTGCTCGCCGTGATCAGCCAGCAAGCGGATGCGCAGCCCCATGTGCAAGGCGCGCAAGGCGCCTTGCGCGGTGTCATAATAATGGTTGGTTTGCCAAAAGGCCGCGGCAAAAGGATAGGCGGCTTGAATGGCTAAAGCCTGCTTGGCAGTCAGCATGGTTTTGAATTCTTGTTCAGTTTGGATCGACATAGCCGGCCTTTCTTACTCGAGATGCGTTCATTATACGACGCCGCGCAAAAGCCGACAACGCGATTAGTTGATACGGCATTGCGTCACATATGTTAAACTAATGAGAGATTAAAGTTAACGGAGGCGCAGCCATGCAGCGAGACTGGGATAGCTTTTTGATGCCGTATCAACAAGCGGTGAGTGAATTGAAGATCAAGTTTCGAGGGATGCGCAAGCAGTTCCAACAAGCCAATGAACATACGCCAATCGAATTTGTGACCGGCCGGGTCAAGCCAGTCGATTCGATCATTGAAAAACAAGCGCGCCGCTACATTTCTGATGACTTGCTGGAACAAGACATGCAGGATATCGCCGGGTTGCGAATCATGTGCCAATTTGTAGAAGATATCTATCAAGTGGTGGACTTGTTACATAAGCGTACCGATATGAAAATCGTTGAAGAACGCGATTATGTGACGAACGTCAAGCCATCAGGGTACCGGTCTTATCATGTGGTGATCGAATATCCGGTGCAGTTGGTACATGGGGAAAAGAAATTGTTGGCAGAAGTGCAGATCCGCACCATGTCGATGAATTTCTGGGCCACCATCGAACACTCGCTGAATTATAAGTATCAAGGCGAGTTTCCCGAAGAACTTAAGGCGCGCTTGAAACGGGCGGCAGAAGCCAGTTTCATGCTCGACGAGGAAATGTCGGAGATCAGAGAAGAAATTCAAGAAGCCCAGCAGCTGTTCTCATATGGCAAAGGGCAGAATGTCCCAATGGCTAAATCTCCCGACCCAAAGGATGACTAGTATGCGCATCTCCATCATCAATAATTCAAATAGTAAATCCAAACAAGCAGCTGGTGAGTTGAAAGCAAAACTCACGGCGGCTGGTTTTGCGTTAGACGGTGAGCACCCTGATGTGGTGATCACGGTAGGCGGTGACGGTACTTTGTTAGGTGCGTTTCACCGTTATGCCGAGCAATTAGATCATGTCCGCTTCATCGGGGTGCACACCGGGCACTTGGGTTTTTATACCGATTGGCGCGATTATGAAATCGACGAGTTGGTCCAGGCACTGCTTAATGACTCTGGGCAAAGTGTGAGCTATCCGCTGCTGGATGTGTTAGCTGATTATGAAGACGGCACCACGTCGCATTATTTGGCGTTAAACGAAGCCACCTTGAAGCGCCTGTCTGGTACGATGCGCTGCGATGTTTATATCAAAGAGAATTTCTTTGAAAGTTTTCGCGGCGATGGGTTGTGTGTCGCCACGCCGACTGGGTCCACTGGTTATTCAAAGTCTAATGGTGGCGCAGTGATCCATCCGCGCCTAGACGCCATGCAAGTTACCGAAATCGCGTCGATCAATAACCGCGTGTTTCGAACTTTGGCGGCGCCATTGATCTTAGCGCCTGATGAATGGGTGATCTTGCGGCCGGAGCCTTTCCAAGATTATCTGATGAGTATCGATCAATTCTCGATCACGCCGCAATTGGTGACGGCCATTCGCTTTAAGATCGCCGATGAGCGCATCCACTTTGCCCGTTATCGCCACATGCACTTCTGGGATCGGGTTGAAGATGCCTTCATCGGGGCCAAGCAATGAAGCTGAACTGGACTTATCAAGCCGCAGCCGGGGTGAAGCTGTATACCTTCTTGCGGCAGGTGGGCTTGAGCCGCGCACAAATCAAGCGGGTGAAATTTCATGGTGGCGAGTTGTTTGTCAATCAAGCGCCGGTGCACACCAATTATGTATTGGCGCCAGGCGATGTTGTGGCAGTGACCTTAGCACCAGATGCGGTGTCTGATAATGTGATCCCGTATACGGCGCCGCTGGAGATCATTTATGAAGATCCATATTTTCTGGTGGTGAACAAACCAGCCGGCAGCGCCTCGATCCCAGATGTGGCCAAAAGCCCGGACACCATGGCCAATCGCGTCAAGGCGTATCTGATCGCAACACATGCTGAAAGCACGGCCATTCATGTGGTAACGCGCTTAGATCGCGATACTAGCGGCTTGATCTTGTTTGCCAAGCACTCATTAGCGCACAGTTTGATCGATGCACAGCTGCACACCCCGCAAATGCAGAAGCGTTACGTCGCCATTGTCAGCGGTCAAGCCGCATTGCCGCCGCATGGTTGGATCGTGTTGCGGCTGGGGCGCACCACCGAATTCTATATGCAGCGCGGTGTGACACCTGAGGGGAAGCTTTCGGTTAGCGAATATTGGGTGCAGGCCCATCATGCGGCAGCTTGGCAAGTCCAGGTGTTGCTGCATACCGGGCGGACGCATCAGATCCGGGCGCATTTTCAAGCGCTGGGTCATCCGCTGTATGGCGACGACTTGTATGGCGGACCAATGCAAGGGATCACGCGTCAAGCACTGCATTGTGCTGAGTTGAGTTTCTGGCATCCATTCTTGCAAAAACAGATCAGCTTGACGGCACCGCTGCCGCAAGACATGGTGGCGCTGCAACAAACGTTAGGCCTCAGTGCAAATGCCATTGGCAAGCCGTTGTGACGCAGGACTATCAAGCGGGCTTAGCCAGATCCACCAGCGCCCAGCCGCCACAATCGCTTCAGGATCGTGGCAGCTGGGCCTTTGCTTGACTTGATTGGCAGCTAGCTGGTGATGTTTCAAACAAGCGCTGAGTTTGGCCAATGATTTCTAGTTTTTCTGTAAATCATGAGGCAGTTGGTGGCATTTTTTGGTGACATCGGTATACTGAGAATGCTGGGCTTGGGCCCAAACTAACTGTTGGAGGATGTTATGTTAGATATTATAAAAGCCGCGATCATCGGGATCGTCGAAGGGTTGACGGAATTTCTGCCGGTCAGCTCCACTGGTCATATCGATTTGGTTAGCCAAATCGTGAAAATCAACCAGAACGCCGACTTCATGGCGATGTTTGAATACGTGATCCAATTTGGCGCGATCTTGGCGGTGATCTTGCTATATTTCAATAAACTCAATCCGTTCAGCTTCAAGAAGTCAGCTACCCAGCGGCAAGCCACCTGGATCTTGTGGGTCAAGGTGATTATCGCCTGCATTCCATCGATCGTGATCGGGCTGCCGCTTAATGATTGGATGGATGTGCATTTGCACAAGCCAATCGTGGTGGCTACGACCTTGATCGTTTATGGGATCTTATTTATCGTCATTGAGAATTTGTATAAGAACCGCAAGCCGGCGATCGCCAGCTTGGCCAACTTGTCTTATTCGACAGCGTTGTTCATCGGTTTATTCCAAGCATTATCGATCGTACCTGGTACCAGTCGTTCCGGCGCAACGATCCTAGGGGCGATCATCTTAGGCACCAGCCGCTATGTTGCCACTGAGTTCTCGTTTTTCTTGGCGATTCCAACGATGGTTGGTGTATCGATCTTAAAAATCGGCAAGTTCTTGATGAATGGCAATACGTTCAGTGGCGAACAATGGGCGATTTTGCTCACTGGGACAGTCGTGTCGTTTATCGTGGCCTTCATTGCCATTAAGTGGTTGCTGAAATTCGTGCAGAATCATGACTTCAAGGCCTTTGGCTGGTATCGTATCGTCTTGGGGATCATCGTGCTTGCAGTCTTGTTCATTTAGGAGGACCTGTATGCTTAAAGAAGTTTGTGTTGAGAACTTTACTGATCTGCCGCGTGCCTTAACTGCCGGTGCACGCCGCATTGAATTGAATGATAATTTGGCGGTTGGCGGTACTACGGTTTCTAAAGGCGTTATGGCTGAAGCAACACGCTATATTCACGAACGCGATGCCAGCATGGTGGCAATGATTCGGCCGCGCGGCGGCAACTTCGTGTATAACGATACCGAATTAAAGATCATGGAAGCCGACTTGTTTGAAGCGCAGGCACAAGGTGTCGATGCCGTAACTTTCGGGGCGCTGACGCCTGACAATTGGCTGGATGAAGAAGCCATGGAGAATCTGATTGCCGCAAGCGCCGGGATGACAGTGGTGATGCACATGGCGTTTGATGAAATCGCGCCTAGCCGCCAACAAGCAGCCATTGACTGGTTAGCTGACCATGATGTGGCGCGAATCTTGACGCATGGCGGATCGCTGGCTCAGCCGATCACCGCTGCTTTGCCGCATTTGCAAGAACTCGTGCAGATGGCGGCAGGCAAGTTAACGATCTTGCCTGGCGGCGGGGTCACTGCCGACAATGTGGAACAAATCACCAAGCAACTTGGCGTCAGCGAAGCGCATGGAACAAAGATCTTGAAGTATTAAAGCAAGCAAGCCGTCATGGAAAACCTCAATCAGGTTTTTCCATGGCGGCTTTTGTTGGCGGCAAGAACAAGATTTACACAACTTTTACACCAAAATAGCGAATGTATCCGCTGTCAATTTGCTGTGTCAGGTGTGTAACGTTCGGCAGTTGACCGTTACATGATATAATTGAGTTATTAGGAAGGTGAATGGCTTGCGCTTGATGACAACCTTACTTAGCCCGGTCACCGGGCTGGGATTTCTTATCGCGATATTCTGGCAAGTACAACGCTTGCGGCATGAACGCAAGGTATTCAACACAGCAATCGATCGGCATGCCACCGGCTTGTGGGCAGGCTTGATTGGCGGCATTGGCGTGGCTTTGCTTGTGTCGCTGGCGGCATTGGGCTTAGGCCTGATGGTGCCTAAAGCTGTATGGTTGGCAGTGTCTGGCTTGTGTTTGGCGGCTTTGGTGCTGTCGATTCTGGGCTTTTCCCCATGGTATTTGGGATTAGCTGGGGTGACAGCATTGTTGCTGGATGCGCCGCAAAACGGTTGGCAGTGGCAAGTGATCGCTTTGGTGGCGTTGCTGTGGCTGGCAGAAAGCGCGGTATTGCATTTCATTGACCCGCCGATCGATGTGCCAACTATCAAATTAGGTAAACGCGGGGCCGACATCGCGGTGTATGATCATCGCCAATTGTACTGGCTGCCGTTGGTGCTGCCGATCAGCGGCAGTACGTTCTCAAGTTTGCCATGGTGGGCGACGCTGCATGTTGGCGCGGCGCATTTTGCCTTGATCGGCTTGCCAGTGATCTTAGGGGTGATGCTGCGCACTAAGAAACAACTGCCGCAGCACGCCACTCATCAATGGGCGATTCAATATTTAGTTGCAGCCGGGTTAGCCGCGCTGTTAGCCGCGGTTGCGGCATGGCTTGGGCAACTGGCCTTGTATGCGCTGATCGCTTTGGCTGTGTTGGGGGCAGCGGTGGGCCTCGCCAATCGCTGGGCGTTGCGAGCCGGCAGCAACTATATCTCCCAAACCACAAGCGGTGTGCGGATCGTGGCGGTATTGCCGGAAACCCCTGCCGCTGCCATGGGGCTGGTTGCCGGAGACATTGTGATGTTGTGCAATGCCCAGCCGGTGCATCAAGTCGCAGAGTTATATGCGGCGATCCAAGCGCATCCGACATATTGCCGCTTGCGGGTCCAGCGCTTAGACGGCGAGATCAAGTTATGTGAAACAGCGATTTATGAAGGGGCCCCTCACACGTTGGGCATGATTACTTTTGCGGAGGAACTGGCGAAATGAAAAAGATCCTAGTGGTCGATGACGAACCGGCGATCGTGACGTTGTTACAATATAATCTGGAGAAGGAACACTATTCGGTGACCACCGCAGCAGATGGCGAAGCGGCGTTGACCTTGGCACTGCAGGAGCCATTTGACTTCATTATCTTAGATTTGATGTTGCCTGGGCTGGATGGCTTTGAGGTAACCAAAAAGGTGCGCGGGGCCAACATCACCACCCCGATCATGATCTTAACGGCTAAGGATTCTGAAACCGACAAGATCGTCGGCTTGGAGTTAGGTGCTGATGATTATGTGACCAAGCCTTTCTCACCGCGAGAAATCGTTGCGCGCATCAAGGCCATTGAACGGCGGGTCACCGCCCAAGATCAAAACGCCGACCCTAAAGTCGCAGCCAAACCCAAAGATGCGCATCAACAGTTGGTCGTTGGCGAGATCACCATTGACGAAGACGCTTATCAGGCCTTTAAGAATGGTGAACGACTGGCACTGACGCCTAAGGAGTTTGAACTGTTGGATTTCTTTGCCAAAAGAGTTGGCAAACTCTTGTCGCGGGATGCTTTGTTAAACGGGGTGTGGGGTTTTGAATACCCTGCAGAAACGCGCATGGTCGATATTCAAGTGTCACATTTGCGCGATAAGATCGAAACTGATGCCAAGCACCCGACTTATATCAAGACGGTGCGGGGCTTTGGTTATCAGATGGAGGTCCCGAATGAATAACCGTTTCACCCGCCAGGTCATCTGGTCAAGCCTGCTTGCAATAGCGGGCTTTTTCCTCATTATTACCAGTTGTGATCACTTGTTGTATACCCAACAAACCAAGCATCTCAAACAAGTGTATCAAACGTATCTGCATGTGGATGCGCGCGCGACCATCGAAGAAGATGCCGATGTGGCAATCACGCCGCTGTATGGCAAGCCGCAGACCCACCGCCAGCAGCTGATGCAAGACTTGATCGACCAGAAGCGGACGATCGTCGGGCAAACCCCGCAGTTGGTGAAAGTTGGCGGCCAGCAAGAACAGTTATTTATCTTCGAGCGTCAGCACAACCATTTTGTTGGGGTGTGGCAAGCTAAAGCCACGTTGTGGACAGTATCAAAAACCGGGTATCTGATTTTTGCCTTGGCATATTGGTTGGTGATGCTGGGCTTGTTTGCTTGGGGGATGTCCCGGCATCGCTACTGGCGAAGCCATATCGCCACCATGACCGAAAACATCGCCCGTATTCGCAGCGAGCACAGTGCCAGTCCGATCATCTTGACGCCAGGTTCGGCGTTTACCGAAATGGGGGCAGAAATCAATCGTCTGGAGCATGACGTTGGCCACTTGCGCCAGAAAGTCGCGCTGCGGCAAGCCAGCTTTGATCGATTGATCGACCATTTGCCTCAAGGCGTGATGCTGATCGATGCCGATCGCAATGTGTTGTTGTCCAATCAGGCCATGGCTAATTTCGTCGGCCATCCGATTGCCCCGCAAGAACATAACTACTTAGATGACGTTAAGACCTATGGCTTGGCGCGCATGATCGAGCATACATTTCGCAACCGCAAGTCGCATCACAAAGAATTGACCATGCTGACGACCCAAAAGTCGGTGGACGCCAATGTCATTGCGTTAAAAGCGCGGGCTGATCGCGAGCAGGTGTTGGTGATCTTGTATGATGTGACTTATTTGCGGCAAGTCGAGCAAATGCAGCTGGATTTCGTCGGCAATGTGTCGCATGAATTAAAGACACCGGTGACGGCCATTTCCGGGTTTGCCGAAACGCTGTTAGCCGGGGCAAAAGACGATCCGGCCACCTTAGATCAGTTCCTTAATATCATTAAAGACGAATCTACGCGCTTGACTAGCTTGATCACCGATATCTTAACGTTAAGCCGGCCTTCTGATGCACCAGCCAAACATGCTGATGTTGATTTGCGTGCTTTGTTGGATCAAGCCGTCACCAGCTTGAAGCAGCCCATCGCCGATAAACAACTGTCAGTGACCTTGGATGTGCCTGAAGGGCTTGAGATCCGCTCAGATGATGTGAAATTGTCCCAAGTGGTGCGCAACTTGATGAATAATGCGGTGTATTATAACCGCCGGCACGGCAGCGTCAATGTTAAAACCGAAGTCAAAGCTGATACCTTGCAGCTGACTTTTGCCGACACTGGTATCGGCATCGCCGACAGCGACCAGCAGCGCATCTTTGAGCGCTTCTATCGCGTTGACAAGGCCCGTTCGCGACATAACGGCGGGACTGGTTTAGGGTTGGCAATCGTGGCGGAAATGTTGCAGCAATTAGGCGGCGACATTGCCATTCATTCGCAAGTCGGCGTTGGGACGACCTTCACCGTGACATTGCCGTTGAGTTAGCCACAATAGATACGACTTTTACCACATTTTTACACAGACCGCAGTGAACATTTACAGTAGCTTGGTAAACTGTAATTCGATATCAATTACGGAGGAACAACGTGAAAAAACTGTTAGGCCTAATCGCCGTGTTAAGCGTGACGCTGTTGACTGCGTGCGCGGGTAAAGGAAATAATGGCGAGTCGATCACAGCCGTGGGTTCCTCGGCGCTGCAACCGTTGGTAGAAGCGGCAGCAGAACAATACCAATCGGATCACCTCGGGGTGTTTATCAACGTGCAAGGCGGCGGATCAGGCACCGGGTTGAGCCAAGTTCAACAAGGCGCTGTGGAAATTGGCAACTCTGATTTGTTCGCTGAAGAAAAAACCGGCATCGATGCCAAACAACTAGTCGACCACCGCGTGGCAGTGGTGGGGATCACACCGATCGTGCACCCAGGCGTAGGGGTCAAGAACCTGACCACGGCGCAATTGCGGCAACTGTTCACCGGCGAGATCACCAATTGGCGCCAAGTCGGCGGCAAGAACTTGCCAGTCGTGGTGGTCAACCGCGCCCAAGGGTCCGGCACCAGGGCGACTTTTGAGAAATGGGTGATGAACGGCCGCCAACCTAAAGCGGCGCAGGAACAAGATTCCACTGGCATGGTGCGCTCGATCGTGGCTTCCACGCCAGGGGCGATTTCGTATGTGGCGTTCTCTTATGTTGACAAAACCGTTCAAGAATTATCCTTGAACAAGGTCGCGCCAACGGCTAAGAATGTCACCACCAATGACTGGCCGATTTGGTCGTATGAGCACATGTACACCAAAGGTCAGCCAACTGGTTTGACCAAACAGTTCTTAGCTTATCTTAGCTCTAGTCGCACACAAGAATCTTTGGTGACGAAAATGGGCTACATTCCGATGACGCAGATGCAGGTGACTCGAGACGCCACCGGCAATGTTAAACACCACTAGGAGGCGCGCATGGATCCGATTAAAGAGGCAATGTTACACCGCTCCCATTCGGCAAAATTAGAGCGGCGCGGGCATTTGATCAGCTTAGCTTGCATCAGCTTGATCGTGGTCGTCGTGTTGGCGATTTTCATCTTCGTGGCCACGCGCGGCTTGGCGACGTTTTTCGATAATAAGATCAATTTATGGGCGTTCTTATCTGGTTCGACTTGGTCACCTGCCGTCAAAGACGCGCATGGGGTGCCGCAAGTCGGCGCTTTGCCGATGATCGTCGGCAGCTTCGGCGTCACGTTCTTATCGGCGGTCGTGGCCACGCCTTTTGCCGTTGGGGCAGCGATTTTCATGACTGAGATCTCACCAAACCTGGGTAAGCGGATCTTGCAGCCGGTGATCGAGTTGCTCGTCGGGATCCCGAGTGTTGTTTATGGGTTCATTGGGTTGTCGATCATTGTGCCGCTGATCCGCCGGGTCTTTGGCGGGACCGGATTTGGGATCTTGGCTGGGACCTTCGTGTTGTTTGTCATGATCTTGCCAACTGTGACGTCGATGACTGTCGATGCGTTCAAAGCCGTGCCGCGGCATTATCGCGAAGCCAGCTTGGCTTTAGGCGGCACGCGGTGGCAGACGATTTCCAAAGTCGTCTTGCGCGCGGCCATGCCTGGGATCTTAACCGGCGTGGTGTTTGGGATGGCGCGGGCATTCGGTGAAGCTTTGGCGGTACAAATGGTGATCGGTAACGCCGCATTGCTGCCCAAAGATCTGATCAGCCCGGCTTCAACGTTAACGTCGGTGCTGACATCTGGCATCGGCAACACCGTGATGGGTTCGTTGGATAACAACGCCTTATGGTCGTTGGCTTTGCTGTTGCTGTTAATGTCGTTGGCCTTTAACCTGTTGATCCGCTGGATCGGGAAGAAAGGGGAGATGAAGTGATGTCGGCCAAAACGATCGATAAAATCATGACCGCAGTGTTATACGCTGTGGCTGGCATCATCGTCTTGCTGCTTGCCGGTTTGCTGGGTTATATCTTGGTTCAAGGCTTACCGCATGTGTCATGGCATTTCCTGACATCGCCGGCGAAGAGCTTTGAAGCAGGCGGCGGCATCGGGATCCAATTGTTCAATTCATTCTACCTGTTGTTGTTATCAATGGTGATCGCTGTGCCGTTGGCCTTAGGTGCTGGTATTTATTTAGCTGAATATGCTAAGAACAACTGGATGACAGATGTGATCCGAACCGCCATTGAAATCTTGAGTTCACTGCCGTCTGTGGTGGTGGGGCTGTTTGGATTCTTGGTGTTCGTCTTACAGTTTCACCTTGGCTTCTCGATCCTATCAGGGGCCTTGGCCTTGACGATGTTTAACTTGCCGTTGTTGACGCGTAACGTGGAAGATTCCTTACGCCAAGTTGATTTTGCCCAGCGTGAAGCCGGGTTGGCTTTGGGCTTGTCCCGCTGGGAAACGGTTGTGCATGTGGTGATCCCAGAAGCGCTGCCAGGGATCTTAACTGGGATGATCTTAGGTGCTGGGCGCGTGTTTGGGGAAGCGGCGGCGTTGATTTACACTGCCGGGCAAAGTGCGCCGGCCTTGAACTTCGCCGACTGGAATCCCTTTGACATCGCCAGCCCGTTGAATCCGATGCGGCCAGCTGAAACTTTGGCGGTGCATATTTGGAAGATCAACTCCGAAGGGATCCAACCAGATGCCGCCGCAGTGTCAGCCGGAGCGTCTGCAGTGTTGATCATTGCGGTATTGGCGTTTAACATCTTAGCGCGCTGGGGCGGCAATCGAATCTACAAGAAAATGACCGCAGGCTAGCTCAAAGCGCAGCGGCCCGTCTTTAGAGGCGATAAGGCAAGATGGCGCCAAGGCGGATTGTGCCTTGGCGGCGTCTTGGCTGATTGGCTGGCACCAAGCTGCGCGCATTCTTCAAGCTGGGCTTAACTAGCCAGACGAAAGGACAATCATGGATAAATACTCGTTAGACGATCGCTACATCAAGCAGCTGAATGAAGACGAGCACGAGTTTGCCATCACCACCAAAGACCTCAAAGTTTATTATGGTGAGCATGAGGCGGTGCACGGGGTATCGCTGCCTTTTGAACGCTACAAGATCACGGCTTTGATCGGGGCCAGCGGCTCAGGCAAATCGACGTTTCTGCGTTCGCTCAATCGCATGAATGATAACATCGAAGGCAGCCGGGTGACTGGTCAGATCATGTATCGCGGGGTGGATATCAACTCTGATGCCATCGACGTTTATGAAATGCGCAAGCACATTGGCATGGTGTTTCAGCGGCCGAATCCTTTTGCCAAGTCGATTTATGACAACATCACCTTCGCGCCGCGGCGCTTTGGTGAAAAGCGCAAGGAAGTGCTGGATGAATTGGTGGAAACCAGCCTCAAGCAAGCTGCGCTGTGGGATCAAGTCAAAGATAACTTGTTTCAAAGCGGGTTGAGTCTGTCTGGCGGCCAGCAGCAGCGCTTATGCATCGCACGGGCGATCGCCATGAAGCCTGATGTGTTGTTGATGGACGAGCCGGCGTCGGCGCTTGATCCGATTTCAACGTCGACGGTGGAAGATACCTTGATGACGCTCAAAGACGAATACACGATCGTGATCGTGACGCATAACATGCAACAAGCGGCGCGGATCAGTGATTACACGGCATTCTTCTATTCCGGGCAAGCCATTGAATTCGACGAAACGCGCAAGATCTTCACGCGACCGAAGATCAAAGCCACCGATGATTATGTTTCGGGCCACTTCGGTTAAACAAAAGGAGCAGCAAGCATGGCAAAAGACAAAGTGATCACTTCCAAAGACGTCAAGTTGTGGTATGGCGATTACGAAGCGCTGCACGGCATCGATTTGGACTTTAACCGCAACGAAATCACGGCCTTGATCGGGCCCAGTGGTTGCGGCAAGTCCACTTATTTGCGGTGTTTGAATCGGATGAATGACTTGATCCCAGGGGTGAAGATCACCGGCGACATTCGCTTGCAAGGCCAAGATATTTACGCTGCGCAACAAGATGTGGTGGCTTTGCGCAAGAAAGTCGGCATGGTTTTCCAGCAGCCGAATCCTTTTCCTTTCAGCATCTATGACAATGTGGTGTATGGGTTGCGCCTCGCTGGGGTCAAAGATCGTGCCACTTTGGATGAAGCGGCAGAAACCAGCCTTAAACAAGCGGCAATTTGGGATGAAGTCAAAGATAAATTGCATGTGTCGGCGTTATCCTTGTCAGGCGGCCAGCAGCAGCGCGTCGTGATCGCGCGGGTCTTGGCCGTTCAGCCAGAAGTGATCTTGATGGATGAACCGACCAGTGCTTTGGATCCAATTTCCAGTACCCAAATCGAAAATATGTTGTTGGAATTACGCGCCCAATACACCATAATATTAGTAACGCATAACATGCATCAAGCATCGAGAATTTCCGATAAAACTGCATTCTTCTTGCAAGGGCGCCTGGTGGAATTCGCAACGACGAAGACGATTTTCCTCAACCCGCAAGAACAAGAAACATCGGATTATATTTCCGGACGCTTCGGCTAAGGTTACGCCAAATTATTGAACAAAGGAGGCATCATCATGCGAAGGTTATTCGAAGACGAACTCACTGACTTACACACCCGCTTCTCTGAAATGGGGATGATGGTCAATGAGGCGATCTTTAAATCCGTGTCGGCATTCATCAATCACGATAAGACATTAGCGCGGACAGTGATCGCAGAAGACAAGCAAATCAACAAACGCGAGGTCGATTTGGAGAAACAAAGCTTCGAGATGATCGCCTTGCAACAACCGGTGACCACCGACTTGCGGATGATCGTCACGGTGATGAAAGCCAGCTCAGATCTGGAACGCATGGGTGATCACGCCGTGTCCATTGCCAAGTCGACCATCCGGGTGAAAGGCACCACCCGCGTGCCGGCAATCGAATCAGAAATTGCCGACATGTCCGCTGCCGTTAAGAAAATGGTCGCCGAAGTCTTAGACGCCTATGTCAAAGAAGACGCGGTGCGTGCGCGAGAAATCGCCACGGAAGACCATGGTATCAACGCCTTCTCCAAGAAGATCTACGCCGATTGTATCGAGCAAATGCGCCAAGACTCTGATACCATTGTCGGCGCGATGGATTATATGCTGGTGTCCAGCTATTTGGAGCGGATCGGCGATTATGTGACCAATATTTGTGAGTGGATCTTGTATCTGCGCACAGGCAAGTTGTTGGAGCTGAACTCCAATGCGAATGAAGACGGCTTCTAAATTTGTGACCTGAACGCCTTTGCTTATCGACTCAATAGTCGATGCGGCAAAGGCGTTTTGTTGTGCGTAAATTCTGCGTCACTTAAGTAAAGGATCGCGGCGAATCTTTACGTGAGAGACGTCGATTTACATGATTCCTACAGAACCTTTACAATAATTTGTACCGTATCTTTACACCGCGGCGGTAAGCTTAATGATGTTCTCGGATGACAAGATGAAAGGAAGAACATCATGAAGAAATCAACATTGCTCACTTTCGCATTGACCATTACCGCCAGTGTCGCCGTCTTGGCCGGTTGCGGCGGCTCCAGCAGCGCCAAAGGTACCGACGCGGCGACTAAAGCGCCTGCGACCAAGATCGTTGCGGTGGGCTCCACGGCTTTGCAGCCATTAGTTGAACAAGCTGCGGCAAGCTACCAAGATGCCCATCCTGACGCGAAGATCACGGTGCAAGGCGGCGGGTCTGGTACTGGATTAAGCCAAGTTGTCCAAGGGGCGGTCACGATCGGCAACTCTGACATTTTCGCGGAGCAAGGTGATGGCGTTGACGCCGCTAAGTTAGTTGATCACCAAGTGGCTGTGGTCGGTATGGCGCCGGTTGCTAACAAAGACGCCGGCGTCAAGGCGGTGTCCATGGCGCAATTACGCGACATTTTCACTGGGAAAATCACCAACTGGAAGCAAGTCGGCGGCAAGGACTTAGCCATCACTGTGGTCAACCGCGCCCAAGGTTCCGGCACGCGCGCGACTTTTGAAGCAGCAGTGTTAGCCGGCAAGAACGCAGTAACCAGCCAAGAACAAGATTCTAACGGGGCGGTACAAAAGATCGTTGCGTCTACGCCAGGCGCCGTATCCTATCTGGCGTTCTCTTATATCAAAGACGACGTGCAAGCATTGAACATTGATGGCGTGGCCCCAACGGCTAAGAACGTGGCCACTGATGCATGGAAAATCTGGTCTTACGAACACATGTACACCAAAGGCCAAGCTGATGCTGGTACCAAAGCTTTCTTGAAGTATATCGACTCTAGCGAAGTGCAGAAAGGCTTAGTGGAGAAGCTGGGTTATATCTCCATTCACGACATGCAAGTGAAGAAAGACGCCAATAACAAAGTTACCAAGCAGTAAACGACAGAAGGCGATCATATGTTGAGCCTATTATTGCTGGTACCAGTCGCACTAGCCGTCACCTATTGGGGGATGAGCGCTACTGCTTCAGGTACTGCGGCGCGGTTCAATAAGCGCCGGCGTTAGAATGTGAACACCCCTGTGCGCAAGCCGCGGCACAGGGGTGTTTGTGTGTGCAGGTGTTGAACGGCTGAGGGCAAAATCAACCTTAGGACCTATGCAATCACTTGGCGAAGCGGGCATACTATAGTTACACAAGCAAGCCAATATGTGGAGGTAAAATTTCATGAATGAACGTGAACGGATTCTCGATTTGGTTAAACAAGGCGTGATCACCAGCGAAGAGGCCTTGGTCCTGCTGGAGAATCTCGCGAAGGCACCGTCCGGCCCATCTGCCGCTGACCAGCCTGACGTACAACCTCAGCCAGAAACCCCGACAGAAGAAACACAGCAATCAGATAACCACGAAACTGAAGAAGCCTTAGCCGCTTTAAACACCAAGCTGGCCGAAATCGCCGGCGAACTTGATGCAGCAACGGCCCAAGACAAGGCCATTGAAGCCAAGATCAACGCCAACAATGAACAGATCATCGTGTTAGACACGATGGAAGATCTGGAGACGCTGACGGAAGCCAAATACCAAGAACGCGGCGACTTGAAGCAAGAAAACTTAGAACTCAAGAATCAGCGAGAAGCTTTAGGCGAGCAGATCAGCGACCTCAAGCAACAAATTGCCGACCTTAACCGCCAAAAGCGCAACTTGAACAAGCAGCGCTTCACCGACAAAGTCTTGCCTGATGATTGGCAAGACCAAGCCAAAGATGCCTTGTCTGATTTAGGCAAGACCATGGGCTCGGCGACGTCACAATTTGGCACCTTGATGAAGAAAACCATGAACAGTGTGTTAGACAACGTGGATTGGAAAGACGTGACCGTGAAAGTGCCTGGCTTGGCCAGCGAGAAATTCACGCATGTTTTCACCTATGACAATGTTGCTGCTACTGTCTTAGATCTCAAAGTGGCTAACGGCGACGTGACGCTGCGCTCATGGGAAAAAGACGGCATCCAAGTTGATGCAACCATTAAGCTGTGGGGCAAAATGGACGCTGCAACACCGCTGGACGCCTTCATGGCGCGCAGCCGCATTGATGTCAACGATGACCATTTCATCTTCCAAGTGCCTAACCGGCGCGTGCAAGCCGATTTGATCGTGTCTTTGCCAAAGCGGGTTTATGACCACATTAATGTGCGCCTGCTTAACGGCGGCATTCAAATGCAAGACATCCAAGGCAAAGACTTCTATGCCAAGAATGCCAATGGCGATATGAACTTTGGCAATGTGCAAGCAACGATGCTGGAAACTCAAGGCGTCAATGGCTCATTGAAGGTCAATGGCGGTTCGATCCATGAGTTGATGTTTGAAACCGTCAACGGCGACATCAAAGTGCACACCACCCCAGACACCTCAGACTTACAAACTGTCAACGGCACGGTGCGCATCACCATGGATAGCGACTTTACCAAATTGAATGCCAGTTCCGTCAATGGCAACGTGAAGTTGGCGGTACCGCAAAGCGTCGCATTGAACGGTGAAGCCAAGACCCGCTTTGGCAGTGTGAAGAGTCGCTTAAGCGGTGTAGATGACGCGGCGACTGGCAAGCGCTTGGCTTTAGATCGGCCAGGTACTGGCAGCGGTGAGGTGACGATCACCACTACCAGCGGCAATATTCAATTAAAAGATACTGATAACGCCTAAACCAAGCTGTTTGGTGAGGCAAACTGGTACCACAATTTCTAACAAAGGAGGCGAACGCTATGCCTTTTCTATTGATCCCTATATTTTTCATTGTCATCGGCGTGGTGATGATCTGCATCCTTGGGCTGGTGTTCGGCTTGATCCACATCTTCTTTTGGCCGGTGGTCATCGGGTTATTTGTTTGGTGGCTGTTGCGGCGTAATGATCACCACCAGCGCCCGCATTATCATCACACCACCCGCCATCCTGATTGGCAAGAAGGCCTGCATCAGCGCAAGGAAGCGCACAACGTCCATGAAGAAGCCACGCACAAAAGTGACGACGATTGGAGCGATTTCTAAATGAACTTCTTGCGTAAAGTGCTGCTTACCACTGTGGTGTTCATGGTGTATGCGCAGTTCTTCCCAGGCCAGTTGTATGTGGCCGGTTGGGCCACCGCCTTAGTCGGGGCATTGGTGTTAGGCGTGTTGAATGGCTTGGTGCGACCGATCATCAAGTTGTTCTCGCTACCATTGACGATCTTGACTTTAGGCTTGTTTCTCCTGGTGATCAACGGCTTCATGCTTGAGATCATGACTTGGTTCGTGTCAGGCATTGTGTTCTCGAGCTTCGGGGCCATGATGGTGTTGGCAATCGTGATTTCACTGGTGAATATGTGGTTAGGCGATAACCACGACTGATCAAAGCGGCGCAGAGGCTTTCACAGCTCCTGCGCCGTTTTTGGTTACAACGGCGGTATCGTATGCTGATTTCATCAATTTGAAACCGGTTCCCCCTGTTCAGTGACGCGATTCGATGCTAGAATTAAGGTAACTATGGAAAGACAGGTGGAGCCAATGGCAGACAGTATCACCGTGGCGCAGTTAGTCACCGATCTGCACCTTGATGTACATTCTGGTGCGGATTATCTCAAGGAACGCAAGGTCGTGGTGTCTGATATTTCGCGGCCGGGGCTTGAGCTCACAGGTTATTTCAATTATTATCCGCATGAACGCATCCAATTGTTCGGGCGCACCGAGAATGCTTTTGCCGCCAATATGTCTTCTGAAGAGCGGCTGACGATCTTGAAGCGCATGTGTGCCGAAGATACGCCGGCGTTTCTGGTATCGCGGGGCATGGCACCATTGAAAGAAATGGTTACCGCCGCGGAAGCCGCGCATATTCCGGTGTTGTCTTCTAAATTGCCGACGACGCGTTTGTCCAGTTTGATCACCGATTATCTGGATGGCCAGCTGGCTGAACGCCGCAGTATGCATGGGGTTTTAACGGATATTTACGGTTTAGGGGTGTTGATCACCGGGGATTCCGGAGTCGGCAAATCTGAAACTGCGCTGGAATTGATCCAGCGCGGCCACCGCTTGATCGCCGATGATCGCGTCGATGTTTATCAACAAGATGAACAAACGATCGTTGGTGAGGCGCCGAAGATCTTGGCACATTTATTGGAGATCCGCGGTTTGGGGATCGTGGATGTGATGAACCTGTTTGGGGTCGGCGCGGTGCGCGAGCGCACCAGTATCGACTTGATCGTTCATTTGGAAGCTTGGGCGCCAGACAAGCAGTTTGATCGCTTGGGTTCTGGCGAACAGTCGCAACAGATCTTTGATGTGGCAGTGCCGAAGATCTCCATTCCAGTTAAAGTCGGGCGCAACTTGGCTTCCATTATCGAAGTGGCGGCGATGAACTTCCGCGCCAAGTCGATGGGCTATGATGCCACCAAGACGTTTGAAGCCAATCTCAATTCATTGATCCAATCCAACTCAGAAGAATAAGGCTGGGACATACGCGTTTTTAGCCAATCACGCAAGCGTCTCTGCACTACGATTCGCACTTTGAATCGCGGTGCAGAGACGTTTGCGTTACTTATGGAACGCGACGATGTGGCTGACGTCTTGCCCACCTTGGCCAGCTGGGCGCATATCGCCTCACTACGGGAATTGTGATAGACTACTAAGGTGATGTTTCAACGAATTTGTGGTGCTGTTGCACCACTTTCCATGAAGAAGGGGAAATTATGTTTGCTGCGTTAAATCCGATCGCGTTACAACTCGGCGGCCTTGAAATTCACTGGTATGGCGTGATCATTGCCTGCGGCGTGTTGTTGGCTGTGTGGCTGGCCATGAAAGAAGCGGTGCGTCGCGGGATCAAAGACGATCATATCTTGAATCTGGTGCTGTGGGCGCTGCCTTTTGCCTTGATCGGCGCGCGGACGTATTATGTCGCGTTCGAATGGGGCTATTATTCACAACATCCTAACGAGATCATTGCCATTTGGCATGGCGGCATCGCCATTTACGGGGCGCTGATCGCCAGTGTGATCGTATTTTTGATTTATTGTCGGGTCAAGTGGCTGCCGGCATGGCTGGTGTTGGATATTGCCGCGCCGACTGTGATGATCGCCCAAGCCATTGGGCGCTGGGGCAACTTCATGAATCAAGAAGCATTCGGCGCCAAAACCACCTTGGCTTATTTGCGCGGATTGCACTTGCCGGAATTCATTATCCAGCAAATGAATATTCAAGGCGCTTATCGCCAGCCGACCTTCTTATATGAATCGATGTGGAATCTTGTCGGCTTCATCTTGTTGATGAGCGTGCGTCATCACAAGCACTGGTTTAAGCAAGGCGAAGTGTTCTTGAGTTATGTGATGTGGTATGCATTCGGGCGTTTCTTTGTGGAAGGCATGCGTACCGACAGTTTGTATCTGTTGCCTGGATTGCGCGTGTCGCAAGCCTTATCGATCGTCTTGTTCGTTGTTGCCGCAGGCCTTTGGTGGTATCGTCGGCGCCAAGACATTGCTTGGTACATGGACGGCGATCCGTTAGCTAAAGTTAATCAATAAAGGAGTCGTATTTTGACGAAAAAAATCGCAGTGTTTGGTGCCGGTTCTTGGGGCTCAGTGTTAGCCAACTTGTTAGTAGAAAATGGTCAAGACGTGGCGTTGTGGACCCATGATTCCGCACAGATCCCAGAAATCAACAACCAGCATACCAACCAACACTATTTGCCAAATTTCCACTTCCATGAGAACTTACAAGCCACCACGGATCTTAAAGCGGCTGTGAATGGTGCCGATGTGTTGTTGTTCGTGGTGCCGACTAATGCCGTGCGTTCAGTGGCAGAACAAGTGCGGCCGCTGCTTGAAGCATCAGGCGCCAAGCCGATCATTGCCCATGCTGCCAAAGGTTTGGAGCGCGGCAGCAAGCTGCGGGTATCGCAGGTGTTAGAAGCGGTGCTGCCGGCTGAATTGCACAGCGGCATTGTGGTGATCTCCGGGCCCAGCCATGCCGAAGACGTGGCCACTAAGGATATCACCACCTTGGCGGCAGCCAGCAAGGACTTGACTGCGGCTAAGGCGATCCAGCAGTTGTTCATGAACGATTATTTCCGGTTGTACACCAATCAAGACGTGATCGGCGTGGAGTTAGGCGCGGCATTGAAAAACGTCATTGCCATTGGCGCCGGCGCCTTGCACGGCTTAGGTTATGGCGACAACACCAAAGCGGCGCTGATGACGCGCGGCTTAGCTGAAATCACGCGCTTGGGCGTGCGCTTAGGCGCTGATCCGATGACGTTCATTGGCTTATCTGGGGTGGGGGATTTGATCGTCACGTGTACCAGTGTGCACTCGCGTAACTGGCGCGCTGGCAACGGCTTAGGCCAAGGCCAAAGCGTTCAAGCAGTGTTGGATAACATGGGCATGGTGGTGGAAGGCTACTCAACGGCCAAAGTGGTGCATGAACTGGCCGCAGAGCTGAACGTGGAAATGCCGATTTCTGCGGCGATTTATCGCGTGTTGTATGAAGACGCCCCGATTCGCACGGTGATCGGCGATTTGATGAAGCGTGCCGGCAAGCCGGAATTTGATTTCACCATCACGGGTTTACAAAACTAATTGCGTGCGATATAATTAGCTTACAAAAGATAAGCAAGGAGATACATGCTATGACCAAGTCTTATGATGTCATTGTAATCGGTGCCGGCCCAGGTGGGATGACCGCCGCGTTATATGCTTCACGTTCCAACTTGTCAGTCTTGATGTTGGATCGTGGGATCTACGGCGGGCAAATGAACAACACCGCAGAAATTGAGAATTATCCGGGCTTCTCGTCGATTTTGGGACCAGACTTGGGCCAGAAGATGTATGATGGCGCCACGCAATTTGGTGCTGAGTACGCTTATGCCAATGTCACTGATCTGAAAGTTGACGGCAACAAGAAAATTGTTGTTACTGATGAAGGTACTTATGAAGCCAAGGCCGTGATCGTCGCTACCGGCGCTGATCACCGCAAACTCGGGGTGCCTGGCGAAGATACCTATTCCGGCCGCGGCGTATCGTATTGCGCGGTATGTGATGGCGCATTCTTCAAGAACCGTGAAGTCGTGGTGATCGGCGGCGGGGATTCTGCTATTGAAGAAGGCACCTACTTGGCCAACTTGGCCAGCAAGGTGACGATCGTGCATCGCCGTGATTCCTTGCGTGCCCAACAAATCTTGCAAAAGCGCGCTTTTGCCAATGACAAGATTAACTTCGTGTGGAACGCCAACACCGAAGAAATCGTCGGCGATGACAAGGCCGTGACTGGCGTGCGTTACACCGATAAAGTTACCGGCGAAAGCCATGTGATCCCAGCCAGCGGCGTGTTCATTTATGTGGGCATCATGCCGTTGACCGACAGTTTCCATAACGTTGGCATCTTGGATGACAACGGCTGGATCCCTACTGATGAGAAGATGGCGACTAAGGTGCCTGGCATCTTTGCCATCGGGGATGTGCGCACCAAGACATTGCGGCAGATCACCACAGCTGTCGGCGATGGCGGCCAAGCTGGGCAAAGCGTCTTTGATTATATCCAATCATTAAACGATGCCGAACTCGCCGTTAATGCGTGAGCCAATTGAAGCGGCTATGAACCCGATTCGTATTGTTGAATCGTGGGGCATGGCTGCTTTTTTGGTGCTTTGAACCGGCTAAGTGTGCGCCATTTCGCTTTGGTTTTGTCGTCGAGCTGCATGGCGCAACGCGGGTGCGGTTAGCTACGCGATCGCACTCGAGGCAAAGTACGCCTCAAGTGTGATTGCTAGGCTATCCGACCCGCTAAGTGCGCGCCATTTCGCTTTGGTTTTGTTGTGAAGTGACGGATTACTTGGTCAACTGGCGGATGCGTTGACATCGTTTGCAAGGTTGGCCATAATGACGACGAAAGGGAGGCGGCACCATGTTATATTACAACATGCCATCCAATGATATCCGGGTGAACCTGGCCACGGAAGAATATTTATTGCAACAAGACTTCACTGAGCCTTTGGTGTTATTTTACATTCAAAAGCCTTGCATCATTATCGGGCGCAATCAGAACCCCTTAGAAGAAATCAATGTGCCATATGTCAAGGCCCATGACATCACGTTGACGCGTCGGCTATCTGGCGGCGGCGCGGTGTATGACGACTTGGGCAATGTCAGCTTCAGCTTCGTGACGCAGGCAACGCGCAATGATTTCGGCAACTTCAAAGAATTTACCGCCCCGATCCTTTCGGCCTTGGCTGACCTTGGGGCTACTGGCGCGACTGTCAGCGGGCGCAATGATTTGATGATCGACGGCAAGAAGTTCTCTGGCAATGCCATGTACAAGAAGCGCGGCAAGTTGTTCTCGCATGGGACCTTGATGTTGAATGTGGATCTGAACGTATTGCCTCAGGCTTTGACTGTGGCCAAAGACAAGATCGAATCCAAAGGGACTAAATCGGTGCGCAGCCATGTCACCAACCTGCGGCCGTATTTGGCGCCAGAATATCAACAATTGACCACGCCGCAGTTTCGCGATGAATTGATCAAGCGCTTGTATGGTGTTTCAGAGCTGGCGCAAATCGCCGATAAGGCCTTGCAGCTCACTGCCCAAGACGAGCAGGCGATTGCTGACATGGTGGCGAAAACCTATGGCAATGATGACTGGATCTATGGCGAAACGCCGGCCTTTACGATTCAACGCCGGCGCCGTTATCCAGCGGTGGGGATCATCGATGCCCGCATCCAGGTGGTGCATGATGTGATCCGGCAAGTGGTGTTTTATGGCGATTACTTTGGTGTACGCGATTCGGCAGAATTAGCCGCGCAATTGATTGGTGTGCCTTATCGTCGTGCTGATCTGGCCCAAGCCATCAGCAAGATGACAATTGGCGACTACTTTAGTCATTTAGATAACGATGCTTTTGTCAAATTAATGGTCGATTAGTCGATTCTTAGCAAACAGCCACTGTATACCGCCTGCGGTATGCAGTGGCTGTTTGCTTGTTGGATCGTGAATTATCCTTATAAAAAATGGTGCTGCCAGTGAACTTTAATGTTGGTTTAAAGGTTTTCGCACGCTATTTTTGGCGATCCATTGTATAATGAAAACGAATTGAAAGACATTTTCGGAAATGGAGTTGAATGTAATGGGTTATCACGAGAATTACCAAACATGGGCAAACGCCGACCTTGAGCCATCATTGAAGGCTGAGGTGCTTGCAATGGCAGATGATGCTGCGTTGCAAGAAGAGGCCTTTGCCGTACCAATGGCATTCGGTACCGCGGGGATGCGCGGCGTGATCGGCGCCGGCATCAACCGCATGAATATTTACACCGTTGCCCAGGCCACAGAAGGGCTGGCGCGGTTTATGGACACTTTGTCTGATGAGCAAAAGCATGCTGGGGTAGCGATTTCTTTTGACTCACGGTATCAATCTGAAGCGTTTGCGCACACGGCTGCCGGCGTCTTAGGCGCGCATGGCATCCCAAGCTTTGTGTTTGATTTGCTGCGCCCGACGCCGGAGCTGTCTTTTGCGGTGCGTTACTTGAAGACATACGCCGGGATCATGATCACCGCCAGCCACAACCCCAAGCAATACAATGGCTATAAGATCTACGGCCCAGACGGCGGGCAAATGCCGCCAGAAGAATCGGATCGCATTACCGAGTATGTGCGCAGCGTCAGCGACTTGTTCCACATTAAGACCCTCACTGATCATGAGTTGCGCGACCAGCAGCTGATGACGCTGATCGGCGAAGACGTGGACGAAGCGTATTATGCTGCCGTTGCCACAGTTTCCATCAACAAGGATTTGATCAAAACCACCGGCCGCGACATGTCTTTGATCTACACGCCGCTGCACGGCACCGGCCGCATTCCGGCGCAAATGGTGTTGCGAAACGCCGGCTTTGAACACTTCCAGATGGTGGCCAAACAAGCGGTGGCTGATCCGGAATTTGCCACAGTGCCATTCCCCAATCCCGAGTTTGCCCAAGCTTTTGACATGGCCATTGAATTAGGCAAGCAGAACCAAGCTGATGTGTTGATTGCCACGGATCCAGATGCTGATCGCTTAGGCACCGCCGTGTGGACGGGCAAAGATTACCAATTGCTGACTGGCAATCAAATCGCCAGCTTGATGCTGCATTACATCTTGGAAGCGCGCAAAACTGCTGGTACTTTGCCGGCAAATGGCGCAGTGGTGAAGTCGATTGTGTCCACTGAGTTGGCCACAGCAATTGCTAAAGACTATGGCGTGGAAATGATCAATGTTGAAACCGGCTTTAAGTTCATCGGCGATCAAATCAAGCAATATGAAGCAACTGGCAGCCATGAATTCTTGTTTGGCTTTGAAGAAAGTTATGGCTACTTGATCAAGCCATTCGTGCGCGACAAGGATGCCATTCAGTCGACCGTCTTGTTGGCGGAAGTGGCAGCTTACTACAAGTCCAAAGGCATGACGCTTTATGATGGTATTCAAGCCTTGTATGCGCGTTACGGGTACTTTGCTGAGAAGACAGTCGGCGTTGACTTTGAAGGCGTGCAAGGGCCAGCTGAAATGGCAGCGTTGATGAAGAAGTTCCGGGAACATCAACCAAAGGACTTTGCTGGTGTGGCAATCAGTGAAGTTGAAGATTACAAGACGCAAACGATCACGCATCAAGACGGCAGCACCACGGCAATCGATATGCCTGTGTCTGATGTGTTGAAGTATATCTTAGCCGATGGTACCTGGATCGCGATCCGCCCATCTGGTACTGAGCCGAAAGTGAAGTTTTATGTCGGTACCAGTGCCAAAACCCAAGCCGCAGCCGACAAGAAGTTAAGCGACTTTGAAGCGGCACTGCATCAATTTCGACTAGAATAACCCAAAGCGGAGCAGCCCGCTTTTAGCGGTGGATATAAGGCGGGATGACGCAAAGGCGCTCTTTGCCTTGGCGGCGTCACGACTTATATCACGCCGCGTTGGGCTGCGGAGCTCGACGAATAACCCAAAGCGGAGCAAAGCGCTTTTAGCGGGTCAATTAGCCTAGCCCTCGTGCTTGCGGCGTACTTTGCCGCGAGTGCGGGGGCTAGGCTAATTGTACCCGCGCTGCTTTTGGCAGTTTGCCGACAACCCCAAGCAAAGCGGATTTAACGCTGGCTGCAAATTGAAAACCACCAACAACGGCTCAGCGCTTGCTGAGTCGTTGTTTGTTTTGGCCGGATACAGCCAGGCTTAGACTTGCGGTGCTGCACGCGGCGTGATACCATAGATAAAATTTTACACATTATAGGGGGTCGCACAAATGGGGATGCATGAATTCATTCAAGGACTCAACAGCTTGGAACAATTGCGGCGGGCACCAGGGTTCTTCAAGTACGCCGAACACAGTGTGGCCGCTCACAGCTTCAAGGTGGCCGAAATTGCCCAGCTGCTTGGTGATATCGAAGAACACGCCGGCAACACCATTAACTGGCAGGCGCTATACGAGAAGGCGCTGAATCACGACTACACCGAGCGCTTCATCGGCGATATCAAAACACCGGTAAAATATGCTACGCCGGCGTTGCGCGAGATGTTGGCCGATGTCGAAGGTTCAATGACAGAGAACTTCATCCAAAATGAGATCCCGGAAGAATACCAAGCGGTGTATCGGCGGCGCTTATCCGAAGGCAAAGACGATACGTTAGAAGGCCAATTGCTGGCAATTGCCGATAAAGTTGATTTATTATATGAGTCCTTTGGGGAAATCGAAAAAGGCAATCCAGAGCGCGTATATGTGAACATTTATACGGAAAGTCTCACGGTGATCGCCGGGTTTAAACAACGGCCCAGTGTGCAATATTTTCTGCAAGAGATCTTGCCGGATATGTTGAATGAAGAGTTTGCCGATCGTGATATGTTAACGAAATTGACGCGGGCAATCATGAAGCATTAAACAAATTAAGCGACTAATAATCGATTAGCGAATGTGTGTTCGCTGTGGTAAAATAGAAACAGTTTACAAGTTGGGATCGCGGTTCCGACTTTTTTGTTGGGATCGACAAGGAGGTAGTCGCATGATCGAACGCATGGCCGATCGTAAATTTGAATTGGTATCGCCGTATCAGCCGGCTGGTGATCAACCGCAGGCCATTGAGCAATTGACCCAAGGGTTCTTGCATGGTGAGAAGGAGCAGATCCTGCTAGGCGCCACAGGGACTGGTAAGACCTTCACCATGTCTAACATCATCGCCAATTTGAATAAGCCGACTTTGATCTTGTCGCATAACAAGACGCTGGCTGGGCAGTTATATGGTGAGTTCAAGGAATTCTTCCCGCACAACGCGGTGGAATATTTTGTGTCTTACTATGATTACTACCAACCAGAAGCTTATGTGCCAAGCTCAGACACGTATATTGAGAAAGATTCGGCGATCAACGACGAAATCGATAAATTGCGCCATTCTGCCACCAGTGCCTTATTGGAGCGCAATGATGTGATCGTGGTGGCTTCAGTCAGCTCGATTTTTGGCTTAGGGTCGCCAACTGAATATCGCGATCACGTGTTGAGTTTGCGCGTGGGCATGGAAATCGATCGCAACACGCTGTTGCGCCAGCTGGTGGATATTCAATTTGATCGCAATGACATCGACTTTCAACGCGGGCGTTTCCGCGTGCGCGGGGATGTGGTGGAGATCTTCCCAGCGTCACGGGATGATCACGCCATTCGTGTCGAGTTCTTCGGCGACGAAATCGATCGCATCGTCGAAGTGGATGCGCTGACTGGTGAAGTTGTCGGTACGCGCCAGCATGTGTCCATTTTCCCGGCGACGCACTTTATGACCTCAGATGATCAAATGACTGAAGGGATCAAGCGCATCAGCGCCGAATTAGACGAGCGGCTGGCGGAATTGCGCGAACAAGGCAAGCTGCTGGAAGCCCAACGCTTGGAGCAGCGCACCAATTATGATCTGGAAATGCTTAAGGAAATGGGCTACACCAGCGGCATTGAGAACTATTCGCGGCACATGGAAGGCCGCAAGCAAGGCGAACCGCCGTTTACGCTGTTGGACTTCTTTCCTAAAGACTTCACGATCATGGTTGATGAATCTCACGTCACCATGCCGCAGATCCGCGGCATGTATAACGGCGACCGCGCCCGCAAGCAAACCTTGATCGATTACGGCTTCCGCTTGCCGTCTGCGTTGGATAACCGGCCGCTGATGCTGCATGAATTCGAACAACACGTCAACCGCATTCTCTATGTGTCCGCCACCCCTGGTCCTTATGAACTGGAACGGGTGCCGAAAAAAGACGTCGCCGAGCAGATCATTCGCCCGACTGGGTTGTTGGATCCGGTGATCGAGGTGCGGCCGATCATGGGCCAAATCGACGACTTGGTCTCAGAAATCAACGAGCGCGTGGAGAAACACGAGCGCGTCTTTGTCACCACTTTGACCAAGAAAATGGCCGAAGACCTTACCGAATACCTTAAGGAAATGGGTATTCATGTGCGGTACTTGCATTCAGACATCAAGACCTTGGAACGGACCCAGATCATTCGCGACTTGCGCTTAGGCAAGTTCGACGTGCTGATTGGGATCAACTTGTTGCGTGAAGGCATCGATGTGCCGGAAGTGTCGCTGATTGCGATCTTAGACGCTGACAAGGAAGGCTTCTTGCGTGCGGAACGCTCCTTGATCCAAACTATCGGCCGCGCATCGCGGAACAGTCATGGTAAAGTCATCATGTACGCTGACAAAATGACGGACTCCATGCAAGGGGCGATTTCAGAAACCAAGCGCCGGCGCAGTATTCAAGAAAAGTACAATCAAGAACACCACATCACGCCAACCACCATCATCAAACCGATTCGCGATGCCATTACCAGCATCGACAAATCGGCAGCCGATGTCGGCGATAAAGACAAGAGTTTCGCCGAAGTGGACTTGGCAGATATGTCCAAGAAGCAGCGCAAGCAGTTGGTGGCCAATTTGGAATCGCAAATGCAAGCGGCAGCCAAGAAGCTGGACTTCGAGCAAGCGGCGACGCTGCGTGATACGATCTTAGAAATTAAAGCAGGAGAGTAATTTTTGTGGCAAACGATAAAATTGTGATCCACGGCGCTCGCGCCCATAACTTAAAAGACATCGATGTGACGATCCCGCGCAATAAACTGGTGGTGATGACCGGCTTAAGCGGCTCCGGTAAGTCCAGCTTGGCTTTTGATACTTTGTATGCAGAAGGCCAGCGCCGCTACGTGGAAAGTTTATCCGCTTATGCGCGCCAATTCTTAGGCCAAATGGATAAACCTGATGTGGATTCGATCGACGGCTTAAGCCCGGCGATTTCCATCGATCAAAAAACCACCTCGAAGAACCCGCGCTCCACTGTGGGCACGGTGACTGAAATCAATGATTACCTGCGCTTGTTGTGGGCGCGCATCGGCCAGCCGATTTGTCCTAACGACGGGACCCCTATCAGCAGTCAATCCGTCGAGCAAATGGTCGATCGCGTGGAACAACTGGAACCGCGCACCCGCATTCAGATCTTAAGCCCGATTGTGCGCCACAAGAAAGGCGCGCATAAGAAGGTCTTAGAGAAGATCGTGCGCGAAGGCTATGTGCGCATGCGCGTTGACGGTGAAGTGATGGATGCCACCGCCGACTTTGATATGGACAAGAATAAGAATCACGATATCGATATTGTCATTGATCGAATCGTGGTCAAGCCAGGCGACGCAGATTCGCGCTCGCGCTTGTTTGACTCATTTGAAGCGGCGCTTAGGCTGGCCGATGGCTATGCCACTGTTGACGTGATCGGCGGTGAACCGTTGATTTTCTCGGAACATTTTGCCTGCCCGATTTGCGGCTTCACCATCGGGGTGTTGGAACCGCGGCTGTTTTCTTTCAATGCGCCATTCGGGGCCTGCCCGGAATGTGACGGGTTGGGGATGAAGCTGAATGTCGATGTTGACTTGGTGATCCCAGATCCCACCAAATCCATTGCACAAGGGGCGGTGGCGCCTTGGAGTTCAGCAACGGCCACATATTACCCATCGATGCTGCAACAAGCCTGCGCGGCGTTTAAGGTGCCCACAGACAAGCCTTGGCAAGCCTTGACCAAGGCTCAGCAAGACTTGGTATTGTACGGCTCGAAAGGCAAGAAGTTCCACTTCCATGCCCATTCTGATTTTGGCGGGGTACGCGATGTGGATGCGCCTTTTGAAGGGGTAATGAACAACGTTGAGCGCCGGTATCGCGCCAACAACACGGTATTTGGCGCCGACATGCGCCAATATATGACCGCCTTGACTTGCCCGGTGTGCCACGGCAAGCGCTTGAATCGCCAAGCTTTGGCGGTGAAAGTCGCCGGCATGGATATCGCCGAAGCCAGCGATTTGTCAATCAAGCACGCGCTGCCTTTCTTTAAAAGTATCAAGTTATCCGATTCGCAGCAATTGATCGCCCAGCCGATCGTCAAGGAAGTCGATGATCGCTTGACCTTCTTAGAGAATGTCGGCTTGGATTATTTGACGCTGAGTCGCTCTGCCGGCACCTTATCCGGTGGTGAAGCCCAGCGGATCCGCTTGGCCACGCAAATCGGCTCGAATTTGTCTGGGGTGTTGTACATCTTAGATGAACCGTCGATCGGCTTGCATCAACGCGACAACGACCGCTTGATCCGCAGCTTGAAGAAAATGCGCGATTTAGGCAATACCTTGATCGTGGTGGAACACGATGAAGACACGATGCTTGCCGCCGATTATCTAATCGATGTCGGCCCTGGTGCCGGGGATAACGGCGGGCGGATCATGGCTGCCGGCACGCCTAAGCAAGTGATGCGCTCGCGCAAGTCCTTGACCGGCCAATATTTATCCGGCAAGAAATTCATTCCGGTACCGACTACGCGCCGCGCTGGCAATGGCAAAATGATCCGCTTGACCGGCGCTGCTGATCATAACCTCAAAAACATCGACGTCGATTTTCCTTTAGGCAAGTTTATCGCCGTTACCGGGGTGTCTGGGTCTGGCAAGTCCACGCTGGTCAATTCGATTTTAAAGCGTGCCTTGGCGCAGAAGCTGTATCGCAATTCCAACAAACCAGGTAAATACAAAACCATCAGCGGCTATGATGCCTTAGAGAAGCTGGTCGATATCGACCAAAGCCCGATCGGCCGCACCCCGCGGTCTAATCCGGCCACGTATACCGGGGTGTTCAACGACATCCGCGCGCTGTTTGCCCAAACGAATGAAGCCAAGCTGCGCGGCTATACGCAAGGGCGCTTCTCGTTTAACGTGAAAGGCGGGCGCTGTGAGAATTGCAAAGGCGACGGGATCATCAAGATCGAAATGAACTTCTTGCCTGATGTGTATGTGCCTTGTGAAGTCTGTCATGGCAAGCGGTACAACTCTGAAACCTTGGAAGTTGCTTACAAAGGCAAGTCGATTTCTGATGTGTTGGACATGACCATTGACGAAGCGGTTAAGTTCTTCAAGCCGATTCCCAAAATCGCCCGCAAGCTGCAAACCATTATTGACGTGGGCTTAGGCTACGTCACCATGGGCCAAAGCGCCACGACGTTGTCTGGTGGGGAAGCCCAGCGCATGAAGCTGGCTTCTGAATTGCAGAAGCTGTCCACCGGCAAGAACTTCTATATCTTAGACGAGCCCACCACTGGCTTGCATGTCGATGACATCAAGCGCTTGTTGGAAGTGTTGCAGCGGCTGGTGGATGAAGGCAACACGGTGCTGGTCATTGAGCATAACTTGGATGTGATCAAAACCGCCGATTGGCTGATCGACTTAGGCCCAGAAGGCGGCGAAGGCGGCGGCACCGTGATCGCCACCGGCACGCCGGAACAAATTGCGCAAGTGCCAGAAAGCTACACTGGCCAATACCTCAAGCCCATTCTTGAACGTGACAAAGCACGTGCGCAAGCGGCGCAGTGACGCAAAAATCCGCGTTATCCAAAATTCTGGATAACGCGGATTTTTTAGTGTGTTGCTTATTTATTGACGATTTGCCAAGTGGTTGGGACGTTGACTGTGATGGTGCGGCTGAGCCGATGCCCATCTAAGCTGGAGCCGGCAAACATCACCTTGGCCAAGCCATTGGCGTAATGCAGCGTTTGGGTGCTGGTGGTGACGCTGGCTTGGGTCTTGGTGCGCTTCAAGACGACAGTATCGCTTAGCGTCGGCTTGGCGACAGCCGGGCCTTGAGCGGTAGTGTGGCGATAAGCTGCGTCTTTGGTACCAATGGCGTGGCGAATTACCGGCTGCTTCACCAGCATCACGCGCTTGGTGGTGGTGGTCGTGGTCATTCCAAAATGCCACGCGTCATTGGCGGCAATGGCGGCAACTGACAAGACGATCACTGCGCCAGTGGCGATACTGCCGATCAAACGCGGCGTCTGGTGGGTATCTAACACCCGGTGATAGAAGAAGCCTAATGCAGCAATGATGAATAAGGCTAAGATCATCAGCGTTCACCTCCATCGATCGGATCGCGGCGCAGGCGCAGACTCAACAAGAATCCAGCCACACACAAGCATAACGACACGACGAATGCGGCGCGATACCCAGCAACTGTGGCAGCTTGCATTTGCCGCGCAAAGGCCACTGGATCAGCTTGTTTTAAGCTGGCAAGCGGCGTGTGATTGGTGGTGACAGTCGCCAATACCGAAACCAAAATCGCCGTGCCGATACTAGCGGCAATTTGGCGGATCGTGTTGTTTACGGCGGTGCCGTGAGCAATCAAATTGGTCGGCAAAGCATTCATGCCGGCAGTGGTGACCGGCATGGTCACCATGGTAATCCCAAACATCCGCACCGTGTATAACACGGTGACAAATAATAATGGCGTTTCGGCAGTTAACGTGATCAACGGGAAGGTCCCGCATAATAACAAGAACAAGCCGCAAGTGGCCAGTCTTTTGGCCCCAATCCGATCAAAGATCCGCCCGGTGATTGGCGACATGATCCCCATCATGATCGCCCCAGGCAGCAACAGCAGCCCGGAGTTGAAGGCGGATTGGCCGCGGATGGTTTGAATGTACATCGGCAACACCATTTCCACGCCAACCATTGACATGAAGGCCACCGCCGTCAAAATCGTGGATAAGGTGAAGGTCTTGTTGGCAAACACGCGCAGTTCCAACAGCGGTTGGGCCATATGTAACTGACGATGGGCAAACAAGGCGACCACGATGAAACCAACTGCCAAGAAGCTCAATACCACCGGACTGCCCCAGCCCAGCGTCCCGACTGTCGAGAAGCCGTACAATAAGGAGCCGAAGCCGATTGTGGATTCCACCACAGATAAGAAGTCGATTTTGGGATTAGAGGTTTCCAGCACTTTATGCATCGATACGCTGGCTAAGATGATGACGACCAACACGATCGGCATCAGAATGGTGAACAATGCGCGCCAAGAATGGTTTAACAACACCCAGCCAGAAAGCGTGGGTCCAATCGCCGGTGCCAAGCCGATCACGATTCCAGCCAAGCCCATGGCACTGCCGCGGCGTTCAGGCGGGAAAATGGCATACATGACGTTTTGAAACGTTGGAGCCGACATGCCCACGCCGACTGCTTGGATCAGCCGCCCAGCCAGTAAAGCCGGAAAGCTCCAGGCAAAGCGAGACAAAACGGTGCCAATGAAGAAAATGCTCATTGCCGTGATGTATAAGTGCTTCACGTTGAATTTGCTCAATAACCAAGCAGAAACTGGGATCATGATCCCCATCACCAACATGAAGCCGGTGGTCAGCCATTGCACCAGGCTGGCAGAGATGTGGAAGCTGTTCATTAAGGTCGGAAATGCAGTCGTAAGGATCGTTTGAGTGATGAAGGTGGTAAAGGTGCCAATCAGCATCGTCGCCACAAGCAGGCCACGGTGATAGGGGTGGCCATTGACGTCGACAGGTTTATCCAAGCAGGTCGCTTCCTTTCAATAATTAGTCAATTTATAATTTTAGCACTCATTTTTCAGAAAAAAACGTGAAAATGATGAGACGCCAGCTTTCATTAATTTAGGACATGAATCATGCGGCGCAGTTCTAACGCGTATTGGTATGGTTGCGCAAGGTGGGGCCACTCACATGCCGTGAATTTGGAAAAAGCAAAAGGTGATTTGTCCATGACGTTGTTAGGGTGACTTTTGAAGCAAGGGTCTGGCCGCATACAAACAGCCTTGCACTGCAATCAATGAGATCGCGGTGCAAGGCCGGAGTTGATTATTCGTCTTCTTCTTCGTCTTCTTCAGGTACTGGCACTTCTTCGCCGACAGTCACATCAAACCACTGCGCAAAGCCGCGGGCGAAATCCGTCACGGTGAAGGTATAGCGGTCGATGGTGACAGAATCGTGCAGTTTCAAGTTTGGATGTTCTTCAGTCAAAAAGCCGGCGACGGTGACGATGTCGGATTCTTGGAAGACTTTGATCTTGGTGCGGAAGAAGCGTTCGAAGTCATACAGCGTCGTTTTGCCGCTGACTTTGAACACATCTTCTTTGTCGGTTTTGATGATGTATTCATCTGACACGTCATCGATTTCGTCTTTGACAGTGCCAAATAATTCTTCATAAATGTCTTTATCCGTGACGATCCCGCTGGTGCCGCCGTATTCGTCAACAACGACGACGATCGGGGTTTGTTTGCGGATCATTTGCTGCAAGATGTTGTGGATCGGCATCCCTTCAGGAACCGTGACAATGGTCCGCAAGATCTTGCTGACGCGCACAGAATCGTCCACGCGGGATTGGCGCACCAGGTCATAGATATAGACATAACCTAAGATCTTATCTTTATCACCGTTTGCCACCACTGGAAAACGCGAATAGCCTTCGGTAAGGTAATCGCGCAAGACTTCCTTGACGGTGGTGTCGATGTTGACCACCACTAAGCTGGTACGGTCGACCATGACATCGCGGGCTTCTTTGTCGTTCAAATCGAAGGCGCGCTGCATGTAGGTGACATCATTTTGATCCATTTCACCGGAGCTGATCGCGGCTTTGGATAAGTTCAAGATCTCCGCTTGGGTGAAGACTTCGTTGCCTTCGTCTGCCGGCTTCATGCCGATCAAGCGTACCAAGCCAGTTGCAGAAGTGTTAAGCAGCCACACGAAGGGGTAGAAGATGATGTGGAAGTAATGCAGCGGCGTAACCACAAACATCAGCGACTTGATCGGCAAGTCGATGGCGACGTTCTTCGGCACGATTTCAGTCAGCACCACTTCCAAGTAAGTTAAGATCACGACGCCAAGGATCGCGCCAACCAAGTGCATACTGCCGTCTGGCAATCTCAGGTGGGTAAAGTTAAACAAGTCCAACAACAAGAACTCAACGGTTTCTTCCCCGATCCACCCTAGAATGATCCCGGCGACGGAAACGCCGACTTGGGTGGTGGAAAGATACTCATTTAAGTTGTGGACCATCTTAAGGGCCCTGCGCAACTTCTTACGGTTGCCTTCGCCTGCTTCTAATAGCTCCTCTAACGCACTTGGGCGGCTTTGCACCAGTGCGAACTCGCTGGCCACGAAAAACGCGGCAAACAAGAAGGTGACGACCATCACCAGTAGATTAGAGGCGACTTGGCCACTGTCCATTCAAACATTCCCCATTTCATATTGTTAATTGCTTCCATTCTAGCATTCACAGGCGCAAAGTAACAGCATTTCACAACGTTTACAGAAACCGATTGTGCTACACTAAAGAAGTTGATGCGACACGCAAATGGAGGATCTTTATGAATCAGATTCAGATGTTTCGCCAAACCATGGCTGAATTCAAAAGTAATCCGGAGTGGCCAGAAAGTGAATTGATCACCACCTTGCTGCCAGAAACGCCGCCGCTGGGCCGCAAGAAAGCCGCATGGCGGGTGGTTAACGCCGATGTTGTGCAGGTAATGGCGGAAACTGACGGCCAAGTTGGGGTGATGAATTTTGCCAGTCCAACCAATCCTGGCGGCGGGGTGGAGTATGGCGCCCGGGCGCAAGAAGAAAGCATCGCCAAGTGCACTTATTTAATGCCGGCGCTGCGTCAGTTTGAAGCTAACTATTACGAACCTAACCGAGCCGATGCGCGCGGCGGGTTGAATTCTGCCAGCTTGATCTATTCGGCGCATGTGCGGCAATTATTTGATCATCAAGATCAGCGCTTGTCCGGGCATTATGTGGATATCGTGACGGTGGCGGCGCCGAATTTGCGGCGGTTTCCTAATTTAGACGAGGCCCAAGCGCTTGCTGATATCCAAGTCAAGATCTTGCAAACTTTGCGGGCCTTCAAAGCGCATGCCGTAAGGGTGCCGATTTTAGGCGCTTTTGGCTGCGGGGTGTTTGGCAATCAGCCAGAGTCTGTGGGCCAAGCTTTTGCCACTGCGCTGCGCCGCCAAGAATTCAATGGCGCCTTTGATGAAGTGGTGTTTGCCGTAATCGGCGATAATTACCGGCCGTTTCTAGCCGGATTAAAAATGTAAAAAAGGGGATTACAACATGATGCAGCTACACGTGCTTCAACATACCGACTGGATGACACCAGGCCTGATTCAAGACTGGGCCACCGCGCATGACATCGAGCTGGTGATCCACCGGCCGGATTCAGGCGAGAATCTTACCCCATTAAATGCCAACGACATTGATGGGTTGATCATTTTAGACGGGCCGTTCAATATCGATGACAACGAACGCTGGGTGGCTGCAGAGCGCATCTTGGTGCGGAGTTTGGACAAGATCGGCCGGCCGGTGTTCGGGATTTCTTTTGGCGCTGAGCAAATCGCGCGGGCATTCGGGGCGCCGGTGGTGCCGATGAATCTGCCGGAATTCGGCCGCGGCGAAGTCAATCGTGCCGACGGTTCAAGCTTGGCAGTGTTCCAATGGCATCAACAAGCAATCGTGGATCTGCCTGGTGCAACAGTCGCTTACAGTAACGAAGCCGTCGCCATGCAAGGTTTTACCTACCATCATCGGATCATGGGCGTGCAGTTTCATTTGGAATGCACCCGCGCCATCCAACAAGCTTATGTGGATGCCAGCGACTTCAACATTTTGCCGTTATTGACTGATGATGAACAAGCCGCGGCGCAACAAGAATTAAATAAGTTATTAGGCGAAGTTTTCCTGTAAAAGCAAACGAAGCTGCGACATAATCAATAACGCAAACGGCCCTACGCCACGATTCTGCACTGCAAAATCGCGGCGTAGGGCTGTTTGCGTTGCTTCAGCGCCCGGAGCGGCTGCTGAAGACAAAATGGATCTGTTCGCGCGTTTGCAGCCGCTTGTCAGCGACTTGATACAGCGAATCGATAGTCAAATGTTCATCAAAGACCGCCTTGAGCTGCAAGCCGCGCTGCGGATAATCGGCAGTCAACGGCGTGGTCACGGCTGCTAACAGCTGGCCGTGGTGGCGCAAAAGCCCGGATAATTGGGTGCTGATCTGGTGTAAGTCGTCACGGGCCAAATCGAAGGTACCGACGATCAAATCGTAAGGGCCGCTGAGCAATGGTAAGGCGCTGTCAGGCATGATGCGGTAGCGCAAGCGGTCATTTGATGCAACGGCGCGCGCGTCAGAAATTGCTTGGGCGTCGTTATCGACGCCTAACACTGCGATGGCGCCGTGGTTAATCGCATAGCGGCAAAACCACCCGTCACCGGCGTGGATCGCCAGCACGCGTTTGCCAGCCAAGCTTGGGGCTTGTTTGGCCAGTGCTTGCCACAGCGGCTGTTTTTTGCCGGTGTTGGTGGGCAAGGGCTTGGCGTTGTCTTGGTGCATTGCAGGATAAGTATCGACCATTGTTACACGTCCTTTCAGAAACATTATAGAGATTATGCGCGGCAGTGTATACCCAAAGAATTTTAAAAAAAGTTGCAAAAATGTCAGATAGTCTGACAAATGGGCTTGAGCTTAGCCGCTAAACATGGCATATTATAAACATCATCATTGCTCAGTAGTTCAGTGGTAGAATGCCTGACTGTTAATCAGAGGGTCGCTGGTTCGAGCCCAGCCTGAGCAGTATGTCGCCGCCTCAATGAGGCGGCGTTTTTTTGTCCCCAGAGCGGAGCAAAGCGCACTTAGCGGTGGATATAAGGCAGGATGACGTTTGGGCGCACTTGGCCCAAGCGGCGTCATGACTTATATCACGCCGCGTTGCTTTGCGCAGCTCGACGAAGACCAAAGCGTATCAAGCGAGGACCTGATAAGGTGAAAATTTGCTCAAAGCCCGGACAGGTGCTGCTCCGGTGCGCGGTGCGGCAAGCTGGTGCAGGCGGTGCGGCCGGCTGCAACCACGCTGAAAAGCGCGTGTTTTCCGCCTAAGTTCAAAGCCAGGCGCTCGCTTTGCTCACTTTGCCTGTCTTTGAACTTGCCGCGATCAGCGCAGCGAGCCAAGCACAAACCGCTTGTCTCACTGCGCTGATCGTTTCACGGCCTGACCAGCTTGCCGCACCGCGCACCTGCGCAGCACCTGTCCTACAACATTCGAATCAGGTTAGGAATGGCGCGATGGCAGTCTAGGATGAAGCCGGTCACGTGTCGTGCGGTCGATAAGGCCTGATGCATATCCTCGCCAAGTACCATCACGACGTACATTCAATTCCGCAGCTTAGCATAGTTTCATGCTAGCCTGAAAATGTCGTCTAAGCGATTGTACTGCGGCTTGTTTCACCGTTATAAACGAAAATCGCCTCCCAGCAAACGCTGGAAGGCGACAATACGTTAATCGACAAAGATAAATTCGAAGGTATGCTCATGCGTGTCGATATTGATGGCAACGTGGCGGTTAAGGTCTTCGACAATATTGCGGGCGAAGGCCATTTTGTCTTCGAAGTCGGTGATCGTTGCGGTTTGGGCGTTGCTTTTGAAGTCGTAGTTCTCACCGATGAAAGCTGGATCAGAAACATAGCGCAGATTGTTTTGATCGTGGCGGGAGCCGGTTTTCAAAACAGCATTGATATAGTGATACAACAAGCTCGGGCTGTAATGCAGCGGCTTAGTCAGTTCAGTGGTGATAGTGAAATCCGAGGCTTCTGAGGCCATGTTGTCGTTGACTTGAACTTGGGTCAAACCTTGATATAGTTTCATGCTGATCACTCCTCTTGTGAACTAACTCTATTATACCATCAACCTTCACCAATGCGTCAGCTTAAGCTTCAAGATAGATGCTGCGCAAATCGCGGCGTTGTGCGGCGGTGAGATCTAAGGCAGTCGTGAGGTAGTGATCTAGCGAGCCGTAGCGCAAATCAATGTTCATTAACGCTGCGTCGAGGTATTCGTTGGCCACGCCGCCAAGCGATCGCGTCGATGCGATCAAGGCCGGACTGCCGCCAGCAGCGCGTACGACTTTGATCATTCGCTCAGTTTCTTCGACTAGATAGCGATTGGAAGCCAAATAGTCTTGGCGGATGGTGACTGGATCGACGCCTAATGCCGTGAGCAAGAAGACGGCGCCCATGCCGGTGCGGTCTTTGCCGGCGGTGCAATGAAACAGCAATGCTGAATCAGGTGCAGAATTGGCCAGCAGCAAGTCGAAGAATTCGCGATACGCCTTTTGGGCGCTAGGCATGGTCACCAGATCCGTGTAAGTGTTGACCATGTTGCGAAAGCCGCCAAGGGGATCTTGGGCGAGCTGTTGTTTGCGCAATTCTTCAGCATTGGCGCTGGCTTTGGTTTCATCCACCGGAAACACCGGGTCAAAATGGTAGCTGGCATTAGCCGGCAGGCGGTCTGGGGCATCAGCGCGTTCTTTAGGCGAGCGAAAATCCACGTCATAATGGACGCCATATTCCGCCAAATACGCCAAGTCGCGCTGTGATAAGGCGTTGAGGCGCGCCGAGCGGATCACCTTGTGCATCCGCAAGCGGGTGCCGGCTTTGGTTTGATAGCCGCCTAAATCGCGAAAGTTGAAGCCGTGATGAATGTTGAGTAAGTTAGGCATAAGCAGTTCCTTTCGTCAAATCAAGGTCCAAAGCAAAGACACAGTCGCGCCTTTGCCGGGATTCCTTGCTTATTATATACCAAGTGCCAGCGCACACAAAAACCGGCTCTACAAGAAGTAAAGCCGGTTCATATGAACTTAATCTGCATCAGGTTTGCTGCCGGCAATGATCAAGCCTGCAGCAAAACTTGCAACTAACTCTTTCTTGGCCGGAGTCAAGGCGTTGTCGTTGTATGTTAGAACGGTGTCTTCACTTAAGAGGTCTTCTAAGCGGATGATGGTCTTGCCTTCAAGATCAGGCTTGACCATTTTCTCCCTAGCATATTTGTCAGGGTAAGCAAGGGCCAACACGTCTAGCGGATCACTTTCATAGTACTCCGCCAATTTACGAATGCTGCGTTCACTTGGAATGGTTTGGTCGTTCTCCCATTTCGTGAAGCTGGCAGGAGATGTGTGAGTTGCCTTAGCAACCTCAACGATGGATTCTCCGCGATTCTTGCGGATTTGTCGCAACGCGCTCCCAACGGTTTCTGTCATCATCAATTCACCACGATTCTCAATTTTTGTTAGGTTCCCAATATCCTAATAGGTACATGTAATAATCTAACTTGTTGTTTATGATAATGCAATGATTTATGCGAGATTTATTAAATAAGTTATCGATTGGACATATCGGTTTCGTATTCAACCGTATGTAGATAACCTATTTAGCAAATGACGAATCCGACTTGCGACTTGTAATCGCTGCCGCAATGGCTTACGCTTAACATATAAGAACGAGCATTGGCTCGGCAATTTAAGGAAGTGATCAGATGGACCAAGAATATAACCAGCTGTTAGTGCCGGTTGACGGCTCAGATGAAGCAGAACTTGCCTTCCAGAAGGCGGTCAAGGTGGCCAGCGCAAACCATGCACATTTGGACATCTTAAACGTACTTGACACCAAGCAGTTCATCGGCGGCTATGGCGGCATGATCTCTGGTGACGCCGTGTATCAGCTGACCCAAGATGCAGAAAGTTACCTTAACGGCTTGGCTGAGCGTGCCAAGAACGCCGGGTTGACCGACGTGGCGATCCATGTGCGCTTCGGCAATCCCAAGACGGTTATTGCGACAGATTTCCCGCATGACCACAAGATCGACCTGATCATCATTGGCGCTACTGGGCTTAACGCGATGGAGCGGGTATTGGTTGGTTCTGTGACTGAATACGTCAATCGCACAGCGCCTTGTGATGTGTTGATCGTCAAAACAGCATAACAATATTTATATTTAACGCAGGCGGTTGCAACGCAGCCGCCTTTTGTGTACCCCCAGAGCGGAGCAAAGCGCTTTTAGCGGTGGATATAAGGCAGGATGACGTTTGGGCGTACTTTGCCCAAGCGGCGTCATGACTTATATCACGCCGCGTTGCTTTGCGCAGCTCGACGAAGACCACAGCGTAATAAGCGTGGGCCATAAACCTGGCCAGGCTCGGACAGGTATTGCTCCGGCGCGCAGGGCAAGTGGCGGTGCAGGCGGTGCGGCCGGCTCCAACCACGCAAAGCGCGCGTGTTTTACGCCTAAGCATTTAGCCGTGCTCGCTTTGCTCACCTGCGCGTCTAAATTCTTGCCGCGATCAGCATGCAAAGTCAAGCACACCCCGCTTGTCTTTGTATGCTGATCGTTTCACGGCCTGACCGCCGCTTGCCCTGCGCACCTCCGCAATACCTGCCCTACTGTAATCGAATCAGGATCGAGCTTGGCTTATAGACAAATCCCAACAAATCGCGTTTGCTGTCTTGGTGTAGACCTGATGATCAAGTCAATTTGAGCAGAGCAGCTTGCGTTGAATGAACTAAATATCGGCAGTTTGCGATTGTCACAATGATTTGGCGTGTCATGGCCATACAATAATGTCTAAGCGCGATCACGTGATTTGCACTTACTGGAGATTTCAGGCACGGTGAATGGGGTTAATGGCTGGCTGTGGCCCGCCATTGTTGTGCATTCTTTGCGCGTGGTTATGCCTTTTGCACAGCGTCTGGTAATTTCGTTGCCCCACTGGCTTGGCGCAGGTATGATAGATGCGGAGGTGTTGGCCATGACCGGAGATTTACAATGGGCGGCGCAAGACCCGCTGCTGCAAGCTTATCACGACCACGAGTGGGGCGTGCCGGTGCATGATGATCGGCAGCTGTTTGAGCTGTTGTGCTTGGAAGGCTTTCAAGCCGGCTTGAATTGGCTGATGGTGCTTAAGAAGCGTGCCGCGTTGCAGGCGGCTTTTCACGGCTTTGATATTGACGCTTGTGCGGCGCTGACTGACGCGAAGCTGGCGGCTTTGCAACAAGACCCAGCTTTGATCCGCAATCGGTTGAAAATCTCGGCGGTGCGGGCCAATGCGCAAGCGGTGTTGCGTGTGCAGCAGGAATTTGGCAGTTTTGCGGCGTATTTGTGGGGGTTTGTTAATGGTCAGCCGATTGTTAATCGCCCCCAAACTGCCGCAGACATTCCCACGCAAACACCGCTGTCGCAAAACATCGCAGCGGATATGAAGCGACGCGGTTTCAAGTTTGTCGGGCCGGTGATCATTTATAGTTATCTTGAAGGCGCCGGGTTGATCGATGATCACCTGGCAGGGTGGCAAGGCACCAAGGCACAATAGAAGGATGTCGAACATGCAGGGCAAGCGGATCATTGGGTTAATTTTTGGGGCATTAGCAGCGTTATTATGGGGGATCTCAGGTCCAGCCAGTGAAGTGGTGTTTGCCCATCATGTCAGTGTCACATGGCTGATCAGTTCCAAAATGGTGATCGCCGGTTTGATCACGCTGGTGGCTGCGGCGATCAAACAGCGCGGGGAGATTTTTGCGCCTTGGCGCGATAAACGCGCGGCAAGGTCGCTGATCATCTTCATCTTGTTTGGGATGATCGCCATGCAGTTTATTTATTATCAAGCTGTGGCGGTATCAAACGCGCCAACTGCGACAATCTTGCAGTTCTTGTCGCCGGTGGTGGTGTTGGCTTACGTGGCGGTGTCGACGCGGCAATTGCCGCGCCGGGTGGATGTGGTGATCATTGCCTGTGCGCTGTTTGGCACCTTGCTGGTGGTGACTAAAGGCCACTTGACGCAGCTGGCCATCACGCCAGTTGCCTTAGGGTGGGGCTTGTTGTCGGCAGTGGCGGCGGCTAGTTATGCCATTTTGCCGGCACACTTATTGGAAACTTATTCGCCGCTGACCATTACCGCTTGGGCGCAGTTGCTAGGCGGGTTGGTGATGAGCATGGTGTGTCCGTTCTGGACGCAGATCCCGCACATGGATGCCACCGCTTGGGGCGCTTATGCTTTCGTGGTGGTATTTGGTACGGTGGTGGCATATTTGCTGTATCTGATGGCGATGCAATATATTTCCGTAACGGCAGTGTCGCTGCTGGATGCGTTTGAGCCATTAGGCGCGACGTTGACATCGGTGTTGCTGCTGGGCTTTGCGGTCAGCGGCGCAGAATTGCTTGGCGGGTTGATCATCATCGCCACGGTGATTGCCATGAGCTTCACCGAACCCAAAGCGCCTTGATTCAAAAAATGCCACCGCCTGACCATGATTGGGTCAAGCGGTGGCATTGTAATTGAAACTGTTGAGGTCAGGGGTTATTGACGATCATCTTGAGCAACGAGATTCGGTAAGCGATGCTGGCGTTGATGAGGGCGCAAAGCCAGGATGTAGCCGTTTTTCACCCGCATCTTGTATGTGATCTTAGGTTGCAGCTTCGTCGGACGACCGAACGCATCGACAACAGGTAATGTTCGATTCTTGGTTGGCATAAGACACCCCTCCTTCACCATCTATTATAGCCGCTTAGGCGGTTAGTTGCGTTACCACTGGGTTACAGTTGCTTGCTATAAATGATACAATAACAAGCGAAATCAGTTATGGAGGGCACTCATGGATCAATATGGCATCAGTGAATTAGCCGACTGGCTGGAAGCGCAGTCGGATGCGTTGCTTGCAAAAAGCACGCCTTTTCCCGAAACAAAAGTGTTTGCCGCAGTTGACTACCTCAAGAAACTCCGGCATCCTGCCGCAGATTACCTCAACGTCTTGCAAGGCCACTTCGATCGGCATGAATCCGACCACAAGCTCAACTTGTTAGCGGACAAGGCGACCTTAGCTGAGTTGGAAGACCGCATCATGGTCAACCACGTAGACGGCTCGATCACCGACAACACACTTAACTTCACTTATAATCATGAACCGACTTTTGAAGGCGGCTACCAACCTAAAACTGACTTGAACATCGTCAAGTTCGGTTTGGAGGTCATTGGCGCCGTCGCCACAACTGGCAAATTGGACACCGTGCGCGACGCCTTGTCTGCCGATGCCTTGGTGACACTGGTGGTGGCAGCGCACCGCTTCAAACAGTGGCAAGGGGAATAATGACAGGCAAACGCCGATGCAGCACGACGCAAAAGTCGCACAGCATCGGCGTTTATGTATCTGCTAAGCGATCGTTGGGTCACTTGGGGCCAGCCAGTCGGTGTCGCTAAGCTGATGCAGGCGCTTGGAAACCGGCACCCATAAGCGGGCCTTGACGATGGCGCGAATGCTTTGCCAAAAAGCCGGATCGTTGCGCTGTTGGGGGCTGGTGTGCACCGTGATCGTGGTGCCTTGATCGGTGCGGGCTTGAATGTTTGGGTAAGTGACCGCTGTCAGTTGAGCGGTGAGCACATCTAATTCGTTGAGTAACATTTACCTCATCCTTTCGATGCTTTCAGCATACCCAATTTGTGTGAAGATACTCGCGGCGAATTGTGATGATTCTGTGATGAAAAGCTGGCTGCATTGGTCTATACTAATTACAAAAGCGCTTTAACCGAGGAGGAAGTTATGTCTGTTCGTCAACTGACCCAAGATGAAGAAGCTGATTATTATACCCTAGCCCGTTATGCCTTCAACAAGCCGAGTTCCCCACATCGTGATGCGGCTTTTGCCAGCTTATTTGCGCATTCTGCGGCTTTTGGCAGCGGCGAGCCATTGGCCAGCGGCTTGTTAGGGACGCATTTTGCCGTGGATTTCTCTGGTGTCACTTACAAAATGAGCGGCATCGGCTATGTCGCCAGCTATCCGGAAGCCGGCGGCAATGGCGGCATCACCGCATTGATGCATGAAGCTTTCGCTAAGATGCGGGCCGATGGTGAAACGTTATCGTATTTGGCGCCGTTTTCGGCGACGTTCTATCGCCGCTTCGGGTATGAAGGGGCGTTTGATCAAGTGACCCATCAACTGGCGGCCAGCGACTGTCCCAAGGTGCCGCGGCCAAACGCGGCGGTGACGGTGCGGCGTATGCCTTATCAACAAGCCATTGCGTTGATGCAAGAAGTCTATGGCCGCAATCGCGTGGCCACGCGCGGCGGCTTGTTGCGCGAAGCGTGGTGGTGGGAGAATTTAGCCGAGCATTATCCCAAGCGCGAAGTGGCAGTGGCGATGTTAGGCGAGCGGCCGACTGGCTATGTGGTGTATGAGCGCGCCGGGGATACGTTCATGATTCATGAAATGTTCCATGATGATCTGGATGCCCTGATCGCGTTAAGCCGCTTTGTCAGCGCGCATCGCACGGCTTTTGCCCAGTTCATTTACACCACAGGCAACCCTGAGTCGCTGCATGATCTGCTTCCTGAACCAGGCGTCTTGCATACCAGCGTGGCCAGCTTTATGATGGCCCGAATCGTTGACGTGGCCGATTTTCTGCGGCGCTATCCTTATCAAATCAGCGACTTGGCACCGGTGACCATCGGTATCCAAGATGACTTTATCCCAGATAATGCCGGGGTGTGGCAGTTGGCCATTGATGACGGCCAAGTCAGCTTCACTAAAGCCGACCAGCTGACGCCGCAGGTGCAATTGACGATTCAACAATTAGTGAAGGCAACGTTTGGGGTACGCAGCTTGCGCGATTTGTATAGTCTGGGGTTGATCGATGGGGATGCTTATACGATCACCAGCTTGTCAGATGCGTTCTTAGCCCAGCAAACGCAGTTGTACGACTATTTCTAAGCTTGATCGGCACAAATAAGCCTGTGAGAAACCGAATTGGTTTTTCGCAGGCTTATTGTGATGCATGGCACCCAAAACAGTCGCCGCGGGGTTGACACAACGTGACTTCATGCCAAGAATGGCGCATACTCTTGGCGCAAACGGCTGGCCAAGGCAGTGCGAATTGCGGCAGGCTGGAAGCAAGCGGCAGCGGCATTGAGGTTAAAAGCCAAGAAATCGGCGATCGTGGTACCGAAATTGGCTGCGAACAATTGATACTCATGCGTCAAATCGGTGTGTGATACGGTGCGGTTGTCGGTGTTGATCGTCAGCTTCACGCCGGCTTGCTTAAGTTGGTCATACGGATAATGCGCCAGATCTTGGGCGGCTTTGGTTTGCAGATTGGAAGTCAAACACAATTCTGCAGTTGCACCGGCTTTGACAAATTGGGCGATGGCTGCCGGTTCGTTAAACAAGGCTGTGGCATGGCCGATCCGCAAGATACCCATGGCCAGCGCTTGGGTGATGTTGTGCACGCAGTGACATTCGCCGGCGTGCAAGGTCAAGGGCAAATGTAATTGTTGGGCCAAGGCGATTGAGTCAGTCAACACGGCAGTCGGATAGTCGGTTTCGTTGCCGGCAAAGTCGGCCCCGCACAAGCTGTTGCCTAACAGCGGTGCGGCGGCTTGGAGAATTTCGGCATTGCGCGCCGGGTCAGTTTGGCGCATCCCGCAGACTAAGACGCCGCATTGAATATCATAGGTCAACGCAGCTTGATGCAGCCCGGAAGCGACGGCTTGGATCGTTTCGGCGACACTTAAGCCTTCATCCATCGAGAATTCTGGGTCAAAACGCACTTCCAGGTAGCGGACATTTTCTTTGGCGGCTTGTTCAGCGACATCATAAGCGGCCATGCGCAAGTTGGCTTTGGTTTGCAACAGCGGCCGGATCACGTCAAAAGGCCGCAAGTAATCCAGCAAGCTGGCGGTATTTTGCGGGGCTTGGACCAATGCGGCAAGCGCCGAGTCAGCTGCTGGCAAGGTGACATGCGCATTGGCGGCAAGTTTGCGAATGACTGGCAAAGACAAAGAGCCGTCAAGGTGGCAATGCAACTCAACTTTAGGCAGTTGGTGATACAATGAATCCATAACATTTCCTCCCTTATGGCAAGGATCATCGTGCCAAGTGTAACATATCCCGAAAGGCGGCAGAAAGTATGCGAATGGTAGATTTGATCGCCAAGAAGCGCGATCGCAAAGCTTTGACCACAGAAGAGATCAATTGGATGATCGACCAATACATGCAAGAAGCGATCCCAGATTATCAAATGAGTGCGTGGCTGATGGCGGTGTACTTCAACGGCATGACCGATGACGAACAAGCGGCTTTGGCGCAAGCGATGTTAGCCAGCGGCACGCAATTGGATCTCAGCGATATTCCTGGAATCAAAGTCGACAAGCATTCCACTGGCGGCGTTGGCGACAAGATCACGCTGCCGCTGGTGCCTTTGGTGGCTTGTTTAGGCGTGGCGGTGCCGATGATTTCCGGCCGCGGATTGGGTTTCACCGGCGGGACCTTAGACAAATTAGAAAGTATTCCCGGCTTTAACGTTAATTTGACGACTGATCAATTCAAAGCGCAAGTCAAAGCGATTCATCAAGCCATTACCAGTGCCGGCGGCGTTTTGGCACCGGCAGACCGGCGCTTATATGCTTTGCGTGATGTGACCGGCACCGTGGCGTCTAAGCCGTTGATCGCCAGTTCCATTATGAGCAAGAAGCTGGCGTCTGGCACCGACGCGCTGGTGTTTGATGTCAAAAGCGGCAACGGCGCCTTCATGCCTGATGATCAAGCCGCTGCTGCCTTGGCCCAAGCCCTCATCGACATTGCCAAGAATGCCGGCGTTTCAGCGGTGGCGATGATCACGGATATGAATCAGCCGTTGGGAATCACCATTGGCAACAGTTTGGAAGTCGCCGAAGCCATTGCGTTAGTCAAAGGCCGCGGGCCCAAAGATGTACATGATCTGCTGGTGGCGCAAGCGGCGCAAATGCTCAAACTTGCCAAGCGTGCGCCATCGTTGGAATTGGCCATTGGCATGGTGGAAGACGCCTTGCGCGACGGCCGCGCTGCCAAAGCGTTCAAGCAGCTGATCCAAGCCCAAGGCGGCGATCCGCTGGTGGTTGATGACCCGCGGCGCTTGCCGCAAGCGGCGCATAAAGTTGCGATCAAAGCGCAACAGGCCGGCTTTGTCAGCGCCATTGATACCAAAGCGCTAGGCGTGGCAGTGATGCAGCTTGGCGGCGGCCGTGCTAAGCAAGACGACGTGTTGGATCACACTGCCGGGTTGGTGCTGCACAAGAAGCTTGGTACCCCGGTGGCTGTGGGTGAAACGCTGGCGGTGGCTTATGCCAGCGCGCTTGATCCAGCTGCGGTGAGCCAGTTGGTGCAAGCGGCATTTACGATCAGTGACACGCAACCCAAAGCCTTGCCGCTGATCCATCAAATCCTCAGCTAAGCGGTTGGCGGCGCCAAATAAGCTAGGCACAAACTGGCATAATCGTGTATGATAAAACTGGTGTCAGCGCTTGCGTGTTGCACTGCCATGTGATGTGTGAAAGGGGAATTGCCATGCGTTATTTGCATAATATTTCGATCAGACGCTTTGCCAAGCGGGACTTGACAGCTTTTGCCGATGCGGTGCGGCCGCAGATCACCGGGGCCGCGTTGAATATGGCTGTGATCACCGATACCCACGACCGCACCCAGCTGTCGCGGACGTTCTACGGGCCCAACGGTTATTGGCATGTGCAAGAGCAGCATTGGTTGTGCGGCGAGCTGCCGATCGATTGGCGCGTGCATCTCGGCGACATGGTCGATGGCTCGGAGCCTGCGGTATTGACCATGTGGCGGCTGCGCAACATGGTGCAAGACTATGCCGCCAGCGACGTGCCGTTTGTGATCGCGCGCGGCAATCACGACGACAACGACAAATTTGCCGAGCGCAACCGGCGTTTTGCCGGGAGTTTCCACCCATGGGTCTATCATGACCTGGTGTGGGACAAAATGGCCAAACAAGTCGGCGGCCCGAGTGTTTCGCGGCATGGGCTAAGTGTGTTTGATCATGGTAATGTGCGCGTGATCACCTTAAACACCTCAGATGTGCCGGTGCGCTGGATGAGCGGGCGCAAGAATTACGACATCAAGAAGACCTTGGCAGTAACAGCAGCGCAATTGCAAGAGCTGGCTGATGCGCTAAAAGCCGCCGGCGATCGCGATGTGTTGATCATGAGCCACGCTCCGGCAATGACGCGCCCAGGCAAGCCCGGGTTGCGCTATAACGGACGGGCGCTGCATGATTTGTTGCGGGTGTTTAATCTGCACGCAAGCGGGCGGCTGAATTGTGGCGACCATCCGGATTTTGGCGGCCAGGTGACTTTTGACTTCAGCGCGAATTCCGGCAAGATCATCGCGGCAGTGGCAGGGCATTGGCATGTGGAAGAGGATTTCAGTGTCAATGGTATTCACTACAGCTTGTTGAACAACTCGGCTTTGATGGGCTGGTCGCATGGCTTAACCACGCGCTACAATCGGCGCTGGCGGCGCCAGATCAACACACCAAGCGAATATGCCGGGTATGTGTTGAGCATCGACACCACCGCCCGTCGCTTGCGCTTATTCGGTTATGGCGCCACCAGTTTCAAGCGCGTCTTCGCGTACTGACGGGCTTTCACCAGCGGCAAAAAAAATTTGCGATTTGGCAAAAAAAAATTCGCGTAAGCGCTTGCACTTCTCAAAATTCCATGCTATACTTTAGTCAGAGTTAAGGAAGAGGTCAGGCGCAGAACCAGAAGACCAGCTCGAAAGTATCGAACGTTCAACACAACGAGTAGAGCAGGTGCAGGAAGCTGTACCACCACCAGTAATACAAGTACCAAGAAACCGTATCCAGACAAAGAACACGTGGAGGCGCAAGTCTAATAACAAGACTTTACGATCCAAGCGAAACCTTGAGTTTCCGGTAGATGTTTAACGGGTGCGTATTAACCACCAAACTTTGCCATGTTATCTGGCAACATCAATGTAGTCGTCACTCAATGTTTCGTACAAGTGAATAGTGACAGATAGAAGAGGTAAGTAGACCATTTCTAAGCAGTTTGTAAGTACCACGCAACAACCAAATTGCCGACCTCAAACATCCTTAACTTAGGGTCTCACAGTGCTAAGTACGCACGGTGAGGCCTATTTTTTATGCCCAGAGCGGAGCAAAGCGAATTTAGCGGGTCGGGTAGCTTAGCCATGCTGTTTGAGGCGTACTTTGCCTCGAACAGCATGGCGTAGCTAACCGCACCCGCGTTGCTTTGCGCAGCTCGACGAAGACCAGAGCGGAGCAGCCCGCACTTAGCGGTGGATATAAGGCGGGATGACATTTGGGCGTACTTTGCCCAAGTGGCGTCACGACTTATATCGCGCCGCGTTGGGCTGCGCAGCTCGACGAAGACCACAGCGTATAAAGCCCGGACAGGGATTGCTTCGGTGCGCGGGGCAAGCGGCGGCGCAGGCGGTGCGGCCGGTTCCAACCGCGCTGGAGAGCGCGCGTTTTCCACCTAACTTTTGAGCTTTGCGCTCGCCTGCGGCTCACTTTGCAAATCTCAAAAGTTGCCGCGTGTGATGTCGGGTGAGCCTCGCAAAGTACGCGAGTCTTACCTGACATCACACGTTTCACGGCCTGACCGCCGCTTGCCCCGCGCACCTACGCAATCCCTGTCCTCCAATAGTCGAATCAGCTAACAAGTGGCACGAGCGACCAGTCATGCGTGGACTGTGGTTACTTGTTGGCTGTAAGTTCTGAAGTCATGCCAATGAGCAAAGTTGATTTTCGTCAAACAGGGTACATCCTGGTGAGCATTGGTATGCGCAATTTAGAGATTTCCGAGCCGTTGATCCGGAAGTTGGGATATGCTCAGATTCGATTTGTAATATTGGCCACTCCGGTAGTGAGATTTTGCTGATTATTCAAGATTGTATTCGAGCTTGAGTTTGTTGATTGTTGACTGGGCCTTGCTTGCTGTTGTGTTTGCCAAAGTCTATTTCAGAAATCACGTCTGCGACATCGCGCCTTGATCGATCAATTTGTTGTCAACTCGAAAATCAAAGGACAGGGGTTGCGAAGTGGCGTGGGGCAAGCGGTGGTCAGGCCGTGAAACGATCAGCATACAAAGACAAGCGGGGTGTGCTTGGCTTTGTCTGCTGATCGCGGCAAGCATTTAGACGCGCAGGTGAGCAAAGCGAGCGCACGGCTAAATGCTTAGGCGTAAAACACGCGCTTTTTGCGTGGTTGAAGCCGGCCGCACTGCCTGCGCCGCCGCTTGCCCCACGCCGCGCAGCAGCCCCTGTCCGGCCTCCACGGACTATTGTAAATTAATTGTAAAAGCTTAGAAAAACGCTTGCAATTTAATTGTGTACGGCGTATTCTATAATTGTTCTCCGGCATAGGGGCAAGGGTAAGCGAAGGCCAAGCTTGCAGAACGCCGCACCCCGCAACGGGTCGTCTGGAAGCGCGAGTGGTTCGCGCTTTGACCCGCTCGTCCAGAGCGACAGCGCGCTGTTCGCTGTGAAGCCTCAGCTTAACCGCTAGGCAAATAAAGGACGTACTACAGATGATTTGCTCGACGGGTAACCGCCGGGTACTTATACCGCAACGAGTTGCCTTGCGCAGCTGGTTGAAAATCAAAGCCAAGCTTGTTGCTTAATTCAACACGACAAATACCCGATGCGCACTGCTGATCGGGTATTTGTCGTGTTTTGCGTTTAAAGCGCAAGCCGCTTGGGCGCTGTCAATGTTGATCTGGGGGATGCTATAATTAAAGCAGAAACACTTACAAGGGGGGATCTTGATGGCAGCAAGTAAAGGTAAACTGGATAAGTTGATCAAGGCCACAGATCAGCTGGTCGAATCCAAAGGCGTGTCGAAGCTGGCCAAGACTTTTGACAAGTCGCTCAACATTGTCGGCAACGCGGTTTCAGCGGCAGCTGATGTGGCGAACCATCAGCTGGATGAACACCGCAAATTGCATCGTGATGACGTGTCAGTCCCTGATATCAAGGGGCTCAACCTTGTGCAGACCCAGACTCTTTTTGAGGGATTGGATTTGCAATACGCGCTGGTCGTCGCCGAGCCTTCGAAAGCTTTAGCTCAAGCCAAAGCAGATACCATCGTCAAAACCGTGCCTAAGGCCAACAAGGTGCTTTCAGCCGGCAGCTTTGTGAAAGTCTATTACGTCGATGCGGCAACGATTTCAGCCAGTCAAGCACTTGTTGCCAAGGCTTCGCGCCGCAACCAAATTCGCAAAGATTCTGCCAAGGCGATCGCGCAAAAGGTCAAGCAAGGAACGGTTAGCGGTGCCAACAGCTTCGTGCAGACGACAACAGGCTTGTCTAAGAAAGTGGTGCCGCACAAGCATTCCCGCAAGCAGATCAAAGCCGAGATCATTGATGTGCCTAAGCAAAACAGCCAATCAGATGATTATTCGTCAGCGCGCTGAGGCGGGCAAATGCGAATTTGCGGTTGACAATTCTCATGTGAGTGGTAATCTAACATTAATCAATTTCTTAGGAGGTTCTCATTATGGTTAAGCTTTGGGCAAACAACCGCAATGCGTTTAGCTTCGCGTTTAGACAGTGATCTGTCTGGCGCGAAGCTCATTGTGATGAGCTTGCCCCACGCAGATCGTTCATCGACTGCGTGGCTAAATCAGACGGAGGACCGTCTCATTCAACCCCGCAGTCAATTATGACTGCGGGGTTTTTCTATGGTGTCGCTTCCTGTACATATTCCTGAGGAGGAAACAATTTATGAAAGTGCAAATGTATTCTGTCCGTCCCGATGAACAAGCTGCGATCAAGGCCAATGCCGAAAAATATGGTGCCACCGTTGATACGGTCAGCCACGATTTCACCCCGGCAGACATTCCCAGCTTAGCCGGTCATGATGTGTTGTGCTTGGCCCAACATGGTGCCATCGGGACTGCAGAAGACTATGCCAAGATCGCCGCACAAGGCATCAAGCATCTGGCTTTGCGCATCACCGGTTACGACATCATCGATTTGGCGGCAGCTGCGGCTAATGGGCTGAAAGTCACCAATGTGCCAGCATACTCACCGCGTTCAGTTGGTGAAATGACGCTGACGCATGCCATGGTCTTGGTGCGCCATCTCAATGAATCCAAAGCCCGCATGTTGCAAGGCGACTATTCTTGGGGCGGTTTGGAAGCCGATGAGATCCACACGCTGACTGTGGGCATTATCGGTGTCGGCAAGATCGGCTCTGCTGTGGCGCGGCTGTTCTATGCGTTAGGGGCCACCGTGATCGCCAACGACCCGATCCAGCGGCCGGAATTATCTGATATCTTGACTTATGTGGATAAAGACGAATTGCTGCGCACGGCGGATATCGTGACGGTGCACACGCCGCTTGATGACACCACGCATCATTTAATCAACGCCGATGCTTTGGCCAAGATGAAGAAAACCGCGATCTTGCTTAACTGCGCGCGCGGGCCGATTGTGGATACCACAGCCTTGATCCAAGCCTTAGAGAACAAAACGATCGCCGCAGCCGGCCTTGATTCCATCGAAGACGAAAACGGGATCTTCGGCGATAACCTAACTGGTAAAACCGTGCCGAATCCGCGCTTGTTGAAGCTTTTGCAAATGCCTAATGTTTCAGTTTCCCCACATATGGCCTTCTACACCCGTCCAGCTGTTGCCAATATGGTTGCCATTGCCATGAAAGATGCTGATACCATTGCCAATGGCGGCCAGTCTGAACACGAAGTCACCGCTTAAGGAGAATCAGCTTATGACCAATGCCAAAACTGTCACCATGAACATTCTCAATGGCTTGTCCATTGGGATCATCGTTGCTTTGATCCCAGGCGCGATTTTCAATTCGCTAGTTGGCGCGTTGTTGCCGACTTTCCCGCACTTGGCGTTTATCACCCAATTCACCGGCGCGGCGCAAACCATGATGCCGCTGTTGTCTGCAGTGTGCGTGGGGATGTTGGCCAAGTTTACACCGATTCAAACCACTTCGCTGGCTTTGGCGGCGCTGATCGGCGCTGGTAATGTGCAAGCGGCCAAAACCGGCTTCACCTTGGCTGGTACCGGCGATATCATCAACACCGGGATCACCTTGGCGGTAGGCTATGTGTTGATCTTATGGTTAGGCAACGCGTTGAAAGCTTATACCATCTTGTTGATGCCAAGCATTCTGTTGTTAGTCGCCGGCGGCATCGGGCATTTGACCTTAGGGCCGGTATCGGCCTTCACGCAAGCCATTGGTGTGGTGATCAAAGACGTCACCACGGTGCAGCCGCTGTTAATGGGGATCTTGATGGGCGTGGACTTTGGGCTGTTGATCGTTAGCCCAATTTCCACTGTTGGGATCGCCACGGCCATTACCTTAGCCGGCATCGGCGCCGGCAGTGCCAACCTCGGCGTGGTTGGGGCACAATTTGCTTTGACAGTGTATGGTTGGTCGGCGAATTCTTTTGGCACATCGATTGCGCATTTCCTGGGTTCGCCCAAAATGCAAATGGCCAACATTTTCTCGCGGCCGAAATTGTTCTTGCCGATTCTGATCAATGCCGGGATCATGGGCGGGATCGGCGCTTTGTTCAACATTCAAGGCACGCCGATGAGCGCCGGGTTTGGCTTTGCCGGCTTGATCGGGCCGCTGGCGGCGTTGGCTGGCATCGGCCATACCACAGCAGGCAGCTTGATTGAAGTGACGCTGATTTTCTTGGTGATCCCAGTGGCGTTGGCATTAGTGTCACACTTGCTGTTCACCAAAGTTTGGCATTATCAAGATGCAAGCGACTTTGCGTTAAATTATGCTTAAGAATATTAGCAAACGTCCGTTATTTTCGACGCTTGCCTTATAACAAGGAAGGCCTGTTGAATCGCATTGCGGTTTGGCAGGCCTTTTCTTGGCGCAGGTGAAAGCATCGGCCTAGGCCCTTTTGAGTCACTCGCCAGTCGTGGTATAATGCCACATGAAACCGCCGCTTGTGAGGCGTGAGATTAGGAGATAATAATGTCAGAGATTCCCGAATTTACCCCAGTCCTATTAGGCAGTGATATGAACGTTTACGGCATGGCCCGGTCATTTCACGAACTGACCGGCCAAGTCGTCGATGTTTACGCCAAGGTGCAGCTGGCGCCGACGCGCTTTTCTAAGATCGTGAATGTTCATTTGATCCCAGATTTCGACTCAGACCCGACGTTTATCGACCACATGCAGCAAATCGCCGCGCAATATGCCGACAAGCCCGGCAAGAAGATCTTGATCGCTTGCGGGGACGGCTATGCTGAATTAGTGTCCAAACATAAACCAGAACTGGAAAAGACGTTCGTGTGCCCATATGTTGATTACGACTTGCTCAAGCGCTTGAACTCCAAGAAAAGTTTCTATCAAGTCTGCGACGAATATGATCTGCCTTACCCGAAGACCAAAATCATCACCAAGGCGATGTACGAATCCGGTGCTCAGATCTCAACGCCGTTTGCTTTTCCAGTGGCGTTGAAGCCAACCAATTCCGTTGAATGGCTGCTGATCCATTTTGAAGGCCGCAAGAAAGCTTTCACGATCCATTCGCAAGTCGAATTAAACACCATCATCGGCAAGATCTACGACAACGGCTACACCAGCGACTTGATCTTACAAGACTTCGTGCCTGGCGACGACAGCCACATGCGGGTGCTTAACGCGTATGTGGACCAACACCACAAGGTCAAAATGATGTGCCTGGGCCATCCGCTGTTGGAAGACCCGACGCCTGCTGCGATCGGCAACTATGTGGCGATCATTCCGGAATATAACCAAGACTTGTATGATCGGATGCAGAAGTTCTTGGAAGACATCAAATTCACTGGTTTTGCCAACTTCGACATGAAATATGACGAACGCGACAATACTTACAAGTTGTTTGAAATCAACATCCGTCAAGGCCGCTCCAGCTTCTTTGTGACGCTTAATGGTTATAACTTGGCACAATGGCCGGTATTGGATTATGTGACTGGCGAATTAGCTAATCGCGATACGGTGTATGGCAACAAAGAAACCAACCAGCATCAACTGTGGCTGGGCGTGCCAAAGTCGGTGTTTAAGACTTACGCTAAGGATAATGAATATAAGCAAGAAGCCTTGAAACTGATTGGCGCCAACCGCTATGGCACCACGGTGTTTTATAATAAGGACATGAGCTTGAAGCGCTGGGTATTGATGAAGTATATGTTCCATAACTATATTGGGCGCTATAAGCAATATTTCGCGGAAAACAAAGGCGACGCCTAAAACCAGAGCGGAGCAGCCCGCACTTAGCGATGTGTATAAGATGGCCTGAGCTAATGGCGGTTTTTGCCATAAGCTCGGGACAGCTTATACACATCGCGTTGGGCTGCGCAGCTCGACGAAGACCACAGCGTAAAAAGCCCGGCCAGGCATTGCTTCGGCGCGTGGAAAAAGCAACGGCGCAGGCTGTGCGGCCGGCTGCAACCGCGCTGAGGAACGCGCGTTTTCCGCCTAAGTTTCGAGCCCCGCATCGCTGCGCTCAACGCGGGTCTTGAAACTTGCCGCGTGTGGTGTCGGGTAAGCCTCGCAAAGTACGCGAGGCTCACCCGACACCACACGTTTCACGGCCTGACCGTTGCTTTCCCCACGTGCCTACGCAATGCCTGGCCTCCTGTACTTGAAGCCGGATATGGTATGGTGTGACAAATGAATGTTGCAGGGTGCGGATAACTGATTGGATTGCGGACCAACGGCGTGCAGTTGGTTATCTTGCAGTGTGGTGGGATGAATGACCTAGACGCATTTCCAGATACGCGAGATCAAGCAAGTCATATGCAAGTATCATGAACCAATTGGCCCAGCCGCCGTTTAACCCACATTATCCAGCAATAGTTGTTGGCGGCTTGGCGGCGTTGCCTTTGGGGCAAGGGATCGCTGCGGGGTTTAGCCATTTCGTTGCAAGTTCTCACGCAAGCGCATATAATTGACGTTGAATTAGGATGACCTAAACTTAGGAGGCTTCACATGGTGACTGAAGACGATTTTGAAGTTGAATCCATGCATTACAACCGCCTTTTGTTGGCGGTAGACGACGATGACGACGAATCCTCGAGAAAAGCGTTCAATTACGCCTGCACTTTGGCGAAAATCTACGCGATTCCGTTGGGGATCGTTTCGGTGTTGGAAACCGGCGACTTGAATATTTATCAATCGTTGTCGCCGGATCTGTTAAGTGATCGGCGCAGCGATATTGCCGCACATTTGAACACATATGTGGAGAAGGCGCAGGCTTTCGGGGCCCAAGATGTTCAGCCGTTGATCGGCGAAGGCAAGCCTGCGCATGTGATCTTGGATGAGGTGCTGCCGACGTTTAAGCCGGATCTGATCATCTTAGGGTCGCATATCCGCCGCGGCAAGCTGCACATTGGCCATGTTGCAGGCGAAATCGTGCGTGAAGCCGAGGCGTCTGTGATCATCGTGCGCTAAAAGCATTATCAAGGCTTCGACCAAGGGTCGAAGCCTTTTTGCAAGGGGGAAGTTTATGCAATACGAGCATGTGGTGATCGGGCGGGTGATCGCGCGGATCAGCCGCTTCACGGTGCAAGTCGCGTTGAATGGGCAAACTGTGGCGGCGCATTTGTCCAATACTGGGCGCAACAAGGAATTGTTGGTGGCAGGTTTTGAGATCTCGTTGCGCAAAGCCGCTAATCCCGCGCGCAAAACGCCTTATGATGTGTTGGCGGTCAAGCGCGACGGCCGCTGGATCAATATTGACAGCCTGGCGCCTAATCGCGTGGTCAACGCGGCGTTGCGCGATGGCAGTTTGGTGCTGCCGGGGTTGCAGGAGCCGTTGGCGGTGCATCCGGAAACGACTTGGGGCGATTCACGGCTGGATTTTGCCGGCGTGGACGCTGCAGGTGTCAAGTGGTTTGCCGAAACCAAAGGCGTGACGCTGGCCAATCATACGCTGGCGGCGTTTCCTGATGCGCCAACCACGCGCGGGCTCAAGCATGTCCACACCTTGACGCAGGCACAGGGCCAAGGTTTTGCAAGTTTTCTGGTGTTTGTGGTGCAAGTGCCGGACATTCAGCGGGTAACGATTTATCATGAGCGCTTCGCCCCGCTGGCACCGGCGATCAGCCAGGCCAAAGCCCAAGGCGTGCAGGTGTTGGCGCTGGGGTGTGACGTTGGTGCCGATCACATCACGCTGGCTGAGCCGTTGCTGTTTGATGAGACACTGCCGTTTACCGAAGTTGATACATATCCGGAAAACGACGGCTGACAAAGCCCGCTGCAGCGGTTTGTCTCAGGCAGTTGAGTCGCAGGTGCAAACAGTGTAAAATGATGGCCAGGAGGTGGCACATGGCAAAAAAACATGCACAACACTCAGGTTGGTTGAAGCGCACGCTGTTGGTGTTGGGTTTGATCATCGGCTTGGCCTTGGTGTTCAACGAACCGATCAAGTTATTCGTGGTTGATCATATCGGCCAACAAACGATGCAAAAAATCGACAAGAATGCCGTCAAGAAGAACCAGAAGCAAAAAGGCAACTTCGATTTTAAAGCCGTCAAACCTTTAGGCGTCAGCCAAGTTGCCAAAGCTGCCACCAGCGCGACGTATAAGAATGCGATTGGCAAGATCGCCGTGCCGGCGGTGAACATGAAGCTGCCGGTATTGTTAGGCCTTTCCAATGAGAATCTGTCCACCGGTGCCGGCACCATGAAAGCCGACCAGCAAATGGGCAGCGGCAACTATGCTTTGGCAGGACATTACATGACCAACAAAGGGATCTTGTTTTCGCCGTTGAAGAATGCGGCAGTGGGCCAGAAGATCTACTTAACGGATATGTCGAAGGTTTACACTTACGACATCACCACCAAAACCACTGTCGATGAAACTCAGGTCCAATGGATCAACGATGTGGCTGGCAAGTCTTTGGTGACGCTGATCACTTGTGCTTCTGCGACTGAAGGCGAAACCAATCGCATTGTGGTGCAAGGCACCTTAAGCGACACACAGCCTGCGAATAAAACGACCTTGGCAGTCTTTAACTAAACTTAATGGCGCCAATCGATTGTGACCGGTACTTGAAACCCGCAAATAGTGGGCTTCAAGTACCGGTCATTTTGTTCGTGGGCATTTTGATGTGGCGGCGGGGAATTATCTGATATAATGTGGCGTAGATATGGAGGACGATCAGTGACTTACGATAAATTCTTGCGCCACACGCCACTTAGGCGGACTGTGGTTTTGGCGACGGTATTTCTGGTTTTGTGGTTTGCACGCAGCGTGATGAGCACCATTTTGTTGACGTTCATCTTCTCCTTCTTGGTGACGCGGGTGATCAACGCAGTGCGCCGGCGGGTGCCGGTGCGCGCGGTAGTCGTGGTGGCGCCGCTATATTTGTTGGTGGTGGCGGGGGTGATGTATGCGGCGATTCATTATGTGCCGGAGATCATCAAGCAGTCGGTGAATTCGTTTAACTCGGTGTTGGAATTTTATTACAGCGGACATTTTGCGCATAATGAAACCATTCAGTGGGTGTTGAAATCCATCGACCAGATGAATTTGAAAACGCAGATCCAGCATTGGGTCGCGGCGGTGCTGCAATACGCCGGGTCGCTAGGCGGCATGGTGGTGACGTTTGTGTTGTCGTTGTTATTGAGCTTCTTCTTCACGGTGGAAATCGACACCGTCAAGAAATTCGGCCGCCAGTTTCTGGCGTCGCCTTTTGGCTGGTATTTCGCCGATTTGAAGTTCTTCGCCGACAAGTTCATCGACACATTCGGCGTCGTGATCGAAGCGCAGATCATCATCGCCATTGTCAACACCACGATCACGACCATCACCTTGATCTTCTTGAAAATGCCGAACATTCCGACGCTGGCAGTGATGGTGTTCATCTTGTCGCTGATCCCAGTGGCTGGGGCGTTTATTTCGACGGTTCCGCTGGCGATCATCGCCTTCACCGTGGACGGTTTGCAAGGTGTGGCGACGATCGTGATCATGATCTTGGTGATCCATGCATTAGAAGCGTATGTGTTGAACCCGCAACTAATGTCCAGCCGCACCAAGTTGCCGATTTTCTTTACGTTTGTGGTGTTGTTGGCTGGTGAAGAGTTGTTTGGCACTTGGGGGTTGATCGTTGGGATCCCAATTTTCACGTTCTTGTTGGATATCATCGGCGTTAAGAAAATCGACGACGATTAAGCCGGCAAAATAAGGCAAGGCCTTGCGTTAGGTGCAGGGCCTTGCCTTATTCTTGGGGTAAATCGGTCGCCCGTACCTTTTGAATTCGGTTCAGGTTATGCTGTTAGCCGATCACGCTTATCTAATCCTTGTCTGGCTCGTCATGAATGACGTAGGGCAGGAGTTGCGCAGCGGCGTGGGGAAAGTGTCAGTCAAGCCGCGAAACAATCAGCGCAGTAAGCCAAACGGGCTTTGCTTGGCTTACTGCGCTGATTGCGGCAAGTTCTGAGACCGCGCTGAGCAAAGCGATGCGGGCTCAGAACTTAGGTGGAAAACGCGCAGCGACGTGGAGCGAAGCGGAGCTAGCAGCGCGGTTGGAACCGGCCGCGCCGCTTGCGCTGACGCTTTCCCCACGCCGCGTAGCAATGCCTGGCCGGCCCTTTACAACATTAGTTCTCGCTGGTTTGCCCGGCAGGGATGAAGGCTTTGCGGATCACCACAGACATGGTCAAGGCGATGGCTTCAAGTACGGCGAAAACGATCAAGGTGATCGTGTAGCTGCCGGTGAGCTGGTGTGTGAAAGACAATACCAACGGCCCCACCATGCCGGCGGCGCCCCAAGCGGTGAGCACATAGCCGTGAATGGCGCCAAGTTCTTTGGTGCCGAATACATCGCTTAAATAAGCCGGCACCACTGAGAATCCGGCCCCGTAACCGGACAAGATCACACACATGGCGATCATGAACAAAACCGGCGTGTGGATCACCAACAAGGCTAACATCAAGCTGCCCATCACCAAGAACACCACAGAAAACGTGTTGGGCCGGCCCAAGTAATCTGATGCGCTGGCCCACAACAAGCGGCCTAAGCCGTTGAAAACGCCGATGATCCCGACCATTAAGGCCGCGGTGCCTGGCGTCATGGCTGTTTGGCTTTGCGCCATTGGTGAAGCCGCAGCGACTAAGCCGATGCCGCAGGTGATGTTGATGAACAACATCAGCCATAACATGGCGAACTCACGTGTTTTGACCGCTTGATTGGCGGTAAGTGCTTGGCCGCCCATTAAGTTGACCCCAGCGTGATCAGCCGACGTTTGGGCCGCATGCTTTGGCGGGCGAATGAACTGCGCACACAACAGCATCACGGCAAAATACCCAGCCCCTAGCGAATAGAAGGTGGCCACCACACCGATGTGATCCATCAACATGCGCGCCACCGGACTCGTCAGCATCGCCGCAAAGCCAAAGCCCATGATCGCACAGCCGGTGGCGATGCCGCGGTGTTTAGGAAACCACTTGATGATCGTCGACACCGGCGTCACATAGCCAAAGCCTAAACCCAACCCGCCAAGCACGCCATAAGCCAGATACAATAACCACAATTGGTGGCTGGCGATCGCCACGCCAGTCAACACAGTGCCTGATCCATAACAGAAGCTGGCAATGGTCCCGGTGACGCGTGGGCCGAAGCGTTCCACGAGCTTGCCGGCAAACGCCGCGGAAGTGCCAAGAAACAAGATGGCCAAGCTGAAGGCGAAAGTGATGGCTGATTCATTCCAGTGCGTTTGGGCATGGATCTCTTGGGTGTAGACGCTCCAGGCGTATACTGAGCCGATCATCAAATGGAAAATGATCCCGGCGCTTGCGACAACATACCGATTGATTCGCAATTTGAGTCCTCCTTGAATTATCGAACGATTTCCAAAATATTTGCACTAGTTGTGCGTGTTTTCAGTATAATCGATTGATATTTTCACGCAAGGCATCGAAAAAATAGGAAAACCGCGAATTATCGCGGTTTTCCTTAGCTGAGATAGTTATGCACAAGTAATCCGACTAGCGATCTTGTGTTTAATGGCGGCGAATGATGTTGATCAAATGCAAGATCAACGCAAAGCCGCCGCCAATCAGTACCAGATCCGCTGCAATGTGCACCGCTGACCAGAAACCGCTGGTATCGACTAAAGTGTGTAAGGTCAATGAGTTAACGTAAACCATGAAATAAACGATGCTGAGCAGCCATAGCCCCAACACCACGAGCCAAATTTTGCGCATGTGAGCCTCCGTGAGTCATTTCCTGAAAAGGGTCCGCTTTCATCATAGCAAACTTTGCAATTGGCGTCGCGTTTATCGTGAGATGTGGTATCATGAATTGATACTAAAAATATTAAGCGAGGTAATCTCTAGATGGCTAAATTAGTGCTTATCCGTCACGGTCAAAGTGAATGGAACCTGTCTAACCAGTTCACTGGCTGGGTCGACGTTAACTTAAGCGACAAAGGTGTTGAAGAAGCAAAGGCGGCTGGTCGCAAGATCAAAGAAGCCGGCCTTGAATTCGACCAAGCTTACACCTCCGTTTTGACCCGTGCGATCAAGACGCTGCACTTTGCACTGGAAGAATCCGATCAACTTTGGGTTCCAGAAACGAAGACTTGGCGCTTGAACGAACGCCACTATGGCGCTTTACAAGGCCAAAACAAGGCTGAAGCAGCTAAGAAGTGGGGCGACGAACAAGTGCACATCTGGCGTCGTTCTTACGATGTCTTGCCTCCTCTTTTGAGCGCTGACGACGAAGGCTCTGCAGCCCAAGACCGTCGTTACGCTAACTTGGACCCACGCATTGTGCCAGGTGGCGAAAACCTCAAAGTTACGCTCGAACGCGTTATCCCATTCTGGGAAGACCACATTGCCCCAGATCTGTTGGCTGGCAAGAACGTCATCATCGCAGCGCATGGTAACTCCTTGCGTGCCTTGACCAAGTACATCGAAAACATTTCCGATGAAGATATCATCAACTTGGAAATGGCTACCGGCGAACCAGTTGTCTACACTTTCAACGACAAGCTTGAAGTGCAAGACAAGACCAAGCTCGGCAAATAATTTACACCTGACTCAATGAGCCAGACGCCACGTCTGCAGTGATGCAGGCGTGTTTTTTTTACGACAAAATGGGGGAATGACGTGTGAAGAAGTTAAACAAAGGGTGGCTTGCCGGCTTGGTCCTGCTGGCGGCAACGTTATCGGTGTTGTTGTTGGCCGGCTGTGGCGATACCGCAGCGGATAGTGGTGACGCCGATGAAGAAACGGCAGAATATTATACAGCCGATGACGAAAGCGTCGACGATGCCGCAACTGAAAGCAGCGAAACGACCGCTTCCAGCTTCAGTCAAAGCAGTGACGCGACAACAGCATCCAGTGTGAGTCAAAGTACGACAGACGATCAGGCAGCCGCAAGTGCGGCTGATTCAACCGCTGCCGCCAGTCAAAGCACTGGCACGACGGATCAATACCAAGATCCGCGCCCGGCGCAAGCCAGCTCGACGACGCGCAATTATCAATACCAGCCAGTGCCGCAAACCGGCCAACAAGAAACGGTGTATATCAACACTGCCATTAAAGGCCGCTATCACAAAGATCCCAACTGTCGCGGCTTGCAGCGCTTCGGCGGCGGCACGCCGATGACTTTGGCGCAAGCGCAACAACAAGGCTATACCGCATTTTGCGCGTATGAACGCTACGGAGACAATTAAGAGAGACAGGCTTTCGCTGAGGCGAAAGCTTTTTTTGTAATCTGTAGTTGTGTGCGGCGGGCTGCTCGCTCATAATGTAGCTAAACGTCGTATGGGTGCGATGATTACAGGAGGAGATCATGAAGTATTATCAGTGGGTGGCAGGCCTGGCATTGATCGGCTTATTGGCTGGGTGTCACAAAGCACAACCGGCAGTGCAGTCGCAAACTAAGCCGTTATTGAAGGCGCAACGGGCAATTTTTGCGCACAGTTCGAGTACGAACGCAGGAAAGCGGATACATATCCTGATGCCGCAAACGGCCAATGGGAAAGCTTTGGTGAAAGCAGCGCCATATCAAGCTGCCGCTGCCAAAGCTTTGGGCAAAGCCAAGGCTGCAGCGGCGTATGTCACATTCACCGGCCATCCCTTGCAAGCGGACTATTGGCAGCTCACCCCAAGCGTGCAAGTTTATCAAGTTAAAAACGGCACCACCAAGCTGGTGAAGAAACAAGCGCTCAAGCCGGTTAATGTGAATACCAAAACCGCCGAAATCTTAACCGCAGGCAGCTTGTTGAATACCGATGCCGAATTGCAAGCGGTGAATTATCGCGCGCTTAAGCAAGTGGCCGATGGCAAGCATTTAAGTGCCGATCAGCTCAAGCAGGCCCAAGCCATCACCTGGCTGAAAAATCGCCAGGCGACGAATCTGACCGTTAGCGCCAAAACCCTCACCATATACCCAGCAGCTAATCCGCTGCAGATCAAAGCTGTTGACATTCCCTTAACTGCCATCAGCAGCTATTTAAGCAAGTGGCACCAAGGGCAAGCAACAGTCGCTGATGCTAAGCAGAAGCTAGTGGCGTTGACTTTTGACGATGGGCCGAATCCGCAAACCACGCCGCAGATCCTCAACACACTGGCCAAGTTCCATGTCCAAGCGACATTCTTCTTGCTCGGCGAACAAGTGGCGCAAAATCCTGCCTTATCCGCCCAAGTGGCTGCTGGCCATGAAGTCGGCACGCATACTTATGACCATGAAAACATCGCCGCTTTGGCGCCTAAAGCAGCCGTTGCCGAAGTTGATCAATCGTTGGCGACGCTATATGAAGCCACCGGCAAGCTGCCGACGCTGCTGCGGCCTCCATATGGCGCCATGGACAAGGCGCATGATGCCGGTGTGGCGCTGCCGGCGATCCAATGGTCGATCGATTCACGCGATTGGACCACGACGCAAGTGGCACCGATCGTTTCGCGGGTGACTCATGCGACATATCCTGGCAGCATCATCTTGATGCACGACATTCATCCCCAAAGCGTCGCCGCGTTGCCGGCAATTATCAAAGGCTTGCAAGCGCAAGGCTATCGCTTCGTGACCGTGTCACAACTGTTAGGCACGCAACTGCTGCCGCACGAGCAATACTTTGGCGTAGGCGACCATCGGCCGATTGAGTGAATAAAGCAATGCCAGCACTGACTTGTTTACTTCGTACTAGTTCGTTGATTTGGCCGTCAAGTCGCATTGAGCAACGATCGACATCATTGGTCAATTAGCGGGGATCTTCGATTTGTGAGTATTTTGAGTATCGATTGTTTAATCTCCCGATTCGAATATTGTAGGACAGGTGAAGCGCAGGTGCGCGGGGCAAGCGTCGGTCAGGCCGTGAAACGCTCAATGCAGTGAGACAAGCGGGCTTTGCTTGGCTTGCTGCATTGAGCGCGGCAAATTCAGAGACGGGCAGGCGAGCAAAGCGAGCGCCTGGCTCTGAATTTAGGCGGAAAACGCGTGGCGACGTGGAGCGCAGCGGAGCTAGTCGCGCGGTTGCAGCCGGCCGCACCGCCTGCGCCGACGCTTGCCCCACGCACCGGAGCTTCACCTGTCCGAGCCTGCCTGGCAAGTAGTGGTCTTATATCAACCGCTAATCGTGGGCTGCTCCGCTCTGGTTTTATAAATAATTTGCTTTTCTCTGTGTAAAGGTGTACAAATACTTTATGGTGTCTGGACATCTTTTTTTATTTCCTACATTAAAGTTTATTTGACTAATATTCATGGAGGCTCCTATGAAACGTGTTGTGATCATTGGTGGTGGTTTGGCAGGGTGCTATTTGGCCAGCCGCTTACAAGACAATTGTGATGTGACGATCGTAACTAAAGGCGGCAAAGCTGACAGCAATTCGATGTTGGCGCAAGGCGGGATCGCTGCGGCGCTTGATCCTGGCGACAGTCCCAAGGTGCATGAAGAAGACACGCTTAAAGCTGGCGTGTTCCATAACCGCACGGACGCCGTTGAACAATTGGTCACCACCGGTCCTAAGCTGGTGCAAGACTTGATCGATAAAGGGATGGCGTTTGACCGCAATCCTGACGGCACGTTGAACTTCGGCTTGGAAGGCGCACACAGCTTCCATCGCGTGCTGCATGCCAATGGTGATCGCACCGGCGCGGCAGTGACGAGCTTTGTGCAATCGTTGCTGCACAATGTGACTTGGCAAGAACACACCGCCGCGGTGGCTTTGCAACAAGATGGCGGCCGCTGCACCGGCGTGGTGGTGCGCAATGTGCAAGACGACACCCAACAAAGCTTAACGGCTGATGCGGTGGTGTTGGCTAGCGGCGGGTTAGGCAATTTGTATACTCTGACCACCAACGATCACACCGTCACCGGCGACGGAATCGCTTTGGCGGCACGTGCCGGTGTGAAGCTGCATGACATGGCGTTTGTGCAATTTCACCCAACCTTGTTGACCATTGATCATCGCTGCTTTGGCTTGATCACTGAAGCGATCCGCGGCGCCGGGGCGATTTTAGTGGATGAAAACAGTGCCCCGATCATGGTCAATGTGCCGCATAAAGATTTGGCGCCGCGCGACGTGGTGGCGCGGCATTTAACAGCAGCCATGGCAGCCGGGCATCATGTGTTCTTGGATATCTCTCGGGTGGCAGATTTTGCCAAGCATTTTCCAGGGGTTGCCGAAAACCTCGATAATCACGATATTCCTTGGCGGCGCACCATGCGCATTCCCGTGCAGCCAGGCGCGCACTTCATGATGGGCGGCGTCGACACCGATTTGAATGCCCAAACGTCGCTTGAAGGCTTGTGGGCTGTGGGCGAAGTGGCTTGCAACGGCGTGCACGGCGCCAACCGCCTAGCTTCGAATTCCTTGCTGGATTGTTTGGTGTCTGCTGATAAAGCGGCGTTAAGCATCCAAGCTGCTCCAGCGCATCAGCAAGCGGCACCACAAGCCGCCACGCCGCAATATCAGCCGGCTCACTTGCCGGCGTTAAGCGACTTGCAGCAGCATGCTTGGGCCATGTTAGGCGTTGAGCGCACCAAGCAAGGCATGCAAGACTTTCTGACTTGGCTGAGCCAATATGACGTCGACCAGCCGGCACAAACTGTTGCCACCAAAGACTTGCCGTGTTTGAACCTCGCGTTATGCAGTCAACTGATCGCCGAAGCTGCCTTACAAGAACCGCGCAGCCTCGGGGCGCATTATCTCAAGGAGGCCTAGTGATGCTACTGACACAACTTGATCAACAAGAGGCTTTTGCCCGCTACTACGACGAAGATCCAGCCGCCCAAGCGGCGCGGGTCGCAGCAATCAAAGCAGATTTTGGGGAGCGCTTATTGCTGGTGGCGCATCATTATCAAAAAGACGAAGTGGTGCAGTTTGCCGATGCCACCGGCGATTCGCTGCGCTTGGCCCAAATCGCTGCGCAAAATCACACCGCCGATACGATCGTTTTCTGCGGGGTGCACTTCATGGCTGAAACAGCTGACATCTTAACCACCGACGATCAGCGCGTGATCTTACCGGACCCAATGGCAGGCTGTTCCATGGCGGATATGGCCAATGTGTTCCAGCTCACCCAAGCTTGGCAAGTGCTCACCCAAACCATGCCAGACCTCATTCCGGTGACTTATGTGAATTCCACCGCCGCGATCAAAGCCTTCGTGGGCAAGCACAACGGCGTGGTCGTCACTTCCAGCAACGCCCCGAAAATCGTGGCTTGGGCGCTGGATCACGCCAAGCATCTCTTGTTCTTGCCTGATCAGCATTTAGGCCGCAACACCGCGTTGAAACTCGGCATTCCAGAAAGCAACATTGCTTTGTGGGATCCGCAAGCCGGGCGCTTGGCAGGTTCAAACACCGCCCGCGTGGTGTTATGGAATGGTTATTGTTCCGTGCATCAACAATTTGACGTGGCGCAAATCACGGCCTTGCGCGCTAAGTATCCCGACATCAAGATCATTGTGCATTCTGAATGCAAGCACGAAGTCGTCGCCGCTGCAGATGTGGCCGGCTCTACCGCTGATTTGATCCGCTATATCGATGCCGCACCTGCCAACGCGCGCATCGCTGTGGGCACTGACAACAACTTAGTCGGCCGCTTGATCGCCAATCATCCTGATCAGCATGTGATGTATCTCAACCCGATGTCTTGTGCTTGCATCTTGATGAATCGCATCGACTTGCCGCATTTGGCTTGGACAATGGATCAGCTGGCAGCTGGCAAGCCGGCCAATCAAATCACTGTGGATCAAGACACCGCCTATTGGGCCAAGCAGGCGCTTGATCGCATGCTTGAGTTAAGCTAAGGGGGAATGACAATGATCGATTTTGATCATGCGGCAACCACCAGAATGAGCCCAGATGCCTTGGCGGCTTACACCAAAGTGGCCACGGCTTTCTATCAAAACAGCGAAAGCCTGCATCACGCCGGCAACGTCGCCGGCCAATTGGTGCAAGAAGCGCAAACTACCATCGCCCGCAAATTACAGGTGCAAGCGGAAGGTTTGATTTTCACCAGCGGCGGCACTGAAGCCAATCAGCTGGGGATTCAAGCCTTAGCTGAAGCCGCCAGCGGCCATACGATCTTAGTCAGCCCGCTGGAACATTCTTCGGTGTATGAGATCTTAGAGCGCCTGCAGCGCGTCGCCGGCTTTAAGGTGAATGTGTTGCCAGTAGACGACCAAGGCCAGATCCAACCGGCAACGCTTGAACAAGCCCTTACCCCTGATGTGGGCTTGGTGGTGATCCAAGCGGTCAATGGTATCACCGGCATCACTCAGCCGTTAAAACAGTTGAATGCAGTGGCTCAAGCTGCCAAGGTGCCGCTGTTTGTTGATGCGGTGCAAGCCATGGGCAAGGTGGAAGTGGCGTGGGGCGAGTTTGCCGGCTGGTCGGCCAGTGCGCATAAGTTCAACGGTCCTAAGTCTTGCGGCTTCTTATATTTGTCGCCAAGTGTGCCGGTAGCGCCGCGCTTCCACAACGTTTTCCAACAAAATGGGTTCTTGCCTGGCACCATGGATGTGCCAGGAATCGTCAGCGCTGAAGCCGCCTTTGAAGCGGCGATAAGCGATTTGCATCAAGCCCATTACCAAGCGCTGCGCCAAGCGGTATTGACCCAACTGGCGCCAAGTATCAAACCAGTCGTGCCAGATGCCGGTTTTGCTGGGATCTTGGGGTTGGTGCTGCCGCACACACAAGGTCAAGAAGCAGCCACTGCCATGGGTCAAGCCGGGATCTGTTTTTCGACGGTGAGTGCCTGCAGCATTCGCGACCCGCGGTCGGATCGCACATTAATGGCGCTGCAGTTAAGCGAAGATGCCGCCAAACGGTTCATTCGGCTTTCCTTTGGGCCAGAGAACACGGTGGCTGAAGTGGCGGCCGTGGTTGAACAGCTCAACGCCCGCTATGCTTAATCATTGCCTCGCCGAAAGTCGGTGAGGCTTTTTTATTTGGATGGCGAATGTTAGAATAAGGCCACCAAGAAATGAGGGATGACGATGAGTATTCAATTGATCCATGACCGTGATTACGCAAGCGCGACGGCTGCTGGGTTGGTGGTGGTGGACTTTCGCATGGACTTTTGCCCAGGGTGTGAACGCATGGACCACGTTTTAAGCCGTCTGGCCAAGACCTACGCAGACAGTGTGAAATTCGTCGCGTTGTCGGTGAATCAGGATTTCTATGTGGCCGAAGCCATTGGCGTCAAAAGTGCGCCGACGCTGCTCATCAAACAAAACGGCCAAATCGTGGCGCATTTCATCGGCTATCATCCCCAAACTGAAGTCGAAGCGGCGTTGACGCGCTTGTTGCAGGTGGCGTGATGTGTACCAGTATCCATTTGATCGCCCAAGATTTCACCCATGTGTTGGCGCGCACCATGGACTGGCCGACATTGGCGGTGCAGCCGCTTTATGTGCCGCGTGACTACGCTTGGCAAAGCCCCTTTGATCATCATGAATATCGCACGCGTTATGCGCTGATCGGCGGCGGCAGCATGCAGCCTGGGCGCATCGATGTGTCAGATGGGGTCAACGAATACGGCTTGTGCGTGCAGAAGCTGACTTTTGCCAATGGTGCAAAGCTCAATGTGCAAAGGCGGGCTGATCGCATTCAGCTGGCGCCTTTTGAACTGAGCTTTTGGCTGTTAAGCAATTGCCGCAATTTACAAGACGTTGCCGCGCGCTTGCCGGAGTTGGAATTGATGGCTGATGAACAAAGCGACACGAAATACGGTTACCCTGAGCTGCACTTTGCCATCAGTGATACAACTGGTGCGTGTGCGGTGTTGGAGCCGACTGCTTCACCTTTGCGCTTGCGCATGAATCCGCTGGGGGTCGTGACGAACAGTCCGGATTTTGATGAACAATTGCGCCGAATGCATGATTATGTGGAATTTACGCCGGAATTTCTGGCTGGTACCGTGGGCCCTAATGTTGCGCGGGTCACGACTGGTAATTTGTCTGGCAAAAAGGTCCCCAGCGGTTCGTACACACCAGGCGCGCGGTTCATTCGCGCGGCGTATCTCAAGGAGCGCAGTGATCAAGCTGCAGATGAAACTGCGGCATTGACGCTGGCGTGGCATTTGTTAGATGCGGTGACAGTGGTCAAGCAAAGCCGCCATCAGCCGACTTATTCGGTGTATCGTGCCGCAGCATGTGCCAACAGCCGAAAATATTATTATCAAAGTTATCAACAAGCACAAGCCAGCGTGTTGACGCTGGATGACGACTTGTTGGCGCAAACTGTGCCGCAAGTGTTTGCCACGCCGGATGAATTTCATGCCCAAACGTTGAACGGAGGCCCCTATGCGTAAAAAATTAGTGATGTTGGTGGTTGCATGTGCTTTGTTGGCGCTGCCGCTAACGCCAGTATCAGCGCGCGCCGGTGGGGCGACAGGTGGACATGTGAGCACCGGCGGTACCACCAGCTTTGGCAGCAGCCGCAGTATCGGCGGGCCGAGAATGTTCTTTGGCCGGCGGCGTTTGTTATATGGCGGGCCAGGGGCTTTGATCGCCATTGGCTTTGTGGTGTGGCAATTGGCCAGATATCGCCGCCAGACGCAAGCCGACACCAGTGCCAAAACCGGTGACGTTTATCCGATCGATGCAAACTTGGCGCCAGAATTTGAGCAGCTGTTCTATGCGGTTGAAGCGGCTTGGTCAGATAATAATGTCGATGCACTGTACCCGTTAATGACCGCTAAGTGTTACGGCAAGCAGCGCGCGATTTTGGAGCGCTGGCAGCGCGAAGGCAAAACCAATCGCTTAGACTCATTGGCAATCGTTGACACCAGCCAAGAAGTGTCTGACGCCGATCACCCGCATGTCGTGGTCACCGCCCAAGCGCGCGATTATTTCCAATATGCCCACCAGCCAGACGCTTATAACCAGCAGCTTAAAGACGACGCCTTGATCCAGCGCTTCACCGAAGTGTGGGAATTGGCTTATGCCGAGGATGGGCATTTGCTGGTGGATAATATTAGACAATAAAATCCCCAAAGCGTACTTATATCACGCCGCGTTGCTGTGCGGCGCTCAACGAAGACCACAGTCGTTAAAAGCCCGGCCAGGTGTTGCTGCGGTGCGTGGTGCAGCAAGCTGGCGCAGGCGGTGCGGCCGGCTCCAACCACGCTGAAAAGCGCGTGTTTTCCGCCTAAATTCAGAGCTAGGCGCTCGCTTTGCTCGCCTGCTTGTCTCTGAATTTGCCGCGATCAGCACAGCAAGCCTTGCACAAACCGCAAGTCTTGTTGTGCTGATCGTTTCACGGCCTGACCAGCTTGCCGCACCACGCACCTACGCAACACCTGGCCTACTGTCGTCGAATCAGGCTAGATGACACTCAGCGGGAAATCGCGTTTACTCACTTGCTGTGTTGATCAACTACAGCAGGATAAGCACGAACAGCCGATACTATACCGAGTTGGGCGTCGAGTCGCGCAGCTTAACGACATCAAAAAATGCCTCAACAACCGGAAACTTTCGGTTGTTGAGGCATTTTAGTTAGTCGGTTTTAAGGCGGCTGTATTGATTCTCATCGTGATAGCCGTCAGCGAGCAACTCGTTGTCGCGGATCATGCCTTCCAAGGTGAAGCCGGCTTTTTGTGCCACGCGGTTGGAGGCGGTGTTGTCAACGGCGGCGCGGATCACCAAACGATGCAAGGCCAAGTCGGTGAAACCCAGCGCGCACATGCCGGACACGGCACGGTGCATGATGTTTTGCCCTTGATAAGCGACGCCTAGCCAATAGCCGAGGTCTGCGGCGTGGTTTTCGTGATCAAGGCGATTAAACGAGATCATGCCGGCTTGTTCATCTTGGTAATGCACCACCAAGTTCAAGGACTGATGCGCGGCGTAATGTTCTAAGGTCATTTGCAAGAAGGCCGCTTCTTGTGCGGCGGTTTGCATGCCTGCCACCCAGGGTAAATAGCGGCCCAAGATGGTGCGGTCTTGCTGCACCAACGCAAATAATGGGGCGGCGTCATATTCCGGCCGCGGCAAGGCCAAGGCCAGTTCGGGATCGATCCGATATTCGAACATACTAAACTTCCTTTAAATCAAGATACCTTTGAGGTGATCGCATTCGTGTTGAATGATCTGCCCGAAGTAATCGCTAAAGGTTTGGGTGTGGACTTGAAATTGTGCATCTAAGTAGCGCACGGTGATGTGGTGATAGCGGGTGGTGGGGCGCTGGCCAGTCAGTGACAAACAGCCTTCTTCAGTTTGATAGGGCCCGCTTTGGGCGGTGATTTCAGGATTGACCAGCGGCATGGCCATTGGCCCCAGCTGCGCGATGATGATGGCTACCGGTTGGCCGATCATGTTGGCAGCCATGCCGACGCATTCAGCGTGATGAAAGGCCAAGGTGTCTTTGAGATCTTGAATGATCGCCGCGTCTTGAGGTGAGGCTTGACGCGCAGGTTGGGCCAAGGTCAAAGGATTCTTGTTGATAGGTTGGATCATGAAACACCTCCATGTGATTAGTCTCATTATACACATTCTTTGCTGAGAGAATGGCAGATTCCTCATCAGTATGAATATCGAAATATTTGTATCCAGTCGGGATGGTTGCGCACAGCGTTGACGATTTACGAATGAAACTATTTATTGCGGATATTTTTATTTGGATCATGTGAATTGCTTCCGGATTCATTAAGGCTTGTTCATAACAATTGTACCGATTCCCGAACTAGCTTACCATGACGGTTAATTGATGAAAAGGGTGAGGATTAACGCATGGATAAATCAAAAGCGGCTGGCCGCGGCATCGTGATGGTGATCGGCACGGTATTGGCGATCATTTTTGCCGCCAGCACGGCTTATTCTGGGATGAAGGCGGGGTTAACGGTGGCGGCAGGGATCCCTGGGGCGATCATCGGCGCCGGGTTGGTGAAAGTCGTTGCAAGAAGCCAAGGCATGCGCGGCAAGAACTTGATCCAAGGCATGTCCAGCGGCGGGGAGTCCATTGCCAGCGGCATGATCTATGTGGTGCCGGCAATCATCTTGATCGGCGGGCGCGTCAGCTTGTGGCAAGGCATCGCGGTGGGGATGTTAGCGGTGTTGTTTGCCGTGGGTGTGGCCAGTGTCGTGGAGCATTATATGGTCGTGGAAGAAGACGGCAAGTTGATGTATCCAGAAGCCCAAGCCATTGCCACGGCGCTTGAAGCTGGTGAATCAGGCAGCGACAGCTTGAAGCAAATGGCTTGGGGCTTTGGCGTTGGCGGGGCGCTGACGGCAGTGTCGACGCAGGTATTTGGCTGGGTGAACACCACGCTGACGTTTGTGGGCAGTGCTGCTTATCGCTGGAAGTTTGCCTTAGAAGTCAATCCGATGCTGGCGGGGATCGGGTTTGTGGTGGGGTTGGACGTGTCGTTGACGATGTTTGCCGGGTCGCTTCTGGCCAATTTTGCGGTGACGCCTTTGATCGCGTATTTTACGCAAATGGCTGGCGATAGCGCCATTGTTTGGAATGGCACCGCGGCGATCAATCACTTAGGCGTGGATGCGTTGGCTGGCGCGTATTCTAAATATATTGGCGCAGGGATGATGTTGTGCGGCGGCTTGATCGGCGCGCTGCGCTTGGTGCCAGTGATCCGCCGCTCGCTGGCCCAAACCATGTCGGCTGCTGGCGGCACCAGTCGCAACACGCTGGGCTTAGCCGGCATTGGGGCAGCTTGTGTGGGGATCTTTGTGGTGGGTTTGATCGTGGCAGATAACTTCTGGTTGGCGATTGTCGCTGGGGTGTTAGCGTTAGTGTTGGCCTTGTTATTCATCATTGTGTCAGCGCGCATGGCCGGTACCATTGGCTGTTCCAATGCGCCAGTGTCAGGGATGACCATTGCCAGTTTGGTGATCATGACCTTAGTTTTTGTGTTATGCGGCTGGTCTGACAATCAGCACACCCAGTGGCTGTTATTGTTTGGGGTGTTTATCGTGACCGCGATTTCTGTAGGCGGCGCTTATACCCAAACGCAAAAGGTCAACTACTTGGTCAAACAAGATCGGCGCGTGATGCAACGGTATTTCTTGGCCGCGGCGCTGATCGGCGTGGTGGTGGTGATCGCCACCACCAGCTTGTTAAGTCCCCAATTGGCCATCACCGGTGCCAATCCGCCTTTTGGCTTGCCGCAAGCCAACTTGATCGCGACGTTAACTGATGGGATCATGTCTGGGCATTTGCCTTGGATCATGATCATTGTCGGGGTGATGTTGGCGATTGTGTGCTGGGCGTTAAAACTGCCGATCATGACTGTGGCGTTAGGCTTTTATCTGCCCATGGCTACCACCAGCGTAATCTTAGTCGGCGCCTTGTTGCGCGTGGCGGTGCAGCGCGCCACCAAAGATACGCAGTTGCGCAAACAGCGCGAAGATTCCGGGGTGAGCTTGGCGTCTGGGTTGATCGCCGGCGGCAGCTTGATCGGGCTGATTGGGATCTTGCTGCAAGTGTCCGGCTTGATCCACGCCCACACGCCAAGCGGCACGTGGCCGGCAGTAGGCTTGTTGGTGTTGTTAAGTGTGGCGATTGTGGGGCCGTTGTTGAAGTCGCGCTTGGCGAAATAACCGCCGGCGCGCATAATGAAGACAGTTGTTTAGACATAAGGGGGAAGCATTGTGACACAACGTTCAGCATGTACTTCGATCATGGTTGGTAAGGCCGCGTCGCTTGAAGGGGCGACTTATATTTCCCGCAACGAAGACCGCTTGCAGGCGATTTATCCTAAAGCTGTCGTGATCAAACCGGCAGTTTCAAACCGCGAGGAAACTTTTGTCTCAGCGTATAACGGCTTAACCGTGCCGCTGCCGGCCAGCGGCTATCGTTATTCAGCCACGCCTGACGTGGATCAAAGTGCCGGGCCTAACGAAGAAGACGGCTTCAACGAACGCGGCGTTGGCGAATCCGCGACGGAATCTGTCTATGCCAATCAGCGCGTGTTAGCGTATGATCCTTTTGTCAAGAATGGCTTGGCAGAAGATGCCTTAACCACCTTGGTGCTGCCGTTTATTGACTCGGCGCGCCATGGTGTGCAGTATCTTGGTGAATTAGTGGCCAAATACGGCTCGGCTGAAGGCAATGGCGTGCAATTCATTGATCAAGCTGAAGTGTGGTATATGGAAATCGTCACCGGCCACATGTGGGTCGCCGTGCGCATCCCCGATGATTGTTACGCCGTGGCAGCCAACCAAGTTGCCATTCAGCAAATCGACTTTGATGATCCCGCAAACTTCCAATGGGCGCCAGGTATTCGGGAGTTTGTGGATGCGCATCACCTGAATCCAGATGAAACCGGCTTTAACTTCCGGCATATTTTCGGCACCGATACGGAAAAAGATCACCACTACAACACGCCGCGTGTGTGGTTTGCCCAAAGGTATTTCAACCCAGAAGACCAAAGCCAAGATCCCGAGTCTGCTGAATTGCCATTTATCCGCAAGCCCAGCCGCAAATTGAGCTTGGAAGATATTCAATATGTGTTGAAGTCGCATTATGATGAAACCCAATATGATCCTTTAGGTGGCGGCAGCACCCATGACAAGCTGACTTATCGCGCCATCAGTTTGTCGCGTACCGCCAATTCCCATATCCTGCAAGGCCGCAGCGATGTGCTTGGCGGCGTGCAATGGGTCGGCTTTGGCATTCCGACGTTCTGCCCGCATGTACCGATGCTGACCAATGCCACTGACATTGACCCCACTTACGCCAATGTCCCAGCAACCATGGATCTGGCTTCGGCGTATTGGTTGTATGAAGCCTTGGCGATGGTAGTAGAAAGCCATTACGCCGAATTCATCGAACAAGATCTCGCCTATCAGAAGGACTTAGGCGAATGGGCCCGCCGCAAGCTGGCTGCAGTGGCTACTGCGGCGGCAGATTTAAAAGGGGCAGCCTTGACGGATTATCTCACCGCGCAAAACCATGCCATCGTGACGCATTATAATCAAGTCACCAAAGCCTTCTTGTTTGATTTGATGACACAAGGTACCGAGTTGTCGAAGCTGACGTTTAAGATGGATCCCAACCTATAAACCACTGAATGGCCTGCCAAACTGTTTTTGGGGTTTGGCAGGCCATTGCTGTGGCACGTTTTTCGTGCGCAATTGGCACAAACGTGTTAGTGTGGAACTATCTTAAGCAATGGAGAAACAGTCATGCCAGAAGTGAGATTTCATAGCGTCTTTGATATTATCGGCCCGGTGATGGTCGGTCCCAGTTCGTCGCATACCGCAGGCGCTGCCAGGATCGGCCATGTGGTGCGCGACATTTTTGGCGAGCAGCCGCAGCGCATCGATGTTTACCTTTATGAATCTTTTGCCAAGACTTACCGCGGCCATGGCACCGATGTCGCCATTGTCGGCGGCTTGTTAGGCATGGCGCCTGACGATGCGCGCTTGCCTGATTCGCTGCGCTTGGCGCATGAAGCCGGCATCAAGGTGACGTTCGTGCCGAAATCCGACAAAGTCGATCATCCCAATTCCGCACGGATTGTCTTAACCAAAGGCGACCATAAGCTGACGGTGTTAGGCGAGTCGATCGGCGGCGGCAACATTCGCATCACCGAACTTAACGGCTTCAAGATCTCGCTGTCGATGGGGACGCCGACTTACATCACGATCCACGAAGACGTTCCTGGGATGATCGCGGCGGTCACCACCATTTTCTCCCAGGCGACGATCAATATCGGGACCATGACCGTCACTCGCGAAGCCAAAGGCCAGCGGGCGATCATGATCGTGGAAGTCGATGCGTATGACCCGGCGATCTTGGCGCAATTGAAGGCCTTGCCGCATATGGTCAATGTCACATTCTTCGAGTAAAAGGGGCAGCTATGTTTTATACGATCAATGAATTGGTGAGTCAAAGCCACGATTATCCATCGGTGGCGGAATTGATGATCGCCACGGAAATGCAAAACACCACCCGTTCTCGCGAGCAGATCCGCCAGCTGATGCTGCGCAACTTGGAAGTCATGGAACAATCTGTCGCCCAAGGGGTGGCAGGCGTTAAGTCGCATACCGGCTTGACCGGCGGGGAAGCCAAGAAAATGGACGACTATATCGAGACAGGCGATTTCTTATCCGGTCAGCCGATCCTAGAGGCAGTGCGCAACGCCGTGGCAGTCAATGAAGTCAATGCCAAAATGGGCCTGATTTGCGCCACGCCTACCGCCGGTTCTGCCGGCGTGTTAGCCGGGGTGTTAACGGCGGTGCGTGATCGCTTGCACATGTCGCGCGAGCAGCAGGTGGACTTCTTGTTTACTGCTGGTGCGTTTGGCTTGGTGATCGCCAACAATGCCGGCATCGCCGGGGCAGAAGGCGGCTGTCAAGAAGAAGTCGGCTCAGCTTCGGCCATGGCGGCTGCGGCGTTAGTCATGGCCAAAGGCGGCAGCGTGGAACAAGCCAGTGCGGCAGTGGCCATCACCTTGCAGAATATGATGGGTTTGGTGTGTGATCCGGTAGCAGGATTAGTCGAAGTGCCTTGCGTCAAGCGCAACGCACTAGGCGCCAGTCAGGCGATGATTTCTGCCGATATGGCACTGGCGGGGATGATCTCGGTAATCCCGACTGATGAAGTCATCGAAGCGGTGCGCCGCGTGGGGGTGCAATTGCCAAGCGCGCTGCGGGAAACCGGTGAAGGTGGATTGGCAGCAACGCCAACGGCCATTAAATTGAAACAGAAGATCTTCGGTTAGTTTTTATGCGATCTGCTCTAGTACAACCCACTTCTGTGATATACTTAATGTGAAAATGATGAGGAGCCGTGAGTATGGGAGAAGAAGAGAACGATCGCATCTTGATCTTGGACGTCTTAGGGCGCATCAACAAGAAGCTGAATATTCATTCCAGTTCGTTATTGTACCTTGAGTTCGGGTTCACAGAAAGCGAGATCGATCAGCTCAATCAGTTCATGATGACCCAAACCATCGCCGATCACACGGTCACCACCAAGGCGCTGGGGCGCGTCGTGGAAGCGACCAAACCGGAACTCGGCGGCGAACAAGCGCAGGCGTTTGCCGTGCGCTTGATGCGCGCTTGGGTTGAAGAAGGCATGTTCAAGCCGGTATTGGATTAAAATCGAATCAGTAAAAGGCCTTGCCTGGCGATTTCACAATCGTCAAGCAAGGCCTTTTATATGCGGCTAAAGCAGCGGCATGATGACTGTCATCCACAACCACGACAGCGGCATCACCAATACCATCGCTGGGATCATATCAGCAGTCGGGAACATCTTGATTTCCACCATTCTAAAGCCAGTGGCCAGCATCAAGATGCCGCCGGCGGCTTTGAAGTCCAAGATCATATTCGGCGTCGTCAATGGATAAATGACGCCTGCGCCGAGGAACAACAAGAAGAAAATGACAAACTGGGGAATGGCGATCAAGGCCACCACATACCCCAGATTCGCCGCAAAAATCGCCGCGGTGAAGAAATCCAGGATCGACTTGGCAATCAGGATCGACGCATCGCCGTTCATCCCTTCAGTCAAAGCGCCATAGATCCCCGTGCCAGATGCGCAAAACAACACGATCACGGTAACCAAAGTGGCGTCGAATTCTTGTTCACTCATGTTTTCGCTGGTGTTAGGGACAAAGCGCACGATCAGCGTCTGCATCGCTTTGGCGCCTTTGTTGAGCAAGTCGCCTAAATGAATGAGCAGCCCCAAGCCGGTGCCTAAGATAATGGCAAAAATTACCGCAGACATATTCTTCATCGGGGCAATCGAGAAGATCCCCATGGCCATGGAACACGCGCCAAACACCATATTCAACCCCGCTTTGAAGCTTTCTGACATGTGTTTGCCGCCAAGCGCGCCAAAGATTCCGCCGAGTAAAACGGCTAAAGCGTTAATGATAATACCAACTGGCACGATGTTGCCTCCCAAAATTTGCAGCCAAGCTGCCTGAAATAAGCACGATCTTTAGTCTACAGAAGTCAGTGGGCAAGAACAATTCGCATTAATGTGGTAGACTATTCCAAACAAGAATGTTTACGGATTCTCGGGAGGCTGTTATGGAACTGCGCAAGCTTGCGACTTTTGTCGATTTGGCAAAGACTTTGAATTATACCGAAACCGCTAGTCACTTATATATCACTCAAGCTACGGTGTCCAAGCAGATCAAATCATTAGAAGAAGAATTGGATGTGGAGTTGTTCGACCGCTCGCATCGCACCGTCAGCTTGACGGCTGCTGGGCGCTTCACCTTGCCTTATGCGCAAAAGATCGTCGCCACTGCTGCACAGTGGCAAGACGCACTGGCCGCCAAGCGCAAAGAAGCCGGCATGCGCTTGGTGGTGCGGGCTATCCCGTCAATTTCACAATATAAGGCCTTCAACACGATCGCCGCATTTACTAAACAAGATCCGCAAATCGAAATGCAATTTGGCGAAGCCGAAACGCAAACGCTGCTGCCAAGCTTAAACAGTGGGGCTTGTGACGTGGTGTTCACGCGGTTGTTTGACAATGATCATCCCCAATATGACGTGATCCTCGGCGAGAAGGATCATTTTGTCGCCTTGGTGCCGAACAATCAGGCACTTGCCCAAAGCGAGAAGTTGGCAGTCAGTCAATTAGCTGATCAGTCGCTGCTTTTGCTAAGCGAAGCGACTGGTTTGTATCAGCCGGTGCGCGATTTGCTGGCGCAGGCGCAAGTGCAGCCTAAAATCGCTTATATCGGCCAGCGCATTGATTTAGTCGCTGGCATGGTCAACCGCGGAATGGGCGTGGCGATCATGATGGCACGCTCGGTGGATCTGGACAATTACCCTAATGTCAAAGCCGTGCCGCTAACGCCAACGATCACAAGTCACCTGGCGTTCATCCGCAGGCATGGCCATCATACGCCGGCTTGCGATGCCTTTTGGGAATTCTGCCAAGCCAGGAATTAACGGTCTGCTGAAAAGCAGGCCGTTTTTGCTGCACGCCGCACCAAAGTTAGCAACAGATTCTTATGCATATTGAGCAAAAAGTTGACATTTTACCCCCTATACTAATGCTGGAGATGAAATCGCATTCTGTGGAGGAAAATGAAATGAGCGAACCAATTAGGCGGGTAAAATTGTATCGCGCAGGGAAGTTGTGGGTCGCAGCCGCAGTGGTCACCTTCGGGGTAGGGGTGGCGACTGGGGTGGGTCAAGTTGCCGGCTGGCAGGCGCAAACGGTGCAAGCAGCGGATGATGCAACCATCGTCACGACAACTGATGACGACGGGAATATCTCGATTGATCCTGAGCATACTGCTGGAGATGCCGTTGCAATCACCGATGAGAACATGGCCCAGTATTTTACAGTGTCAGATCTGGCTGGCAACTTGAAAACAATCAGCGGCCGCGAGGTTTCGCTGACCACTGGCAAAGAAAAACCTCTGCCAAATTTGAACTTCACTACAGGTACAGTGCTGTTGCTGGCAAATCGCCAGGTGGATTTCACCAGTGACTTCGCCTTGAGCGTCACGATGCATGTCGCTTATGACAACAGCTTGGGCACTTGGGTCGGCGGTGATGGCACGGCGCTGTTTTTCGAGCCGTTAAGCGTTAATGATGTAATCGAGGATGCCGAAATTGGCTCGGGGCTGGGAATCGCCTATGCTGATTATGTGGATTCTGGCAATCTGATCAGCTTTAATATTTCATCCAACGCTGAAGGCCGGGTAACTGCGCCGGATGGCACGAAGTACACACCAGCGCGTTGGCTGGTTTATTCATCCAGTGCCACGATTTCTAAATCGGTGCTGCAAAAGACGGCGCCGGCTTATGCCTTAGATACACCGATTGAAACAAATCAAATCGCCGGCAAAGAAGGTGAAACGGTCAAGCGGGTTGATATGGCCTACACTTTTGACATGAAGTATGACGCCAAAGGGCATACCATCACCACGAATGTCCTTGATGGCGCTGGCAAGCTTGTGCAAACTTGGAAATTTCCAGTGCCAGCCGCTTGGCGAGGCAAAGGCTACACTATGGGGGTTTCTGCCGCTACGGCGATGTCCCATGCGCAATTTGATGCCAAGATCAACAGCTACAGCTACACGCCTGCCGGCAGCAGCTTAAATATTTCCAGTACCGGCTTGCCTGAAGGCGTCAACGGCCCGAAGCAATCCGGCATTAAAGCCAGCGCCGGCAACACAGTGGCGTTCTACCCTGAAGGCACACAAGCGCCAACAACTGCCGAAGATGGGCGGCCATTGACTGCGGCGTATGCCGTGCCAGCAGTCGGTGACTACGGCTTGGCAGCCACCCAGTATGCCACGATCGTCACTGGCGACGACAACAACGTGGTTCTGCCATTTGTGAAGCAATCAAAGATCAACGTCAAGTACGTTGATCAAAACGGTAAAGAAATTCAACCTAGCACGACACTCACTGGCAACGTCGGTACGCCTTATTCAGTGACCCGGCCGACCATTGAAGGTTATACCGAAGATGGTTTGGGTAAAGATTCTCCGGGGTTGGCGGGCAAATTTATCGAAGAAGACCAAACGGTAACTTTGCAATACAAGCAAAACGCCGGCAGCCTGACAATCAAGTACGAAGATGAAGCGGGTCATGAAATTGCCGATCCTATTGTCAAAGAGGGCTCTGTTGGGGAAGCGTATCAGGTGGACGAGCGCAAAATTAACGGCTACGACTTTGATAAGTTGGCCGATAATTCTGCTGCATTAAAAGGCACCTTGACCGCCGAACCTCAGACGGTAATTTTGCAATACAAGCAAACAGCCGGCGGCCTGACAGTCAAGTACGAAGATGAAGCCGGTCATGAAATTGCTGATCCTACTGTCGAAGAGGGCTCTGTTGGTGAAGCGTATCAGGTGGAAGAACGCAAAATTGACGGCTACAAATTTGATAAGTTGAAAGACGATTCAGCTGCATTAGAAGGCACCTTGACCGCCGAACCTCAGACGGTAATTTTACAATACAAGCAAAATGCCGGCAGCCTGACAGTCAAGTACGAAGATGAAGCCGGTCACGAAATTGCTGATCCTATTGTCAAAGATGGCTCGGTTGGTGAAGCGTATCAGGTGGACGAGCGCCAAATTGACGGCTACAAATTTGATAAGTTGGCCGATAATTCTGCTGAATTAAAAGGCACCTTGACCGCCGAACCTCAGACGGTAATTTTACAATACAAGCAAAATGCCGGCAGCCTGACAGTCAAGTACGAAGATGAAGCGGGGCACGAAATTGCTGATCCTACTGTCGAAGAGGGCTCTGTTGGTGAAGCGTATCAGGTGGAAGAACGTAAAATTGACGGCTACAAATTTGATAAGTTGAAAGACGATTCAGCTGCATTAGAAGGCACCTTGACCGCCGAACCTCAGACGGTAATTTTACAATACAAGCAAAATGCCGGCAGCCTGACAGTCAAGTACGAAGATGAAGCGGGGCACGAAATTGCCGATCCGATTGTCAAAGAGGGCTCGGTTGGCGAAGCGTATCAGGTGGACGAACACCACCCAATCCCAGGTTACGGTTTTGAAAAGCTGAAAGACGGTTCAGCTGCATTGGAAGGCACCTTGACCGTCGATGCACAGACTGTAACATTGGTTTATCATAAGCTTTCAAGCGAAGTTCCAAATCCAGTCGATGCTGGCCCATTGACGATCCATTACGTGGATGAATATGGTGCGATAATCAAGTCTGATGAGACCAAAGCGGGCAACGTCGGCAATGGCTATGCGATTGTACCACCGGAAATCGGCGGCTACACATATACTGAGCTAGGTAAAGATTCCGCACCATTGACCGGCCAGTTTACCAAAGACCCGACCAACATCACGCTGGTATACAACCAGAATGAACACAAGTTGCCTGACCCAGTCGCAGCCTCTTTGACGATCCATTACGTGGATGAATATGGTGCGACAATCAAACATGATGAGACTAAAACAGGTAACGTCGGCAATGGCTATGCGATTGTACCACCGGAAATCGGCGGCTACACATATACTGAGCTAGGTAAAGATTCCGCGCCATTGACCGGCCAGTTTACCAAAGACCCGACCAATATCACGCTGGTATACAACCAGAATGAACACAAGTTGCCTGACCCAGTCGCAGCCTCTTTGACGATCCATTACGTGGATGAATATGGTGCGACGATCAAATCTGATGAGACCAAAGCGGGAAATGTTGGCAACAGTTATACAGTTGTACCGCCGAAAATCGGCGGCTATCGGTATGGCGAATTAGGCAAAGATTCCGCACCATTGACTGGACAGTTTACGAAAGACCCAACCAATATCACACTGGTATACAACCAGAATGAACACAAGTTGCCTGACCCAGTTGCAGCCTCGTTGACGATCCATTATGTGGATGAATATGGTGCCACAATCAAACATGATGAGACTAAAACAGGCAACGTCGGCAATGGCTATGCGATTGAACCGCCGAAAATCGGCGGCTATCAGTATGGCGAATTAGGCAAAGATTCCGCATCTCTGACTGGAGTGTTTACGAAAGACCCGACCAATATCACACTGGTATACAACCAGAATGAACACAAGTTGCCTGACCCAGTTGCAGCCTCGTTGACGATCCATTACGTGGATGAATATGGTGCCACAATCAAACATGATGAGACTAAAACAGGCAACGTCGGCAATGGCTATGCGATTGAACCCCCGAAAATCGGCGGCTATCAGTATGGCGAATTAGGCAAAGATTCCGCATCTCTGACTGGAGTGTTTACGAAAGACCCGACCAATATCACACTGGTATACAACCAGAATGAACACAAGTTGCCTGACCCAGTTGCAGCCTCGTTGACGATCCATTACGTGGATGAATATGGTGCCACAATCAAACATGATGAGACTAAAACAGGCAACGTCGGCAATGGCTATGCGATTGAACCCCCGAAAATCGGCGGCTATCAGTATGGCGAATTAGGCAAAGATTCCGCATCTCTGACTGGAGTGTTTACGAAAGACCCGACCAATATCACACTGGTATACAACCAGAATGAACACAAGTTGCCTGACCCAGTCGCAGCCTCGTTGACGATCCATTACGTGGATGAATACGGTGCCACAATCAAATCTGATGAGGTCAAAGCGGGCAACGTCGGCAATGGCTATGCGATTGAACCCCCGAAAATCGGCGGCTATCAGTACGGCGAATTAGGCAAAGATTCCGCACCATTGACTGGCCAGTTTACGAAAGACCCAACCAATATCACACTGGTATACAACCAGAATGAACACAAGTTGCCTGACCCAGTCGCAGCCTCGTTGACGATCCATTATGTGGATGAATATGGTGCCACGATCAAATCTGATGAGACCAAAGCGGGCAACGTCGGCAATGGCTATGCGATTGAACCCCCGAAAATCGGCGGCTATCATTACGGCGAATTAGGCAAAGATTCCGCACCTCTGACTGGAGTGTTTACCAAAGACCCGACCAACATCACGCTGGTATACAACCAGAATGAACACAAGTTGCCTGACCCAGTTGCAGCCTCGCTGACGATCCATTATGTGGATGAATATGGTGCGACAATCAAATCTGATGAGGTCAAAGCGGGCAACGTCGGCAATGGCTATGCGATTGAACCCCCGAAAATCGGCGGCTATCATTACGGCGAATTAGGCAAAGATTCCGCATCTCTGACTGGAGTGTTTACCAAAGACCCGACCAACATCACGCTGGTATACAACCAGAATGAACACAAGTTGCCTGACCCAGTTGCAGCCTCGCTGACGATCCATTACGTGGATGATCATGGTGTGCCAGTAGCGCTTGATGAAACTAAACAGGGTAATATCGGCAACGGCTATACCGTCGTGCCAAAGCCGATCGGCGGTTATACGTATACTGAGTTAGGCAAAAACTCTGCACCATTGACAGGAAAGTTTGTCGCGCAGCCAACAGATATCACCTTGGTTTACCATGCGAAACCAAGCCAAGTTCCTGAACCAATAAAAGCTGGCGAGTTAAGGATCCATTTTGTCGACATCGATGGGAAACCGTTGGGCAATGACATCGTGAAAACCGGTTCAGTGGGGAATGGCTATACCGTGGCGCCGATAGTGATCGACGGTTATCGCTATGTTGGACTGGCTGACGAGTCAGCACCTTTAACTGGCACTTTAAGTGCGGAGCCACAAACCATCACGTTACTGTATCGGCCAGTTCCTGTGACAAATACTGGTACAGGGGTTCCAGGTGGGCCAGTCGACAACGGCGGTAATCCACCGAGCACACCAGTAGATAACGGCGGCAATCCACCAAGTACACCAGTCGATAACGGTGGCACCGCACCAAGCACACCGGTGGATAACAGCGGCAATCCACCAAGTACACCGGTGGATAACAGCGGCAATCCACCAAGCACACCAGCGGATAACGGTGGCACTGCACCAAGCACGCCAGTGGATAACGGTGGTAATCCACCAAGCACGCCAATCGACAACGGCGGCACCGCACCAAGCACACCGGTGGATAACGGTGGGAACCCACCAAGCACACCGGTGGATAACAGCGGCAATCCACCAAGTACACCGGTGGATAACGGTGGCAATCCACCAAGTACGCCAATCGACAACGGCGGCACCGCACCAAGCACGCCAATCGACAACGGCGGTAATCCACTAATCACACCGGTGGATAACGGTGGCAATCCACCAAGTACGCCAATCGACAACGGCGGTACCGCACCAAGCACACCAGTGAATAACGGCGGCACCGCACCAAGCACGCCAGTGGATAACGGTGGCAATCCACCAAGCACACCGGTGGATAACGGCGGCAATCCACCAAGCACACCAATCGACAACGCCAACAGTACGCAAACGCCGAATGGTGCTGCAAATACCGTAACGACTACGCCAACACGGCTTCAAGCACAGTCAGCACAACCGGCCGCGCGCACAATGCTGCCTGACACCGATGCTGAAGCCACACCAACGTCTGCAGGCAAGGCGGCAGTGCAACAGCCAAGTCGCAAGGCGGCAGTGCAACAGCCAAGTCGCAAGGCGACACGTCAAGCATTGCCGCAAACTGGGGACCACGCAGCCTCAATGTTGGCGCTGCTAGGCGCCTTCCTGCTGGGCATCGTGGGCTTAACTGAGGCTCGGCGCGACGAATGATTTTACAAAAGGCATCCTCGCCAATTGAGGATGCCTTTTCCTTATCCCAAGATATTCCATAACGGAATGGATGGCCGAGGTAAGTGAATTGTTCGATGGTGGGATTCTTTGCATAATGAACTTTGTAATCACGAAACGGAGGCAAACAAGATGTCTGAACAACCATATGATCTGCGTAAAGTTTTAGCTGAAATTAAGAACAAACCTGGGCAATATCACGAAACAAATAAAGAAATCGATCCGCAAGCCGACCTGGCCGGCGTTTATCGCTATATCGGTGCCGGTGGGACCGTCAAGCGGCCAACGCAAGAAGGGCCAACCATGATGTTTAACAACGTCAAAGGCTTCCCCAACTCCCGTGTGCTGATCGGCTTGCAAGCTTCGCGCCAACGCGTGGCCGACATTTTGCACAAAGACTACAAGCACCTCGGTCAAGCCCTTAACACGGCGGTGACCCATCCGGTTGCCCCAGTCGAAGTGGCGCGCGCTGATGCGCCGGCGCAAGAAGTGGTGCATCTGGCCACAGATGAAGATTTTGATATTCGTAAGTTATTAGCCGCGCCAACCAATACGCCTGACGATGCCGGTCCGTATATCACCATGGGGGTGGTGTATGGCCATTCTGTCGACAAGCAAGAATCTGACGTAACCATTCACCGCATGGTTTTGGAAGATAAAGACACCATCGGCATGTACATCATGCCTGGCGGTCGACATATCGGCGCATTCTTGAAGCAATATGAAGCGCGTAACGAACCGATGCCGATCACCATTAACATCGGCTTGGATCCGGCCATTACCATCGGCGCGACTTTCGAGCCGCCGACTACGCCGCTTGGCTACAACGAATTGCAAGTGGCCGGTGCCTTGCGCAACGAAGCCGTGCAAATCGTGCAAGGCGTCGCCGTCGACGCCAAAGCTATCGCCCGCAGTGAATGGGTGATCGAAGCCGAGATCTTGCCCAACACCAAAATGCAAGAAGACATCAACACGAACTCCGGTTATGCCATGCCCGAATTCCCCGGCTACAACGGCACCGCTAATCCAGCAGTAAACGTGGTCAAAATCAAAGCCGTGACGCATCGTCAAGACAACCCAATCGTGCAAACCACTATTGGGCCTTCTGAAGAACATGTGTCTATGGCCGGCATCCCCACGGAAGCGTCGATTTTGAACTTAGTCGACCGCGCGATCCCAGGCAAAGTCACCAATGTTTACAACGCCCCAGCCGGTGGTGGTAAGCTGATGACTATCATGCAGATCCACAAAGACGACATCAACGACGAAGGGATCCAGCGCCAAGCCGCCTTGTTGGCTTTCTCTGCATTTAAAGAGCTCAAAACTGTGATTTTGGTGGATGAAGATGTTGATATTTTCGACTGGAATGACGTGATGTGGACCATCAACACGCGCTTTCAAGCCGATCGCGACATCATGGTCTTAGAAGGCTTGCGTAACCATCCGCTGGATCCATCAGAATTGCCGGAATATGATCCATCCCGTATTCGCCATCGCGGCATGAGTTCTAAATTAGTCCTTGACGGCACGGTGCCATATGACATGAAAGACAAATTCGTCCGCGCGCCGTTTAAAGAAATGAGCAACTGGGAAGATTATTTAAAGTAGCCAAAGCAGCACGCACTTAGCGGTGGATATAAGACGGGATGACATTTGGGCGCTTTTCGCCCAAGTGGCGTCACAACTTATATCACGCAGCTCGACGACCCCCAAGCCAGATCACCCCTAGAAAGGAAATATTATGAAACGAATCGTAGTTGCAATCACCGGCGCCAGTGGCACCATTTACGGTATTCGGTTGTTAGAAGCGTTACACGCTGACCCGGAAGTTGAAGTGCACTTGGTGATGAGTGCTTGGGCTAAGGAGAACTTAGCCATTGAAAACACTGGCTATGTGGAAAGCCAAGTGAACGCTTTGGCGGATCATGTTGATGATCCGCGCAACATGGGCGCGACGATTGCTTCTGGGTCGTTTCATCATGATGGCATGGTGATCGTGCCTGCCAGCATGAAAACAATCGCTGCCATTGCTTGTGGCATGGGGGATAATTTGATCGGCCGCGCCGCTGATGTGACGCTTAAAGAACGCCGCCCGTTGTTGATCGTGCCGCGGGAGTCGCCTTTTAACCAGATCCACTTGGAGAATATGCTGAAGCTGGCCAAGATGGGCGTGGAGATCATTCCACCGATCCCAGCATTCTACAACAACCCGCAAACAATCGACGATTTGATCGATCACACCACGATGAAATTGTTGGATCACCTGCATATCGCCAATGACTTATCGCCGCGCTGGGCAGGCTTGGCCAAAGCCAAGCAGGCGGCGCGCCGATGAGCACAGGGACTTTCACTCGCCAACAAGCAGGGGTGACGATGACCTTGCAAGTTGAGCAACAAGGCCAAGATATCTTGGTGACTTTAGTCGGCGGAGATGTGCCACACTTCGGCGTTGTCACCACCGTCGGCCAAGATGGGGTGTTCACCCATGCCTTACCCAGCCGACCTGGCCATGTGCATCAAGAAGGGGCGTTGACCAAGCGGCTGGCCAAGCAAATCGCGCCGGTGCTGGCGGGCAATGCGATCATCACCGCAGGCATGCATGTTAACGAAATCACCAAGGTGCAGATGCAAGCGGCGTTTGCCTTGACCAAGGCGCTAGGCGATGACCTCAGGCATTGGCTGCAGGCGCATCCGGTGGCTGCGGTGGTTGAGAAATTTGCCAAATAACTTCTTGATCCCGATCTGCCGCTGGTGGATCGGGATTTTGGCTTGTTCTGCCAACGCATTCAGGTTAAAATTTTCTTGATACGCATGACGGTTATCTCGGAGGCCAAAATGGCAACTTTACGGCAACTTATTCATTTTCTGGCAACACATCATCTCAAAAGGCGCTACCGCATCGGCTTGATCGTTGGGGTGACGGTGATCTTGATCGTGGCCATCGCCAGTATTGGCGTCCACGCCTTGAAGCGGCCGGCTGCGGCCAGTTCAAGCAGTGCCGTGATCAAAATCGCCAAGCTGCCGGATCCGACCGTCAGTTTGCAAACGTATTTGAACAGCCTGGAGCAAACCGGCAAAGTCCAAGTCAGCTTCTACAGCCTGGCGCCTAAACCCGGCTCCAAAGCCGCCAAGCAGCGCTCAGGCGCCTTGGATCGCAAAGGCGGGGTGAAAGTAGCTGCCGGCGGCGACACCAAGGTGTATTCGGCGTCGACTTATAAGCTTTACATCGCCGCGTATGTGTTCCACCGCTACGCCCAAGGCAAGCTGCCTTGGGATTTGACGGACCGCCAGAATTTCGACGCGATGATCGTCAATTCCGAAAACGGTTATGCCCAAACGATTTTGACGCGTTATGGCAATGACACAGTGGATAATTACTTGCAGACGATCGGCATCGATCCGGCGTTTGCAGGGGATGCGGCAGAAACGACCGCCAACAACTTGGTGAAGATCTTGAAATTATTGGATGCTGGCCAAGGGCCTTTTGCCAATGACAAAATGCGCACCCGCTTGCTCAAAGACATGGGCAAGCAAGTGTATCGCCAAGGCATCCCCGCCGGCGTGGCCAGTGTGGATAAACATGCCAAAGTACAAGACAAGGTGGGCTTTTTGACCAATACCAATAATGATGCGGGCATCGTTACCACCAAAGACGGCCACCGCTACATTCTGGTGATCATGACCACGGGACATGCGCAATTGGACTTCTCACAAATCAAAGAGATCGCCGCGCATATTCAACGGCTGGTTTACGAAGCGGCTTAAGTCTGGCATAATGGTATGTAAGGCACTAACCAACCGTTGCGCCAATGGAGGCCAGAATGTTTATCTTTTTTGTAGATTTAGGGCATGCGCTGATCATGCCGCTGCCGCCGCCGTGGCTAGCAGCTGATTAAACACTGAAGACATGAGCCTAGCTCACAAGGGAGAATATTAACCAATGGAAGCAATCGAATTACGTGCAGGAATGACGTTTGAAAAAGACGGCAAGTTGATCAAAGTCCTTGAATCCAACCACCACAAGCCTGGTAAAGGCAACACTTTGATGCAATTGAAGCTGTATGATGTGCGCGCAGGCTCAACGGTGCAAACCACCATGCGTCCCAGCGAGAAGCTGACGCCAGCGATCTTAGAAAAGAAGTCCGCCCAATACTTGTATGAACAAGACGGCACCAGCTTCTTCATGGATACCGAAACCTATGAACAATACGAATTACCTGATGAATCCATCGAACATGAACGTCTCTACTTGTTAGAGAACGCCATGGTCCAAATCGAATTCTACGGAACTGAAGTGATCGGCATCACCTTGCCGTCCACGGTCAACTTGAAAGTCACTGAAACCCAGCCTAACATCAAAGGCGGCTCTGTCACCAGCGGCGGCAAGCCTGCCACGATGGAAACCGGTTTGGTCATCAACGTGCCAGAATTTATCAATGCCGGCGACGTGGTGCAGATCAACACGGCCAACGGCGAATACCAAAAGCGTGCATAATCTCAAAAACAGCCTTCACGGGCTGTTTTTTTTGCAGAAAATTTCAGATTTGGCCTGGACCACTCATTTGCAATTGTTGGGAAAAAGGCGGGAATCACCGCGTTGACTCGGTTTGTCATGACAGCTTAGTTTACAATCGGTATAGCCCAAACACACCGATGTTATTGTCATGTTATGTCACAGAAACCTTTGACCGCAGGGCCGATCTCGTATAACCTAGTAACTGTTATTATTGATTTACGAAATTGGTCTATTTTTCTATGAAAGAAGTGGTCAAAATGAAAAGTTACATGCAAAGAATGGGAAGCTCGATCCAGCTGCCTGTATCGTTATTACCCGCTGCCGCCCTCCTGGAAGGAATCGGCCATTGGCTCCCTGCAAAATGGCCTGCTGCTCAGTTTCTCATGGCAGGCGGCAATGCTGTTTTAGGGATCTTGGCGTTATTGTTTGCTTTAGGGCTGGCTAGTGGGATGTCCAAGAACCAAGACGGCGCCTCTGCTATTGCTGGGTTGGTGGCATATTCTGTGCCAGTGGCAGTGCTTGCCCCAGCCAGTGTCGCCGCGCTGCAAGGCGTGAAAGTCGGCGCGGTTGATCCAGCCTTTGGCGCCATCAGCGGCAATGTCTTCATCGGCATCTTAGGCGGCTTGATCGCCGCGGCGTTATACAACCGCTTCTCTGACACAAAGCTGCCGATGGCCTTGTCGTTCTTCTCCGGTAAGCGCTGTGTGCCGATCTTGACTGCCGGCGTGATGCTGGTGTTGAGTTTGGTGCTGTTAGTCGTATGGCCGCCAGTTTATGGGGCTTTGGTAGCTTTTGGTAAGTTCATGGTCAGCTTAGGGGCAGTTGGGGCCGGCTTATACGGCTTCTTTAACCGCTTGTTGATTCCAACTGGCTTGCATCAAGCGCTGAACTCGGTATTTTGGTTCAATATCGCTGGGATCAACGATATCGGCAACTTCTGGGCCAACGCCGGCACCAAAGGCGTGACTGGTCAATACATGGCCGGCTTCTTTCCGGTGATGATGTTTGGCTTGCCAGCCGGGGCCTTGGCGATTTATAAGAACGCCAAGCCCGAGAAGAAAGCCCAAACCGGTTCGTTGATGTTAGCCGGGGCTTTTGCCGCTTTCTTCACCGGCGTCACGGAACCGTTGGAATTCTCCTTCATGTTCGTGGCTTGGCCGCTGTATGTGATCCACGCGGCTTTGACTGGCTTAAGTTTGGCATTTGCTGCGTTCATGCACTGGACGGCGGGCTTTACCTTCTCTGCTGGACTGGTCGATTATGTGTTGAGTTTGCGCATGCCGATTGCCAACTTGCCTTACATGTTGATCGTGCAAGGCGTGGTGATGGCAGTGTTGTATTATTTCGTGTTCGACTTCGCCATTCGCAAATTTAACTTGGCCACGCCTGGGCGTGAAGCTGATGTGGCCGTCAGCACGCCTGAAGTTGCCCAAAGCGTTGGCGACGACAAGTATTCGCTGAAAGCCAAGCGTATTTATGCGGCGTTAGGCGGTTTTAAGAACTTGTTAGTCGTCGACAACTGCACTACGCGCCTGCGCTTGCAGCTGGCAGACACCGCGGCAATCGATGAACCAGCAATCAAAGCGGCTGGGGCGGTCGGCGTCAACGCCATTGATGGCCGCAATTTGCAGATCATTATCGGTACCGATGTGCAATTTGTTGCCGAGCCTTTGAAGGCGATCAATGACGCCAAAACGCCGCTGGCTGATTTACAAGTCAGCAAAGCTGTCGCAACGCCTGATGCGCCAATCGCGCCAACAGAAGCCGCCGCGACAGTGGTTGAACCGCTGTACAGTCCGGCAAATGGTGAATTGATCGATTTAGCCGATGTTGCCGATGCCACTTTTGCCCAGAAAATGTTAGGGGACGGCTTTGCTGTGGAGCCAAGCGATGGTTTGATCGTGGCACCGGCTGCCGGGAAAATCACCAGCATCTTTCCCACGAAGCACGCCATTGGTTTAACTACCACCGCCGGCTTGGAGTTATTGATCCATATCGGCATCGATACGGTAGCGTTAAAAGGCGCGCCGTTTGAAGTGTTGTGCGAAGAAGGCGCCTCGGTGCAGCCTGGTGATCAACTGGTCAAGGCCGACTTGGCGGCGATTGGCAAGGCCGGTAAAGCCACCACGACCATGGTGGTGATCACCAACATGGCCAAAGCCGTTGAACTTTTCGACCGGACAGCACCAGGCGCGATCAAAGCCGAAGCTAAGGCCCTTAACGTTACGGTTGCGCAAGGTTAAGCAATGTAGCAGCCGGGCTGGTGTTGCTGCGCAGCGTGGGGCAGACAAGGCGGCGCAGGCGGCGCGGCCGGTTCCAACCGCGCATGGGGCGCGCGTTTTCCACCTAAATTCTGAGCCCGCATCGCTGCGCTCAGCGCGGTCTCAGAATTTGCCGCAAGCAGCACAGTATCCCAAGCACAAACCACTTGGGATATTGTGCTGCTTGTTTCGCGGCCTGACCGCCTTGTCTGCCCCGCGCCGCTTCGCAACACCAGCCCTACGGTATTCGTGATCGATTAGGATACTGGTCGACTTGCGTTTGTTGGTAGGGATGGGAGGTTGAGTTGCCTATGAAGCAAATGGTAATTGCACTGTCATAGACGTAAAATTTGGGTATCCCGGTGTCTTCAGATCTACTCCGCATGGTCACGATATTTAAGGTTTACCATGATTGGCGTCGGATCCTGTTTTCGGGTTAGTATTGCATATATAACCAAGTTCAGACAATGGAGGACTAGTGAAGCGGAGCGGCGTGGGGCAAGCGGTGGTCAGGCCGTGAAACGATCAGTGTCGCAAGCCAAGCGATTTGTGCTTGGCTCGCGTCGCTGATCGCGGCAAGAATCGAGACAAGCGGGTGAGCGCAGCGAGCGCTTGGCTCAATTCTTAGGCAGAAAACGCGCGAACTTCAGCGCGGTTGGCGCCGGCCGCACCGCCTGCGCCGCCGCTTGCCCCACGCCGCGCAGCTTAACTAATCCGGCCCGCGACCAACGCCAAACAAAAACATGCCCGTGAAACCTCAACTTGAGATTCCACGGGCATATTTGATCAGCCAAGCGGTTAGCGATAAGTGGTGATGCCTAAGTAAATTGCCAGCCCAAATGCGGCAAAAGCAATGGCGTAGCGCAGCGGTCGCACCGGCAAGTGGCGCACCAGCTGCGGGCCGATATAGCCGCCAATCAGAAAGCCCACGCCCATGATCAACACGACCGACCAATGAATATCCGCAGTAAAGGCGTAAATCACCATCGCCAAGGCATTAGCGGCGAAGCTGGTGAAGTTCTTGATGGCATTCAGTGTGGCAAACGGCAATTGTTCTGTCACCGTCAAAATCGCCAAGGTGATCACGCCGGCGCTGGCGCCGAAGTAGCCCACATAGATCCCCACCAAGAAAATCGCGATGCCTTTAAGAATCGGCGGGACTGGCTTGGCGTTGCGGCTGGGCTTGGCGTGCAGCGAATACAACATCAAGCATCCGGCAAAAGCGATCAGAAACGGCACCGCTTTGGCGAAGCTGGCTGCAGGCGCCATCAACAACAATACGCAGCCGCACACCGAGCCGATCAAGGCCCAAATGGTGATGCGGGCGGTGGCGCGCGGTGCAGTGGAAAGTTCTTTTCTGGCACTCAAGGTGGAGCCAATGCCGGTAAAAATTTGGGCCGCGGTGTTGGTGACGTTGGCACTTAACGGCGGCAAGCCTAAGCTTAACAACACCGGATAAGACACCAGTGACGCCATGCCGGCGATGGTACTTAATAAGCCGGCGACGATGCCGGCGGCAATAATGTAAATTACAAGGAGCGGATGCATTTGCTTCACCTCATTTCACGATAAAATCTAGTATACTAGTTGATGAGGTGTTATGAATGACAAAATTTTATTTTGTGCGACATGGCCAAACAAAGGTCAACTTGCGCCATGCGTTCAATGGCGGCGGCGTTGATGAGCCGCTGACAGCACTTGGGGTCGCCCAGGCGCAGCAAATGGGGCAATATTTGGCAAAGGTGCGCTTTGCTCAAGCCATCAGTTCCAGCATGCCGCGGGCGGTGACCACCACGCATTTGATCTTAGCCAAGAATGCGTATCCCACACCGCTGGCCACGGCCAACGGCTTGCGGGAGTTGCGGCTGGGGCCATGGGATGGGCAAATCGAAGCAGACGTGTCGGATACCCAAGCACTTGATGCATATTTTCACCGGCCGGCTGAATTTGACGCCAAGTATGCGCCAAATTTGGGCATTGAGCCTTACGGACATTTACTCAAGCGCAGCCGGGCGGTGATCCAAGCGGCGTATGCGGCACATCCGGCAGCCAATTTGTTAGTGGTGGGGCATGGCATCTTGTTTCAATTCTTGTTGAACAGTTTGTTAGGCGTGCCTTTTGACGAGTTGCGTAAGCCGCCGATGCTGCATAACGCCACGCTTTCGCGGCTGGACACGCTAGACGGCAAGCATTATGTGCGGCGGCAATGGGACTTTGCGCCGGGGATAAATTAGAATTTCCTCACGAATATCCTTGACGATTCTCATTAAGCGGCGTATGGTAGCACCATACCCACTACAGGAAGGCGTGTTGATAATGTCATTAGTACAATCAACTCATTTTAATCAATATTTCGGCGGCTACTATTACCTGTAGCAGGCTCGTGGATGCGGGCCTGCTGCTCGCATCCATGAGGCCGTCGACTTGCGTATGCAATCACGCCACATGGACGATACCATGTGGCTTTTATTTTCCGGAAAAATAATGGCCGGCCACATGGTGTTGTTGTGTGGTCGGTCATTTTATTTTTTGGAGGATATTATGAAAAAATTCATGTTAACTATCGCCGCTGCCGCTTGTGTCATTCTGTTGGCCGCTTGTGGCAAGTCTCAAAAGAGTGCCTCACCATCAACTGTGAAAATCGGTATCTTGCAACAACTCGATCAACAAGCCTTAGACGACGCGGAAAAAGGCATCCGTGAAGAACTCAAGGCCAAAGGCTACGGCCAAGCCAAGATCAAGCTGCTCAACGCCCAAGGCGATCAGTCCAACTTGAACCAAATGGCTAACCAATTGACCAGCGCCAACAACACCGTCAACATTTCCATCGGCTCGGCGGCCAGCCAAGCCATGGAGAAAGCCGGCAACAAAACGCCGCTGGTGTTTTCTGCCATCACCGATCCAGTGGCGGCGGGCTTGATCACCAAGCAAGCTGCTAAGGCGCCAGACAAGAATGCCACCGGGGTGACGGTTTTGACCAGCGTTAAGACCCAACTGAGCTTGTTGCATCAAATGTTTCCTAAAGCCAAGAAAATCGGCATGATGTACGATGCTGGCGAACCAAATGCCTTGGCGGTGGTCAAGCGCGCCCGCAAGGCAATGAAGCAATTAGGCATGACCCCGGTAGAAATGACGGTGGCTTCGGCTTCTGATGTGGAAGCTACCGCCCGCGCTTTGGCCAAGAAGTCTGATGCCTTCTTCATCCCTAATGATCACATTGCCGCCGTTGGTATGGCCACGATCGGCAAGGTTTCCTTGGAAAGTAAGGTCCCAGTGGTCAACTCAGATCCGACGATGATTCCGATCGCCGGCGTTGCCACTAAAGGTGCCAGCTTTGAATCTGTCGGCAAGCAAACTGCTGACATGGTGATCAAGATCATCAAAGGCAAGCAGGTCAAAGACTTGCCAGTTGAAGCGCCTAAAGACGTGCGCTTGGTCAAAAACGAGAAGCGCATGAAGGCTTTTGGCGTCACTGATGCCGATTTGAAGTAAGCACATATTAAAATCTTGTTGACAGCAGCGTTTTCTCAGTGTATTCTCAGACACATAAAGGCGAGGAGTGTTGAATAATGAATCACAATCTTACAACACAACTAAACAACGCTTATTACTACGGCTATTACGGATAGCGGCTTGCATCGACTGGATGCAAACCGCGTTGCAGGTTTGCATCCACGATAGGCGTAGCACCTTAACATGCTTACAACGCCACGTGGATGAGTGATCACCATGTGGCTTTATTTTCCGGAAGATAATGGCCGGCCACTGGTGTAAACTAGCGGCCGGCTTTTCGTTTGACGCTGAATTTGGAGGAGAAAAGTATGAAGATCAAGAAATTATTGGCAGGTGTATTGACTGCCGCTGCTGTGTTGAGTTTAGCCGCTTGCGGCAAGAAAGACGCCGACACCAAAGCCGGCACCGTGAAGATCGGCATCTTGCAGCTGATCGATCAAAGTGCGTTAAACGACGCGCGCAAAGGTTTCACCGAAGAACTCAAGGCCCAAGGCTACAAAGGCGACAAGATCAAGATCGATTACGTCAACGCGCAAGGTGATCAAGCCAACTTGAAGTCCATGAGCGAACAGCTCAAACAAGACAAGAACGACTTGAATCTGGCCATCGCCACCCCAGCCGCACAAGCCTTGCAAAAAGGCGACCCAGACACACCGATGTTATTTACCGCCATTACTGATCCCAAGTCGGCCGGCTTGACGTCAAGCACTAAAGCCCCAGACAAGAACGCCACTGGGGTCACAGATATGGTTGATGTCAAAGGCCAAATCGACTTCACCCACAAGCTGTTTCCAAAGGCTAAGAAAATCGGCTTGTTATACAACGCCGCTGAACAGAACTCGGTATTTCAAATCAAGCTGGCCAAACAAGAAATCAAGAAGCTCGGGCTTACTGCCGTGGTGAAAACCGCTGCGACTACCAATGACGTGCAGCAATCCGCTGAAGCTTTAGCCGGCCAAGCGGATGCCATCTACATCCCGACTGACAACATTGCCGCAGCTGCGATGCCAACCATCGGCAAAGTTTCTGAAGCCAAGAAAGTCCCTGTCGTCAATGCCGATGCCACGATGATCAAAACCGGCGGTGTGGCCACGCGCGGGATCAACTACGAAGACTTAGGGCGCCAAACCGCCAAGATGGCCGTGAAGATCTTGAAAGGCAAGAAGGTCAAAGATTTGCCGATCGAATCACCGGCCAAGACGGAACTGGTGTCCAACGCCAAGCGCATGAAGCTGTTCAATTTGACGCAAAGCGACCTTGAAGCGGCTTCTAAGTAATTAACATCACATATTCCCCCATAGCCGGTGGATGAAATGAGAATATTCCCTTGACACTTTTATCTTGTCATAGTATTCTCATTTTATACCAGCAACAGCTGGTGCCAAGGAGTGTTGAACATGACAATATTAAATCCAACACAACTGAACACAGTCTTTTTTACCGGCTTTTTCGGATAGCGGTTTGCATCATGGATGCAAGCCGCGGCTTGCATCCATGATGGCCGGTACCATTAAACGTGCGATCGATTGCCACATGGATGATTTTAAATCTTCTCCATGTGGCCTTTATTTATCCAAGAATGTTTTTGGGCCAGTCACGCGGAGAAGATCCAAAGTGACTGGCTTTTGTTTTGCACCGGCTGGCGGACTTGCCAACTATTGCCAAAACATTCTGGGAGGAATATATCATGAAGAAATTATTACTTGGCCTTGGGGCCGTTGCGATCTTAGGCTTAGCCGCTTGCGGCAAGTCAGCCAGTGCCAAAGACGACACCGTGCATGTTGGGGTCTTGCAATTGATCGATCAAACTGCGTTGACTGACGCGCGCAAAGGCTTCACCGAAGAGTTGAAGGCCCAAGGGTATTCCGGCAAGAAGATCAAGATCGATTACGTCAACGCACAAGGCGATCAAGCCAACTTGAAAACCATGAGCGAACAACTCGCCAAAGACAAGAACGACGTGAACTTGGCGATCGCCACCCCAGCTGCGCAAGCCTTACAAAAAGGCGACCCCGACACGCCAATGGTGTTCACCGCGGTGACTGATCCTAAATCCGCCGGCATTGTGGACAACATGAAAGCCCCAAGCAAGAATGCGACTGGCGTGGTGGACATGGTGGATATCACCATGCAAATCAAGTACATGCACAAACTCTTCCCTAAGGCCAAGACGGTGGGGATGTTGTACAACGCTGCGGAACAAAACTCTGTGGTGCAAATCAAAGCCGCTGAAAAAGCCGCTAAGCAACTGGGCTTGAAAGTCGTCAAGCGCACCGTAGCCACCACCAACGACGTGCAATCCGCTACCGAAGCCTTGGCTGGCCAAAGCCAAGTCATCTATGCGCCAACGGACAACACTGTGGCCGCAGCGATGGCGACTGTCGGCAAGGTATCCTTGGCCAAGAAAGTGCCAGTCGTACCAGCTGCGGCGACCATGGTCAAAGACGGCGGCGTGGCCACTGTTGGGCTGAATTATGAAGATTTAGGCAAGCAAACTGCCAAGTTGGCTGTGAAGATCATCAAAGGCAAGAAGGTCAAGTCCTTGCCAGTGGAATCCCCAGCCAAAGTCAGCGTGGTCACCAACGCCAAGATGATGAAGGCCTTCGGGTTAACGGCAGCAGATGTTAAACAATAATTGAGCGTTGCAAAATAACGCGGCTGAAGCGAGTCGTGTGATGGCTTTGCCTGCTCGATAAATCAAAGGAGTAGTACTGATGAGTATTCTAACTTCAAGCGTTTCGCAAGGGCTTTTATGGGCGATCATGGCGATCGGCGTATATTTGACCTTCCGTATCTTAGATATTGCCGATATGACGGCTGAAGGGAGCTTTCCTTTAGGCGCGGCGATCACGGCGCACAGCTTAGTCGGCGGCACCAACCCGATTTTAGCGACGTTATATGGCTTCATCGGCGGGGCGCTGGCGGGTTTTGTGTCAGGGTTCTTGCATACCAAGTTGAAGATTCCGGATCTGTTAACTGGTATCTTGACGATGACCGGGTTGTATTCTGTCAACTTGTTCATCATGGGCCAAGCCAACCTTTCCTTATTGAGCAACGTCAAAACAGTCTTCACCATTTTCTCCACTGGTAATGCGACGTTTGACACCATTATCGTTGGCGCTGTGGTGATCGCCATTGTGATTATTCTGCTGGTGTTGTACTTTAACACGCAAATGGGCTTGGCGGCGCGGGCTGTCGGGGATAACCAGGCGATGGCCGCAGCCAACGGCATCAACAACGACAACATGAAGATCATTGTGTACATGGTGTCTAACGGCTTGATCGCCTTGTCTGGTTCTTTGATGGCGCAAACCAATGGCTATGCGGATATTTCCATGGGGATCGGGACTTTGGTCATCGCCTTGGCTGCGATTATTATCGCCGAGATTTTGTTGCACAACCTCAGCTTCGGCCAGCGCTTGTTGACGATTATCGTCGGTGCGATCATTTATCGCTTGATCATCGCCGGGGTCTTGGAACTCGGGGTCGATCCTAACGCTTTGCGCTTGTTCTACGCTTTGATGCTGGTGGTGTTCTTGTCCTTGCCGCTGGTGCAGAAAAGCTACAAGCAACACGTTGCCCGTCGTGCCAACCAGAAAAGAATGGGGGACTAGTCGATGCCAGCCTTAGAAGTACGAGATTTACATCAATATTTTGCCCAAGGGACGGTTAACGAGAACCACGCCCTTAAAGGGATCAACTTAACCCTTGAAGAAGGCGACTTCGTGGCGATCATCGGCGGTAACGGCGCCGGCAAGTCCACGCTGTTGAACTCCGTAGCGGGATCTTTGCCAGTCACGCACGGCCAAGTCAAAATCGCTGGCAAAGACGTGACGTATCAATCCGTGGCCAAGCGCGCCAAGTTGATTTCGCGTGTGTTCCAGGATCCGTTGTCTGGCACCGCGCCGATGCTCACGGTGGAAGAGAACTTAAGCTTGGCGATGCAGCGCGGCACTTGGCGCAACTTCTGGAGTGCCGGCGTGCGCCACAGCGACCGCAAGTTGTTTCAAGAGAAGCTCGCCAGCTTAAACCTCGGTTTGGAAACGCGCTTAGGCACGGCGATCGGCTTGTTATCCGGCGGCCAGCGCCAAGCCATCACCTTGTTGATGGCGACGTTAAAGGCGCCTGAGCTGTTGTTGCTGGATGAACACACCGCTGCCTTGGATCCGCAAACCTCAGCGACGGTCATGCAGCTTACCGAACAACTCGTCGCCGCTCAGCATATCACCACTTTGATGATCACCCATGACATGCAAGACGCCTTGCGCTATGGCAACCGCTTGATCATGTTGGATCACGGCCAAATCGCCGTTGATTTGAAAGGCGACGAGAAGAACGGCCTGACGGTGCCTGACTTGTTGACGATGTTCAAAGAACGCTCTGGTAAAGCGCTCAACGACGACGCGGTATTGCTCAGCTAACGCCAAAATGGCCCGCAAGCACATTTGTGTTTGCGGGCCATTTTATTGTGCCTGACATATTAGGCTGCGGTGATTTGGATATCGTTGTCCTTCACGTCAGCGGCTAAGGCGTGCACGTCTTGATGCGCCAAGTAGAAGTCGGTGACGCGATCTCTGATGTGTTGGGCGATCACCCGGCGCAATGGACGAGCCCCTAAGGCTTCGTCATAACCTTGCGTGATCAGCCAGTCTTTGGCAGCTGGGCTGACGGTTAAGGTGATGTCTTTCTTGGCTAAAGTCGTGTTGACGTCATCTAACAACAAGTCGACGATCTTCGCCAAGTCGTCTTTGGTCAGATGCGAGAATTCCACGATCCCGTCGAAGCGGTTGAGAAATTCTGGACGGAAGAACGGTGCCAGCTTGGTTTGCAAGTCGGTGTCAGCATCCTGTTTGCCAGTTAAAGCAGCATTGCCGAAGCCGGCGTTGGAAGTGGCAATGATAATGGTGTTCTTGAAGTTGACCACATTGCCTTGGCCATCAGTTAAGCGGCCGTCATCTAAGACTTGCAGCAACAAGGTCAGCACTTGCGGGTCAGCCTTTTCGATTTCATCCAGCAAGATGATCGCATATGGGTTGCGGCGAACTTGTTCGGTTAAGGTGTTGCCGTTGTCGTCATAGCCCACATACCCGGCAGTGGTACCGATCAGCTTGGAAACCGCGGTGCGGTCGCTGTATTCAGACATATCCAAGCGAATGATGGCGTCTTTGCTGCCAAACATGTCTAAGGCCAATTGCTTGGCTAGTTCCGTTTTACCCACGCCGGTCGGGCCGACGAACAAGAAGCTGCCGATCGGGCGTTCACCATCGTCAAAGCCGGCCCGGTTGCGGCGAATGGCTTGGGCCACCATGTTCACCGCTTCGTCTTGGCCGATGACTTTGTTCTTCAAGCGATCGCCAAGGTGTTGCAAGCGGCGAATGTCGCTGTCGCCTAGTTGCGCTACTGGAATGCCGGTGAGGCGTTCAACGGCTTGGGCCACATCATTAGGTGTAGCGGTGACGGCTTGCGGCTGAGCGTCTGAACTGTTGAGCTGCTGCTTGGCGTCATCCAGCTGCTGCTTGAGCTTGGCGGCGTCTTCGAAATGCTCGGCTTTAGCGGCGGCGTCTTTTTGCTGGGTGAGGTCTTTGATGCGGGATTCCAAGGTCACTTTATCGACCACTGGGTGCTTGGAGGCCAAGTGCGCTGCGGTCATATCAAGCAAGTCGATGGCCTTATCCGGCAGGCTGCGTTGCGGCAGGTATTGCACAGAATAGGCGACACAAGCCTTCAACACGTCGTCTGGCAAGGTAACGTGATGGTGTTGTTCGTATAACTTGCGCAAGCCTTGTAAGATCTTGAAGGTGGTGTCAGCGCTTGGTTCGTTGACGGTAACGTCATTGAAGCGCCGGGCTAACGCTGCATCTTTCATGATCGTGTTGCGGTATTCATCTTGGGTGGTAGCGCCGATAACAGTTAATTCACCACGTGACAAGGCTGGTTTGATGATATCAGCCAAGCCTTTGCCGCCGCCTTCACCAGTGGCGCCGGCGCCTAAGATCTGTTGGATCTCGTCGAAGAACAAGATCACGTTGCCGGCCTTTTGGACCGCTTTGATCAAGTCTTGGATATTCTTCTCGTAGCTGCCGCGATATTGGGTGCCGGCTTCCAGTTGCGACAAGTCAATGGCAATGATTTGCTTGTCTTGAATGGCAGCAGGCACGTTGCCTTTGACAATGGCTTGAGCCAAGCCTTCAACCACGGCCGTTTTGCCAACGCCGGCATCGCCGACTAAGATCGGGTTGTTCTTGGTGCGGCGGCTTAAGACTTCAGCCGTTTCTTGGATCTCTTTGTCTCGGCCGATCACCGGATCCAGCAAGCCGTCTTTGGCCGCTTGGGTCAAGTTGCGGCCTAAGCGCGTCAAGATATCGCCTTTGCCCTTTTCTTTAGTTGCGACCGGGATTTGGCTTTGTTGTTGCGCCGCTTGTAATTCTTCAGGGGTGACCTCATGGCCGTTGACGACATAGCGCGGCCGATTGTTGAAACCTTGTTGGCCTAGAAACTGATTGAAGAAGTCGTCGAATGGATCATTGTAGTTCGCCATAAATATTCCTCCTTTAACACGGCGCATCTAAAAACGCACCGCCAACCACAGCAGTGCGCCTTCTGATATGATCGAACCGCTGTGGCTCTCTTGTTTACATAATATATTATTGCACCATCTTAGCACTCTGTCAAGGAGAGTGCTAATTTTTTTGAACTTTTTCCAGTGTACCCAATGTTTATTGATTATCGATAATTTCTTATTGATAATCGATAAACCAGCCGGTATACTATTGCCGAGGTGAAGAACATGAAAATTCGAACAACGTTTCTTAAAGCGATGCTGGTGATCGCCGGGTTGGTGATCGCTTTGTTTGCCGGTGGCTTCTTCTGGCGCATGCCGAATCGGTTAACGACGATTTATCACGCACCGTTATGGGCATGGGTGCTGACTGGCGGGTTGTATTTTGCCGTGGTGTGTTTCTTTGCGGCTTTGGTGTGTGCTTGGCGCTTGTTGCGGCGAGTGGAAACCGATACGGCGTTTACGCAATTGGCCGTGGCGAACTTGCGCCAATTAAAGTGGTGCACCACCGGCATCACCGTCGGCTTGGCGCTGATCATGCCGCAAGTGTTTGTGGCCATGCAGCAAGAAGACGCGCCTGGTGGGATCTTAATGGCCAGCGGTTTGGTGGCGCTGCCGCTGATGGTGACCATTTTCTTAGCGGTGTTGGAGCAGCTGTGGGCCAAGGCGCTGGCATATAAAACCGAGAACGAACTGACGATATAGGAGGCGCAAGATGATCACGATCAATTTAGATCAGCTCTTGTTACAGCGGGGGATGACGCTGACGGAATTGGCCCAAGCGGTCGATATGACTATGGCCAACTTGTCGATTCTCAAAACCGGCAAGGCCAAAGCGATCCGCTTCTCAACGCTGAGCAAGCTGTGTCAGGCTTTGGCGTGTCAGCCAGGGGATCTGTTGGCATTTACACCTGAGGAGTAACCGTTTTCCTTAAGCCGAGAATTGTGGTATGATGGGGACAATAACTAAGATTGGTATACCTACATTGGAGGAATTCGATGACCGACCCGACTGCACCTTATCAAACTGTCCCTGAAATCACCACCGAGCTGATCAACTTGATGGCGATTTTGAATCTACCTAAACCCACCGAAGCCTTCATGAGCGACATTCATGGCGAATATAACGCCTTTCAACATGTGCTGCGCAACGGCAGCGGTAATGTATTGGCTAAGATCCGCGAGTGTTTCCATGGCGAAATGACTGAAAGCACACTTAAAGAAGTGGCGTTCTTGGTGTATTACCCTAAAGAACGCCTGGCAGCGCGCCATCATGATTTTGCCGGCGAAACTTTGACCCAGTGGTATTTGACCACCGTGCCGCGTTTGGTGCGCTTGTTGGCATTCACGGCGACGAAATACACCCGCAGCAAGGTGCGCAAGGCCATGGATCCGAATTTTGCCTATATCACTGAAGAACTGTTGTATAATTCGGCGCAAGATACGGACAAGTCGGATTATTATTGGGCGATCATCAACAACTTGATTGCTTTGAAGCAAGTTGACCACTGGATCGAAGCCACTTGCATCACGATTCAGCATTTGACGGTGGATCATATTCATATTGTCGGCGACATCTATGATCGCGGTCCGGCACCGGATCTGGTGATGGAAGCCTTGATCAATCGCCAGCATGTCGACATTCAATGGGGCAATCACGACATCTTGTGGCTTGGCGGAGCGGCTGGGTCGCCGCTGTGCATCGCCAATTTGATCCGCATCTCGGCGCGTTACAATAACTTATCGATCCTGGAAGATCGCTACGGTATCAACTTGCGGCATTTGGCGCGCTTGGCGGAGCGCTATTACGATGATAATCCGGCGTTTCGCCCGCATGAAGCACGCAACATGCCACAAGACGAGCTGTTGGAGATCACCAAGATCCATCAGGCCATCGCCATCATTCAATTCAAGCTGGAAGGCCCGGTGATCAACCGCCGGCCGGAGTTTGCCATGCAGCATCGCTTGTTGCTGGACAAAATGAACCACGATCAAACAACAATTACCTTGCACGGCAAGACTTATCCGCTGCATGATGGCTGTTTTGTGACTGTTGATCCTGATGATCCTTACCAGTTATTGCCAGAAGAGCAGCAAGTGGTCGAGCAGCTGGTGCAAGCTTTCACGCATTCTGAGAAGCTGCATCGCCACATGGACTTCTTGGTGGCCCACGGCGGCATGTATTTGCGCTATAACCATAACCTGCTGCTGCATGGCTGCGTACCAGTGGACGATGACGGTAATTTTGTGGGTTTGACGATCAATGGTACGACTTATGCCGGGCGCCAGTTGTTTGAAATGTTGGAAGCTAATTTGCGCTTGGCTTATGCTAATCCCAAACAACAAGGGGATCTGGCCACCGATCTGTTGTGGTATTTGTGGACCGGGCCGTATTCGCCATTATTTGGCAAGCACGACATGACCACCTTTGAACGCTACTTTATTGATGCACCAGAAACCCATGACGAACATCCCAATCCCTATTATCGCCTGCGCCATGATGAAGCCTTCGTGCGCAAGCTGCTGGTGGCGTTTGCTTTGGATCCGGAGTTGGGCCATGTGATCAACGGCCACACCCCGGTGCGCAAAGGCAAGTCGCCAATCATGGCCAATAAGAAAATGATCGTCATTGACGGCGGCTTCTCGCGCCCGTATCAGAAAACCACCGGCATCGGCGGCTATACCTTGTTGGATAACTCTTACGGCATGCAGCTGGTGACCCATCAGCCATTTGTGTCCAAAGCCCAAGCCTTGGCGGATTTGACGGATATTATTTCAACCAAGCGCGTGGTGGAAACCGAAGCGGTGCGGCGGACGGTGGCGCAAACCGATATTGGTGAACAATTGCGCCAACAGATCAAACGGTTATCAGCGCGTTTGGCAAAGCTGTAAACCTTTGTTACACTTAAGGTAACTAATAGATTGAGGTGAGCCATGAGCAAATATCTGACCCATCCCGTCGTCCGTTATCTGGCGATGCTGATCGCATTGGCGCTGATCGCCGTTTCCATTAATATGTTCTACGCCCCACATGGTGTGGCTGCCGGCGGTGCCACTGGGATCGCCATTCTGGGTCAAGAAGCCTTTGGGGTGCCGCTTTTTGCCACGACCTTGGCGGTGAACCTAGGCATGTTGGCATTGGCGTATTGGCTGCTGGATCGCGGCACCACCAAGCGCATTCTGCTCGGCAGTTTGGTGTTGCCGGTGATGTTGGCGCTGGTGCCGCAAATCAAGGTGGTGCAAGATGAATTGCTGGCGGTGATCGTCGGCAGTGTGATTTTTGCCATCGGGGTGGGGTTGAATTATCAAATCGACGCCAGCTCCGGCGGCACCACCGTTCCGCCAATGGTGTTGAAGAAATATTTTGGCATCAAGCCGGCAGTGGGGCTGTTTGCCATTGATCTGCTGGTGTGTGTGGGCAACTTGTTTGTTTCTGGGATCGAAGCCTTTGTGTTGGCAGTGTTTGCCATTGGTTTGACCAGCTTGGTGATGACTTATGTTGAAACCGGCTTCGACCGCAAGAAAGCCGTCTATATCATGTCCATTGACATCGCCGCGATCAAAGCGGCCTTGCAAGCTGATGCCGCGCATGGGTTAACTGTGCAATCGGTAGTTGGCGGCTATTCTGGCCAAACCAGCGAAATGTTGATGGTGGTGGTGGAACAGCCTGATTTCAAGCAGTTGATCGACCGCGTGCGCGTCATCGATCCGGCTGCGTTTATCTTGGCAGTAGAAGCCACTGAAGTACATGGCGGAAGATTAAACTGAGGGTTTCCTCGAGCTGCGTGGCGCAACGCGGGTGCGGCTAGCTACGCCGACGCACTCGAGGCAAGAAGCGCCTCAAGCACGCCGGCTAGGCTACCCAACCCGCTAAGAGCGCGCCACTCCGCTCTGGTTTTTCGTCGAGCTGCGCAAAGCAACGCGGCGTGATATAAGCTGTGACGCCGCCAAGGCACAAACCGCCTTTGCGTCATCCCATCTTATATCCACCGCTAAGAACGCTTTGCTCCGCTCTGGTTTTTTCGTCGAGCTGCGTGGTGCAACGCGGCGTGATATAAGAACGCTTTGCTCCGCTACGGCCATACAAAAAAGGCGGCTCACATTTTTTCGTGAGCCGCCTTTAGTCGGGCTAAATATTAGTCAACTGGGTAGATCCAGCCTTCTGGGGCTTCAACGTCGCCGAATTGGATCCCGGTGAGTTCGTTGTAGATGGCTTCAGTCAACTTACCAGTCTTGCCATCGCCGAAGGTATGCACGTTGTCGCCGTAAGTGATGGAGGAAATTGGCGTGATGACTGCGGCAGTCCCGCAGGCGCCGGCTTCAGCAAACTGGTCCAAGTCGTGGATGGAAATCTTGGTTTCTTCAGTTTCCAAACCGAAGCGTTCCTTGGCAATTTGCAGAATCGAGTACTTGGTGATGGAAGGCAGAATCGATGGGGACTTAGGCGTCAACAGGCGCTTCTCGTCTTTGGTGATCCCAAAGAAGTTCGCAGAACCGACTTCTTCAATGGTTTCATGGTTGATTGGATCCAAGTAGATCGCATCGCCATAACCATGTTCATGGGCATACTTGCCGGCTTGCAAGGAAGCCGCATAGTTGCCGCCGACCTTGGAACCACCAGTACCAAAGTGAGCTGCGCGGTCGAAGGAGTCAGCCACGATGAACTTGGTTGGGACCATGCCGCCTTTGAAGTAAGGACCAACTGGCATCGCGAAAATGGTGAACAAGTATTCCTTGGCAGGCGCAACACCAATGTTTTCACCGATCCCAATCAAGATCGGGCGCAAATACAAAGTGGCACCAGTGCCATATGGTGGGACATAGTCTTCGTTAGCTTTAACGACTTGCTTGGCCGCATCAATGAAAGTGTCGACTGGCACGCGCGGCATCAACATCTTGTCAGCAGAGTTCTGCAGGCGCGCAGCGTTGCGGTCTGGCCGGAACAATTGCACCTTGCCTTCTTTAGTCCGATAAGCCTTCAAACCTTCGAAGGCGCCTTGACCATAATGCAAGATCGGGGAGCTTTCGTTGATGGTCAACATGTTGTTGGTGGACAATTGCCCATCATCCCACTTGCCATCTTTCCAGTAAGAAATGTAGCGATAAGGCAGGTTCATATAGTCGAAACCGAGATTATCCCAATCGATATTAACAGCCATAATAAGTCCTCTTTTCATAGATGTCAGATTAACATTAGATAAATATTAAAATACAATGAGGAATATTGCAAGCTTTTCAGGGAAGTTTTCGGGGATTTTTTTCAGAAAAAAGCCAGCTGCCGGATTCTGCGGGGTCGTCACGACAGCTGCCGTTATAAAACATGAGATTATCTGTAAAAAAATGCCCACCTTTCCTCATAATGGGGTAAAATATGGTGAAGAAGTCAATTCTCTTAAATGAATTCATTATCGATTAAGAAGGTGATCACCATAGCAGAAGCAAAGCTTACCGCGCAAGAATTAGCGTTGCAGGAATTCCAGGCCGACATCGGGCATCTCAATGCCTTGTCTAATCAGAATCGCCAGCACTTATTGATGATCTTAGGCACCTCGACGCATTCAGGGGGCTTGAGGGTCAATGATTTGGCCAAGGAGATCGGCTTATCGCAGCCGGCCACCTCGCATCATCTCAAAGCCCTGAAGGATATTGGCATGGTGGATTCCAAGCAAGAAGGCAATGTGGTGTACTACTACCTCACGCTGGATGACACCATCCACCGCTTGGAGCGTTTGACCACTGCCTTGAAGCGGCAACAGGCCCAGAAATAACGGCAGAACATAAGCGGCACTGCATCTTGATGATGCAGTGCCGTTTTGGTTTCTGGTGAGGTCCGGACAGGGGTGGCTTCAGCACGACAGGGGTGGCTTCAGCACGTGGGGGGGCGCGAGACGGCGCAGGCGGGTGAGGTCCGGACAGGGGTGGCTTCGGCGCGTGGGAGCCGCGAGACGGCGCAGGCGGTGCGGCCGGCGCCAACCGCGCTGAGGAGCGCGCGTTTTCTGCCTAATTTCGGAGCCAGGGTTCGCTGCGCTCACCTTTCTGTCTCCGAAATTGCCGCGATCAACGCAGCGAGCCAAGCACAACCCGCTTGTCTCACCGCGTTGATCGTTTCACGGCCTGACCGTCTCGCGGCCCCCACGCACCTACGCCACCCCTGTCCTACGAAATTGGGATCAGGTTAGGTTGTTGGAGGCTGAAGGATGACCAACACTTTCTGGAGGGAGTGGATGCAAGCACTATTTGATTATCAGATCCGCAGTTGCATTCGGAGCAACTCATGTGCGCTGTATGCTGTGGTTCTTTGTCGCGCCTCGCAAAACAATACGGTTGTGGATAAAGCGTAACGCCACTTGGGCAATACATGCCTGAATGTTATCCCTTGGCTTGCACTTTCCTCTGGCATCATAACTTTGTTCCGTTGATTTAAGCTGGAGTCGGCAATTAGGTCATTAGAGCTACATTCGCCTGGTGTAGGCTAGTTGTGCTTTTCTTGGCGTGTTTAATCAACAAATTAACTGTTAGTAAATGCGATTTGTTGATGCTCGTTAATCAAGCCAAGCACGATTCTGAGTCGACTATGGTAGGACAGGGATTGCGGAGGTGCGCGGGGAAAGCGGCGGTCAGGCCGTGAAACGATCAGCCGAGTGAGACAAGTGGTTTGTGCTTGGCTCGCTGGGCTGATCGCGGCAACTTTTGAGATTTGCAAGGCGAGCCGCAGGCGAGTGCAAAGCTCAAAAGTTAGGCGGAAAACACGCGTCGACGTGGAGCGAAGCGGAGCTAGCAGCGTGGTTGGAGCCGGCCGCACTGCCTGCACCGCCGCTTTCCCCGCGCGCCGGAGCAATGCCTGTCCGGGCTTTGCCAAAACCTGAGACTATGGTAAAGCAAGCCTTTTACGCTGTGTTTTTCATTGAGCCGTGCAAAGCAAACGCCCCCGCACTCGCGGCAAAATACGCCGCAAGCACGAGGGCTAGGCTAATTGACCCGCTAAATTCGGGCTGCTCCGCTTTGGTTACATGAGCTGGCCGATGCCGTAGTGGATGGCCATGGTGATGATGCCGATGATCACATTGCGGATCACAGCCGTTTTGACTAAGCCATCGCCGAATTTGGCGGATAAGAACCCAGTCAAGCAGCTGGTCAAGACCACTGCAATGATCGTGCCAGGCCAAGCCCATGTGCCTGGCAAGAAGGTCATGGCCATCAGCGGAAAGATCCCGCCGCTGGCTGCGGCGACCAAGCTGGAGAAGGCGGCGTCCCAAGGATTCATGTAATGTCCCAGCTGCAGTTGGTATTTCACATTGATCACGGTGCCTAAGGCGTCTTGGTCCATCAGTTGCTTGGCAATTTTTTCGGAAGTGGCTTGCGTCACGCCGCGATCGACGTAATGCTGCACCACAGCTTGAAATTCTGACGCGTAATCGGCGGTTAATTTGCGGCTTTCTTCATCAACCACGGCTTGTTCGGTGTCTTTTTGCGAGCTGACACTGGCATATTCGCCACTGGCCATGGAGAACGCGCAAGCTAAGAGATCGGCTAATCCGGCAATGAAAATGGTGAAGTGATCCGTGGTGGCAGCAGCCACGGAAAACAGCACCCCAACGACGGTTAAGATCCCGTCATTAGCGCCAAGCACGCCGGCACGCAAGGTGTTGGCGCGTTCGGCCATGGTTTGCTTTTGTTTGATTTTGGTAGGATGAACGGCTTGAGTTTTCATAGCGGCCTCCTAACGGGCAAACAGTGAGCCGACGACGTAGGTGACGGCCATAGTCAAGATCCCAGCGACCACATTGCGCACCATCGCCTTGAAGCGATTGGCGTTGCCTAACGCCGCGGCGGTGTAGCCGGTGATGGAAAGGGCGATGATCACCGCAATGATCGTGCCCCACACCCGCATGGCAGCAGGCAAGAAGGTGATCGCCACCAGCGGCAAGATCGAGCCAATGGGAAACGAGATCATCGATGCGATCGCCGCGGCAATCGCGCTGGTTTGGGCATGTGAATCAAAGCCGTAGCGTTCGCGTACCGCGACATTCAGCGGATCGTCTTGCATCATTTCCTTGGTGGCTTGCGCAGCCAGTTCCGGGGAGATGCCGGTTTGGATATATTTGTTCTGGATGAAGGCCAATTCTTGGTCGTAATCATTATCCAGCGCGCGGCTTTCTTTGATCACGGCGTTCTTCTCGCCGTCGCGCTGCGAATTGACGCTGACGTATTCACCCATCGCCATTGACACAGTGCCGGCTAACATCCCCGACAACCCTGCCAGTAAAATTGCATTCCGATTGCTGGTGGCCGTGGCCACCCCAATGACGATCCCTGCAACTGAAAGGATACCGTCATTTGCCCCCATAACGCTGGCCCGCATCACATTGATCTTTTCTGCTAAGCTCATATGTGTGCCTCCGTAGATTATAATGATTCTAAACAACGTTCCAATTATACGGCGGACCAGCAATCTTGTAAAGTTTTCTATTCACAATTTCACCAGCACCATAATGCCATTAGTATAATCCGTCTGATTGCCCAGTTAAAGGCTTGTACAACTAAATTTACGTTGAACATCCGCTCAACTAGATTGTGCGTATCTATCTTTTGAATCGTCAAAAAGCCGCCGCCTGATGACTCAGGCGGCGGCATTAGTGCGGTTGCAGTTAAGGTTCGCTGATCGCACTGTTGAGGTTATTGGTGTTGTTGACACAATAGGCACCTTGATGATCGAAGATGGTGACATTTTGGATCCGGGTCCGGTCGGTGTTTTCAATGAACCAACCAGCAGCGCTGAGCTTTGGGGCATCGGCGATCATGGCCGGTTCAACAGGTGTTGCCGATTGCGCCATGAAGAATTGGGAATTGGTGATTTGCAAATCTTCAATTGGCGCTTCCGGCAAGCCGTAAATGAACCCGGCACAAGACTGGATGTCAGTGGCGATCAGGTTCGTGAAGTTCAAGCGGCGATATTGCGGGGTGCGCGCATCAACAGGATAAGCGGCTTTGTCCCAGACGTATTTCTCTTTGCCGGCAGGGCCGCAATAATAATAGCTGTTAATGACAAGCGGACACAACACGTGGCTCATCACAATATTTGACACGGTGACGTCTTCGATCACGCCGCCGCGGCCGCGCCGCGTTTTCATGCGGATGCCGCGATCAGTGTGGTCGAAGGTGCAATTGGTGATGACCACATGGCGAATATCGCCGGACATTTCACTGCCTAACACAACGCCACCATGGCCGCGGCGCATGTTGCAATTGGCGATGACCAGGTTTTCACAAGGACTTTTGATCGCGGTTTGCTCAGTGCCGGCTTTGACGGCGATGCAATCGTCGCCGACGTCGAATTCGCAATTGACGATGCGAATATCGTTGCATGACTCAGGGTCTAAGCCATCGGTGTTCGGTGAATCAGCCGGGTTGCGCACCGTGACCCCATCAAACACCAAATCGCGAGATTCCATGGGATGCAACGTCCAAGCCGGTGAGTTGGTGAAGGTCAAATCCCGCACCCGCACGTGTTGGCAATGTTCCAGTGACACCAAATAAGGCCGCGGATAAGCGAGGTCTTGCTTGGCAAAAGCGTCCCACCAAGGCTGCCCATTACCGTCGATAACGCCCATGCCTTGCAAGGTGACATCTTCCAGGTGCTTGCCGTAAATGCAAGCTTGATAAACTGGGCGCGCCACGCCTTCCCAGCGCGATTGCACTACCGGGTACAAGTTGACTTCAGGAATGAAGGCCAATTTAGCGCCGGCCTGAATGGTTAAGACCAAATGCGAACACAAGGTGAGGGCACCGACTTGATAAGTCCCTGCAGGCACGCTAAGCTCACCGCCGCCTTGAATGTCGATTGCTTTGATCGCCTCTTGAAACGCAGCAGTATCGTCATGTTGACCATCACCTTTGGCGCCGAATGCTGTCACTTCTAATACACCAGCCATGTTGTTTCCTCCTTCAGGTTGCTGTTAACGTTCACACACTTTAACGGTATACGCATTTTAAAACGCTGTCAATTGTTATCTTAGCGTTTTCTTTTGACGGGTGAGCGCTGTACAATGAATTTATTAGTAAGGGGGATCTAGCATGACGATCAATTTAGGCTATCGGGCGCATGACGCCCAACCACACACCTTGGAACACTTGCTGGGGGTGTGCCAACGTTATCAACTCAACAACATTCAGTTTGCACCATTCAAGTTTCTGCCCAGCACCCAATTTCCCGATATGACAGCGGTGACGCCAGGCTTAGCTGATACCTTGCGCAAACGCTTCGCCAACGCCGGCGTGACCGTGTCGATTTTAGGCTGCTATGTCAACATCTCATCGCCAGACGCTGCGGTGCAAGAAGCGGCTTTGCAGCGCTTCTATGACACACTGGCATTGGCGAACCGCTTTGGCGCCACAGTCGTCGCAACCGAAACCGGCACCGCTTCACCAAACGGCTTCACCTTGGCCAACTACACTGAAGAAGCTTACGTGCGGATGCGTGATGCTGTGCGCGAAATGACAGCAACAGCGGCGCAATTCGGGGTGACAGTCGCCATTGAACCAGGGGTCAACCATCCGCTGCATGACAATGTGACCGTGGCGCGCTTGTTGCGTGATGTGGACAGTCCCAACTTGCGGGTATTGTTTGATTTGGCCAATATCTTAAGCCACGATAATATGGCTGATCAAGCAGCGGTGCTTGAAGAAGCCCAAAGCTTATATGGCGATAAGATCGTGGCTTTTCACCTGAAAGACTTCAAGTTCACCGGGGATTCTGATGGGCAAAAGCAATACATGCCAGTGGGCAGCGGCGTGGTGGATATTCCCGCTTACGTGCGCTTCATCAATCGCTTGAAACCATACACTTATGCGACGTTTGAAGGGGTCAGTGAAGCTGATTTGCCAACGGCGGTGAAGCTGGTGCGGCAAGTAGACAGCGAATTTCCTGATGTGCTGGCGTAAATGAAGTAAAACAAGGCGATCAGGTACAGCAGGTGCTGTACTTGATCGCCTTGTTTTGGATTTGGCTTTGCTGAGGCAAAAGGCGGGCTGCTTTGACTCAGCAGACAACCACGATGTAGACCGGTTTTGTCCGAAAACATCATGCTCAACTAATGTTAAGGTTACCATTATTATTAATATATTAGTTGTGCAGCCATTTACATGAAAGGCTTATGATGACGGCGTTAACCCTGTGAAAACAGCGAGTAAACGCTGTTATTTTTTGTGAAATGGCGTACTTAATGCTTGAAAAACTATATTCCTGGTGCTACATTTAACAATGTTGAATGTGTTAACGCTAACACAAAGACACGCACAAACAATTTATTAGGGGATGAATGTTGTGGAAGCGAAATCTCACAAAATAACGCTCTTATCCCGGATTGCCTATGGCAGCGGCAATCTGCTCGGTTCTGGGGCGCTGGCAATTTCTGGTTCTTGGCTCTTATTTTTCTATACCACTTTCTGCGGCTTACCGGTTTTCCAAGCCACGCTGATTTTTTCGATCGCGACTTACTTGGATGTTATCTTAAACCCGATCATGGGTTACGTTACCGATAACTTCAACAACTTCAAGTTGGGGCGCAAGTTCGGGCGACGGCGGTTCTTCATTATGATCGGGATCCCATTGATGCTGTTATATCCAGCGATGTGGGTCGCCAACATGAACTTCTGGTATTATCTGTTCTGCTACGAAGCGTTTGAAATCACCTACACGCTGGTCATGATCCCATATGAAACTTTGGCGATTGAAATGACCAACAGCTTCGCCGAACGCAGTTACTTAACTGGTTTTAAGGCGGCTTTTGGTAAAGTTGCCAACTTCATTGCCAGTGCTTTGCCTGGTGTGTTCTTCACCATCTTAGGTAAGAATTCGCCTTGGTCCTTCTTCGCCACGGCGCTTTGCTACATGGTGATCATGGTCATTGCTTTGACTTTGCTTTACTTCAATTCATGGGAATTACCAGTTGAAGAAGTGCATACTGAACATAACACGAAGAACTTAGGCGAAGTGATTCGCAAGCTCTTTACCGATATTTTATCCACGTTGCGCAACCGCACGTTCCGCTGGCACTTGGGCATGTATTGCTTCGGGTTCGGCGCTGAATGGCTGATGACGGCGACGTTTACTTACTTCATCGTCTTCTGTTTGCAACGGCCTGCAACCATGGTTTCTGGTTTGAACTCCATGTCTGCGGTATTGCAGCTGGTATCGACTTTCATCTTCATGGCGATTTGTGCCAAGGTCGGCTTCTCTAAGCCGTTTGCTGGTGCTTTAGGCGTCGTGATCATGTCTGTGATCGCATATGCCGTGGTCTTCTTCTTGCACATTCCGCATTTGACTTGGTTGATTGTGGCGATCACTGCGGTGTTTGGCATTTCAACCGGTGGTGTTTACTACATTCCTTGGGCCACTTACACGTTTATGGCGGATGTTGATGAAGTCATCACCAACCGGCGGCGTGAAGGGATCTACTCTGGCGCCATGACCATGGCCGGCAAGCTGATCCGCGCCACCATCGTCTTCATTTTAGGCGTTGTGTTATCCTGGTTTGGCTTTAAAGAAGGCGCCACGGTGCAACCAACTAGTGCCGTGCACGCAATTGTCGGCGTCTTGCTCGTCGGGGTTGGCGGCTTGGCGATCTTAGGGATCATTTCCAGTTTCATGATGAAGCTGGATGCCAAGCACCACAAGATCATCTTGGCTGAACTCAAGCGGATCCACGAAGGCGGCAAAATGTCCGATGTTGATCCTGAAACCAAGGCGGTTTGCGAACAGCTGACTGGCTTTAAATATGAGAACTGCTTCGGCCACAACAACGTCGGCTATCACGAAGAGAAAGTCGATAAGAATGGCGTAAAAGTCGCACATTAATCACATCACGGCGGATTGTGGCACAAGCTGCACCACTGAGTCGCCACCCCTTCGGCGACTTGCTGGGCGCTTGGCGCAATGCGCCGTTTTGCGTAGAGAAAGGATAAATCATGACAAAATATCGTTCATATGGGGATGCCCATTCTGATTGGGCCAACCGCGGGGCACAAACCATGTTGCGCCGCGAACCGAACATGAATCCTAAGCACAAGTGGGAATACGAAGACGGCTTGATGCTCAATGGCATGTATGCCATTTACAAGCTGACTGGCAAACAAGCATACTTCGACTATATCAAAGATAATTTGGATCGCTTCGTTGACAGCAAAGGCCAGATTTCACAATACCACTATGATGAATTTAACCTTGATCATGTCAATAATGGCAAGGCGCTGCTTGATGTGTATGATGAAACCGGCGACCAGCGTTACAAACTGGCAGCAGACATGTTGTATGACCAATTGCTGCATCAGCCCAAAACCAAAGCCGGCAGCTTCTGGCACAAACAGATGTATCCGAATCAAGTGTGGTTAGACGGCTTGTACATGGGCTCGGTATTCTATGCGCGCTATCAGAAGACTTTTGGCATCAGTGATCACTTAGCAGATGTGGTCAAGCAGTTCTTGTTGGCTTATGATGTCACCAAAGATCCGGCGACTGGCTTGTGTTACCACGCTTATGATGAATCACGCAAAATGTTCTGGGCTGATCCGGAAACCGGTCATTCGCCGCATTTCTGGCTGCGGGCGATGGGCTGGTTTGTGATGGCAATGGTCGATGTGCAAGAATACTTGCCAGATGACTTGCCAGGCAAAGCGCAGATCAACGCCAACTTGAATGCATTATTAGACGCGGTGCAAAAAGTTGCCGATCCTGAAACAAATTTGTGGTACCAGATCCCAGATGAAGGCGATCGGCCGATGAATTATTTGGAAGCTTCTGGTTCATTAATGATGCTTAACGCGATTGCCAAAGGCTTGCGCATGGGCTACTTGGATGAAGCCAAGTGGGGCAAGGTGTTAGCCAAAGGCTGGACTAACGCGATCGCACAATTCTTGTCAGTGACTAATGAAGGTAATGTCAATGTCAACAAGATCGCCCATGTCGGCGGCTTAGGCGGCGCGACGCATCGCGACGGCAGCTTTGCTTATTACATTTCAGAACCGATCGTGGTCAACGATCACAAAGGCGTTGGGCCATTCTTGTTGTTGGCAGCAGAAATGGCGAAGCGTGCGCAAGGATAATTAAGGCGTCGGCTTTTGCTTTAGGCGCAAACATGATACAATACAGACAATTATCCAAGCGAGTTCAGTAGGTGCTAGGTGGTGCGTTAAGAAAGTCGGCGGTTGTTGCAAGCCGATCCACGCCTGGTACTGAATTACACCCCGCATTCAATTGGATCGCGGGTGATGCCGTTAACCATCAACGAGGTGGCGTTGCGCCACGAAGTAGGGTGGTACCACGGAAGAATTCGTCCCTGTTCGCATTAATGCGAGCAGGGGCGATTTTTTATTACCCAGAGTGGAGCAAAGCGCTCTTAGCGGCTGATATAAGCTGAGATGACGCAAAGGCGCTCTTTGCCTTGGCGGCGTCACAGCTTATATCACTGCCGCGTTGCTTTGCGCAGCTCGACGAAGACCACAGCGTGTGAAGTCCGGACTTGCTAAAGCCCGGCCAGGTGCTGCTCCGGCGCGCGGGGAATTCGGTCAGGCTGTGCGGCCGGCTCCAACCGCGCTGCTAGCTCCGCTTCGCTCCACGTCGCCGCGCGTTTTCCGCCTAACTTTTGAGCTTTGCGCTCGCTTTGCTCGCCTTGCAAATCTCAAAAGTTGCCGCGATCAGCACAGTAAGCCAAGCACAAACCACTTGGCTTACTGCGCTGATCGTTTCACGGCCTGACCGAATTCCCCGCGCACCTGCGCAACACCTGGCCTGCTTCGTTTGAACCAGGCGATGAATTTGGCTGAGCGAGGAGCGTTGAGGGATGATTTGTGGGCGGCTGTGAAGCACAGTTTAACGAATGAATTCGCATATTCACATATTATAGGAGGAAATTATTATGGAAGAGAATATTCTAGATGAATTGGCTTGGCGCGGGGCGTTGAACCAATTGACCGACGAGGAAGGCTTGCGCAAGCTGACTTCAGAAAAGCACGTGGGCATTTATGTCGGGACGGATCCCACTGGCGATTCCTTGCATGTGGGGCATTTGATCCCGTTCATGATGCTCAAACGCTTCCAGCTGATGGGTCACAAGCCGGTGATCGTCATCGGCGGCGGTACCGGGTCGATTGGTGATCCATCTGGGCGTAATTCAGAACGCGTCTTGCAAACGATGGAAACTATCGAACAAAACAAGCAGAAGCTCACGGCGCAAATGGAGAAGTTGTTTGGTACCGAGAACTTCCGCATTGTGGATAACTATTCTTGGTTATCCAAGATGTCGATGCTGGACTTCTTGCGTGACTTCGGTAAGCTTTTCCCAGTTAACCAAATGCTGGCCAAAGAAGTGGTGGCTTCTCGCTTAGCTAATGGGATCTCTTACACTGAATTCACTTATCAGATCTTGCAAAGTATCGACTTCTTGCATCTTTACAAGCATGAAGACGTGCAGGTGCAGCTAGGCGGTGCCGATCAATGGGGCAACATCACTGCCGGAATCGACTTGATCCATAAAGTCGAAGGCGGGGATGCAGAAGTTTACGGCTTGACCAACCCGCTGATGTTGAAGTCAGACGGCACCAAGTTCGGCAAGTCTGCTGGCGGCGCCGTGTACTTGGATCCGGAGAAAACCAGTCCCTATGAGTTCTACCAATTCTGGTTCAACCAAGACGACCAAGATGTCGAGAAGTTCTTGAAGTTCTTCACGTTCTTATCTAAAGAAGAGATCCAAGACTTAGTTGACGCCACCAAGACCCATCCGGAAAAGCGCGAGGCCCAACGCCGCTTGGCTCAAGAAGTCACGAAATTTGTTCATGGCCAAGCCGCTGTTGACCAAGCCGAAGCGATCACCGCAGCCTTATTCTCCGGCAACGTTCAAGACTTAACGGCTGAAGAAATCGCCCAAGGCTTCAAGCAGTTCCCAACGGCTGACGCCACCAGCGCCCCAGAAAACATTGTCACTTGGCTGGTGGACACCACCAAGATCGAATCCTCGCGGCGCCAAGCGCGTGAAGATATTCAAAATGGTGCCATCACTATCAACGGGGTTAAACAACAAGATCTGGACTTTACTGTTGACCCAGCGGCGCATTTTGACGGGCAGTATGTGATCGTCCGCCGCGGCAAGAAGAAGTATTTCTTAGTTAAGATCCATGATTAAATGACAACTTCAGGCTGAAACATTAGGTAATCTTGGCCGATTACACCAGTGCCTGCACCCTGCGATTTTCATGTAAATCGCGGCGTGCAGGCTTTTTTTTGTCTTGAGGGAAGATGCAAGTAAGGGATTTTGCTTTGCTGAGTGGCGCTTACATTACGAGTTGTGGTGCAATTGTTTGTAGACGGTAATTCGCCTGTAACAGCGGTGTAACCTCCAAAGGGTAGAGTACAAGACAGTGATTAACGAAAAAAGGGTGGCAAAATACATATGAAGCTTCAAACTATCTTCACCACAATGGTAACCGCAGTCACACTCACCGCGTTCTCTGCAACCGCAATGACTGTATCTGCAGCTAGCGATACGAAAGCTCAGATCACCGCCAACCAAAGCACCACCGATCAGTTGGTTCAACAACTCGCGGCCGCAAACGCCGAAGTGATCAACTTGAACAACAAGATCAACGACAAGAACACGGCGATCAAAGATGCGCAACAGAAGATTACTGATACGCAAGCCAAGATCGTTTCGCTGAAAGGCGAAGTCGCTAAGACCGAAGCCGAATTAGCAGCGCGCAAGTCTGTGCTCAAAAAGCAGCTGGTTTCCCTGCAGAAGCAAGCCGGCGATTCTGTCACAGGCAACGTCTATGTGGACTTCGTGTTGAACTCTGATGACTTGTCTGACTTGATTGCCCGTACTTCAACGGTCAACAAGTTGAACCAAGCCAACAAAGACGCCATGGATGCCGTTAACGAATCCAAAGCCAAGTTGTCTGCATTACAATCCGAACAAGAAGCCAAGAAGCAAACCTTAGTTGAAACTAAGGCTAGTCTTGAAACTGAAAAGACTCAATTGGTTTCCTTGAAGTCTAACGCTGATGCGAAGACCAAGGCTTTGAACAAGAAGATCAATGACAACAAGTCCGTCTTGGTTGCTTTACAAGACAAGGCTGCCCAAGAAGACGCTGCGGCTAAAGCAACGTTGGCTAAGTTAGCTGCATCTTCTACTGCCGCAACTAAGAGCACCACAGCAGTTGCTAAGCAAAGCAGCACGAAAGCATCAACTCCTGCAACTAAGTCATCCACTAAGAAGGCTGCATCGCAAGTTCAAAGCAGCGCACCGCAAGTGCAAGCTTCTACACCAGTTGCGACGACCAACAATGGCGGTGGCACCAGCCACGCCGGCGAAGCCAATGCTTATGCTTGGGGCCAGTGCACTTGGTACGTCAAGATGGTCGCACCTTGGGCCGGCAACCACTGGGGCAACGGCGGCCAATGGGGCGCAAGTGCTGCGGCTGAAGGATATACCGTCAACCACACCCCTAGCGTAGGTTCCATCGTTGTTGTTGCCGGCGGCCAGAACTTCGGCGGCTGGAATGCAGCGGCTGGTTACGGCCACGTGGCATATGTTGTCGGTGTTTCCGGCAGCAGCATCACGGTTCAACAAGGCGGTATGGGCTTTGACAACCCAGCCGGCCCGAACACGCAAACGATCAGCGGTGCAGGCAGCTACACTTACATCCACCGTTAATTTATAAATCAATTGCACCGCTACTGCAGAGTAGCGGTGTTTTTTGTATCACGCCGCGTTGGGCTGCGCAGCTCGACGAAGACCATGCGTAAGCACCAAATAACAGACCGAATATGACTCGCCGTAAATTGGCGGTATTCTTACCTCATCATAATGAATGGTGAGGTATTTTTATGGCAGAGAAACCTGAGATTGTTGAGATTAAGATGGACAAACCATTGCGGCCTCAAGTTCAAGCATCAACCAAAGCCTTACAGATCAAGATTGACGCCAACAAGTCGGTTGTCGTCTACAACCATATTCAAAGCTACATCCTTGAGGCGCTCATGAAAGCCGTGTTTACTGATGCTCATTGATCCTGCACGACTTCACGGCATTTATTTGGTATGTGGCAGAACTGATTTGCGACGTGGAATCGATGGCCTGGCGGCCGTCGTTCAAGAACAATATCAGCTTGATCCGCATAACCAAGCGCTCTATTTGTTCTGCGGTCGGCGCAAGGACCGGTTCAAGGCGTTGTACTGGGACGGCGATGGCTTCATTTTGTTATACAAACGCATCGAGAATGGGCACATTCAGTGGCCAACTAATCAAAACGAGGTGAAGAAACTCCATACAAAGCAGCTTATTCGCCTGCTTTCAGGTTGGGCAATTGAGTCATCGATCAAACCAACGCGACGGCCAAGAAGTAATGGTGGTCAAGCGGGTTGATTAGTGATACGCTACTGCCAACAAACATAACGAGGCAGTGCCAATGGCAACGACAACCGAAGATCTACTTAAACAAGCGCTCGAACAAAATGCAAAATTACTCGAACAAGTCCAGCTCCTTACAGAGCAAGTAGCTTATTTGACTCAGCACCGTTTTGGTCGCAGCTCGGAACAAATCAATCCCAACCAGACGTCATTATTGGAGGATGATAGTGTTTTTACCGACCCAGAGCAAACTGGGCAACAAAGCGAAGAAGCAGCCAAAAGAGTAAATCAAACGCGCAAGCCAAAGGCGAAGCGTTCTGAAATCCTGGCGAAAGATTTACCGGTAGAAACAACAGTCATTACTAAGAATGACGAGCATTGCGAACACGGACACGATCTAAAACCCTTCGGGAAGCATCTACTTCGAGAAGAAGTGCAGGTTGTTCGTGCGCGCTTATTTGTTGAGAAAGTCTATGTTCAATCGTACAAGTGTGACGAATGTGAACAAGAAGACGGCTGTAGCCATGTTTATCAAGCCGACGCGCCCAAGGCGCTGATCGCTCACAGCATCGCAACGCCGTCCCTAATTGCGTCCATTCTTCATCAAAAGTATATTCTGGCGACCCCATTGTACCGTCAGTTAAAAGATTGGCAGCGAGCTGGTGTACTACTCAGCGAAACGACTATTGCCAACTGGGTAATCAAGTGTGCTGAGCTGGTCAAACCAGTATATGATGACATGCGCTCACGTCTAATGAGCCAGCGTTTTCTCCAGGGTGACGAAACACCGTATCAGGTCTTAAACGAACCTGGAAAGACTGCGACCAGCAAATCATATGTCTGGGTGGCTCGCAGCATTACTCGTACAGATCAGCCAGTCGTATTGTATGCATATGCGAATACGCGGTCTGGCCATTTCGCGCAGAGTTTGTATGAAGGTTTTCGTGGTGTTCTTCAGTGTGACGGCTACGCCGGCTATAATCTCCTTAGTGACTCAGTTACTAGGGTTGGATGCTGGGCTCACGTGCGCCGAAAGTTCTTCGCCGATTTCACATATACTAAGGCGATGACCAAAGGGCTGAAGTTGATCAATCAGATGTTTGAGCTGGAAGCAAAATGGAACAATCTTTCAAGCGCTGAGTGCTTGAAGGTGCGTCAACAAGAACTCAAACCTTTGATTGAACGCTTCTGGCAATGGTGTGATCAAGTTGATACCCTCCCTAAAGGTCGTCTTGGAAAGGCCATCGCGTATGCACAAGGTCAGCGAGTGCCACTGAATCGAGTGCTTGATTATGGCGAGATCGACCTGACTAATAATGCGTCTGAACGTAATATGAAGACGTATGTGATTGGGCGAAAAAACTGGCTATTCAGTACCAGTCCAAAAGGCGCCGAAGCAAACGCGATTTGGATGACGATGATTGAAACCGCCAAGGCCAATGGACTTGATCCAGTAGTGTATCTGGAAGAGTTGCTTAAAAAAATAACAGAACTGCCAACCTTCGCAAAAAATGAAGAGTTGGAGGCGTGTTTGCCGTGGAATTTAATCCAGACCTCTGACGAAATCAAAAACCTGGCCTAAGCGGAAAGAACCCCGTGATCTCAAAGTCGAGATTACGGGGTTCTTTAGTACGGTCGATTATTAGGTGCTTACGACCATGCGTCTAAAGGGCCGGACAGGGGTTGCTCCGGTGCGCGGCAAAAGCGGCGGCGCAGGCGGTGCGGCCGGCTTCAACCACGCTGAGGAGCGCGTGTTTTACGCCTAACTTTTGAGCTTTGCGCTCACCTGCGGTTCGCCTTGCAAATCTCAAAAGTTGCCGCGATCAGCCCAGCAAGCCAAGCAAAGTGCGCTTGTCTTACTGGGCTGATCGTTTCACGGCCTGACCGCCGCTTTTGCCGCGCACCTGCGCAACCCCTGTCCTTCTGGATTCGCATCAGGATCGTCATTGGCTATGCGATGGATCTGGTTTTAGAAAACGCAACGGATAACGCGGACAGCTGGATGGGTTAATTGAGATATTTTGCATCAATGGCTTGCTGCCACTGGGCCAGTTCTTCATCGGATAAAGGTGTCCCTTTGCCGGAAAGCGGCAAGTGGTGGGCTGTTGCGAATTGATAATCTAACATGATTTCTTGGGCCTGTTGATGCAGATACAAGGGATCAGCTAGGCGCTTGAAGTCGACGGCTTCGCGCGGGCGTTGCAGGCGGCCGTAGATTGCGGTGGTGGTCACGCGCTTTAACGGCTGTTTTAGCAACAACAGCGGGGTGGTGAGCGCGAGGATGGCTGTAGTGGTTTCTTCGTTTAATTCGCGCTGATGGCGCTGCATGGCGGGCAGATTCTCTACTGATGCGCCACTGTGAGGCGCCATCAGTTCTTGCACATGACGTTGATAGGCGGTGAGTTGGTCTTTGTGCGACAGCCAGTTGGCGGTGATTTTGGCTAAGCGCTTGGCTAATGTGTCGGCATCGTGATGGCTGGCAACATAACGGGCAAAACAATTGGCCTGAGCTTGGAGAATTTTGCGCTCATTGTTCTCAAGCAGCTGCTTGGCGGCTTGGCGTTCATGGCGGTGCGGCAAGACCAGAACAGTTTGCAAGCGGCCTTGCACCAGCAAGTCATCGCCGTAGCGGATCGGCGCGTTGGCAACCATTAACTTGGGGGTGACCGCTAAGGCGACGGTTGTGATCTTGGTGTTGGTGATTTCATGGCGGTATGCTGCAACAGAATACACTCGCATCAACACGACTTCTAAAGTTTCGATTGCGGTGTAATTGCTTAAGATCGCCATGGTTTTAGGCCGATCGACAACACCGGCGAGCAAGCGTTTAGGATGTTGGGTCATGATGAAGCCTCCTTTGTGAGTTTAATTTGATTATACGAAGCAATCTGCAATTAGACGAATTTCTGAAGTTGGCCCGGCCACCTGAATATAGTTTCAGCTTGGTAGAAATCGGATTTTGGCATCAAATATGCAACATCGCGGGTTGGTCGCCCAATTTGTTGCCGATTCGAAAACCAGAGGACAGGGGTTGCGGAGTGGCGTGGGGCAAGCGGCGGTCAGGCCGTGAAACGATTTGTACAGTGAGACAAGCGGGCTGTGCTTGGCTCGCTGTACAAATCGCGGCAAGCATTTAGACGCGCAGGTGAGCAAAGCGAGCGCACGGCTAAATGCTTAGGCGTAAAACACGCGCTTTTTGCGTGGTTGGAGCCGGCCGCACTGCCTGCGCCGCCGCTTGCCCCACGCCGCGCAGCAGCCCCTGTCCGGCCTCCACGGACTATTGTAAATTAATTGTAAAAGCTTAGAAAAGCGCTTGCAATTTAATTGCGTACGGTGTATTCTACAATTGTTCTCCGGCATAGGGGCAAGGGTAAGCGAAGGCCAAGCTTGCAGAACGCCGCACCCCGCAACGGGTCGTCTGGAAGCGCGAGTGGTTCGCGCTTTGACCCGCTCGTCCAGAGCGACAGCGCGCTGTTCGCTGTGAAGCCTAGGCTTAACCGCCAGGCAAATAAAGGACGTACTACAGATGATTTGCTCGACGGGTAACCGCCGGGTACTTAAACCAACGCGGCGTTACCGCTGATCTCACGCCGCGTTGCGTAAATCGCCAAAAGCCACGATGGCAGCTCGCCAATCGTGCTTTTGTTATGCAATCAAGGCAACCCGGCACCTCAGCCATTGCGCTTAGGCGCCTTTTTTTGCGTGCGCGCAGCAAATGAAGTTAATTCGTTCAATTAATGGTAGCGTATTCAAAACGTTGCGGCGGCGACGCGAAGGCTTAACCACTTCGTCACGAATCTGTAACAGGCCTTTGTTACACTGTTCACTAGAAACTAAGAGGAGCGAACAAGCAATGAAACTGATGAAGACCGTTACCGTACTGGCAGCCGCCACCGTTCTTGCCGTTGTTGGGGTAAGCACCCAATCTGTCAGCGCTGATTCAATCAGCGATGCCAAAAGCGCATTAACCACCAAGCAAACTGAGTCCAGCGCTTTGCAGCAACAACTGCAACAAGCGCAAGACGCCGTCACCAAGATCAACGGCCAAGCCGAAGCCAAAGCTGTCGCAATCCAAAAAGCTCAAGCGCAGATCAAATCCGCCACGGCTAAAGTCGCCAGCTACAACAAGCAAATCGACCAAGCCCAACAAGAAGTCAAAGCGCGCACGACCACGATGAAGAAACAACTGCGCTCTTTGCAAAAGGAAATCGGCGATTCCGCTACCGGTAACATTTACATCGATTTCATTCTCAACGCGCATGATTTATCCGATGCCGTTGACCGCTCCTTCACGGTGCATAAGCTTAACAACGCTAACCAAGAAGCTTTAGCAGAAGTCCAAGCGGCCACCAGCAAGCTCAGCGACTTAAAGCAAGCCGCCGCTGATAATAAAGCCGATTTGGTCCAAGCCGAAGCCAAATTGGAAACCGAACGCGATCAAATCAAGTCCTTAGCAGCAGATGCTTCGGCTAAGCAAGCGGCTTTGCAAAAGCAAATCGACGCCAACAAAGATGCCGTTGCTGCTTTGCAAGGCAACATTGCCAAAGCCAACGCCACGGCTAAAGCCGCTGCCACCAAAGCAGCGCAACAAGCCGCAGCCAGCACCAAAAAAGCTGCCACTGCGACACCAATCAAGCAAGCAACTGCTACAGCCGCAGCTGTTGCGCCAAAGCCTGCTGCCACGCCAAGTTACACCGGCAGCGGTTCGCTTGGCGGCATCGTCGGGGTTGCCGAACAATTCATTGGTGTGCCATATGTTTACGGCGGGATGAGCCCAAGCGGTTTTGACTGCTCTGGCTTAGTCGCTTATGCAGCCGCTAAAGTCGGCATCAGCTTGCCGCATAATGCTGCAGCGCAATCCTCAATGGGTCACAGTGTTTCCATGTCTGCTTTGCAGCCAGGCGACTTGCTGTTTTGGGGCGGGGTCGGCTCTGCCGGCCACGTGGCCATTTACATCGGCGGCGGCAGCTACGTTCACGCCCCGCAACCAGGTGAAAGTGTGACGATTCAGAAGATGGCTTACTACGCGCCAAACTTTGCCCGTCGCTTGTAATTAAAATCATCAGTTTGCCGCGGGAAACCGCGGTTTTTTGATTTTTAAGATGCTATACTATTAGCAAAAGGGGAAAAGAGGCGGAACATGGCATATAGTGTGATCGGAGCAAGTTATCAACAAGGCAGCTTGGCGGTGTTTCACGCCGGCTTGGAAGACGAGTTGTTGCCGACTTTTGCACAAGCGTCGAAGAAGGCTTTGCATTTGTTGATCCAAGAGCTTGCCGTTAGTACCTTACCGGACATCCACGAGCTGCATGATCAAGTGGTGGCATATGCCCAGCACGGCAAGGCAGATATGCATGGGTTGAATGCGGCAACTGGCGATGAATTGACCGCCAGCTGGTATGCCGATGACCATTTTGTCATCAGCGTGATGGATCAAACCGAAGCCTTCCAGCTGCACTTGGAAGTGGTGGCACAAGTGGAGGAGAATGTTGAAGCATAGATTGATCGTGATCACTGGCGAGACTGGCACGGGCAAAACGACGGTCAGCCGCTACTTAACCGAACAATACGACATTCAGCGCGTGATGACGCACACCACGCGGCCTAAGCGCTGCAACGAAGTCGAAGGGGTGGATTACGCCTTCGAAACACCGGAAAGCTTCGCGCAAAACCACTACATTGAGGACGTGACTTATGCCGGCTACCAATACGGCAGCTCATATGAGTCGCTGTATGCGGTGTGGCAGCATGCCGCTTTTGCCAGCATTGTCTTGGATACCAAAGGCGCGGTAACATACGCGCAAACGCTGGGGCCGGCGGTGTGCACGCTGTTTTTGACCATTGAAGATCCCAGCATCTTGAAAAAGCGCTTGTTGGCGCGCGGCGACGATCCGGCAATGGTGCAGCAGCGCTTAGCCAGTCCAGAATATCAGCGCGACTTGTTGCTGCCAGATGAATTGAAGGCCACAGCGACGGTGATCGCCAATGATGATTGGACAGTCGCCAAGCACAATATCGACCGTTTCATGAAGGATCTGGCGTTAGCGGTGGCTGGTATTCACCGCTGAATTATGATACAGTGAGGACAATTCAGGAAAGGGGTGGTCGCATGTCGAATGCAACCATTGCATTGGCGCGCATGAAGCAAAACGGCATGCGTGTCACCAAGCAGCGTCGCGATTTGGTGGCATATTTGGATGATCATGCTGATAGTTACGTGACGGTGACCAGCATCGATGCGTATATGCGCGGGCGCTATCCTGGCTTGTCGCATGATACGATTTATCGTAACGTCAAAGAATTCGAGAAGCTGGGCATCTTAGAGTCTGAAGTCCAAGATGAGCAGGCAATCGTGAAGTTGCAGTGTGACTACAACCACCCGCATCATCATCATTTCATTTGTACCAATTGCCACCGCGTGCAAGAGTTGCAAATGTGTCCAATGGATTTCTTCGAGAATCAAGTCCCAGGTGCCAAAATCGCCAGCCATAACTTCGAGTTATACGGCTTATGTGCAGAATGTGCCGCTAAACAGGCACAATAATTTCCAAAACCACGAGCGGCTTAGTTCGTGGTTTTTTGATTGGTGAAAGGGACAGGCAGGTGTTGCTGCACGGCGTGGGGCAAGCGGCGGCGCAGGCAGCGCGCGTTTTCTGCCTAAGAATCGAGCCCGGCGCTCGCTGCGCTCACCTTGCCTGGCTCGATTCTTGCCGCGATCAGTACCCAAAGCCAAGCAAAGCCCGCTTGTCTTTGGGTGCTGATCGTTTCGCGGCCTGACCGCCGCTTGCCCCACGCCGCTTCGCAACACCTGCCCTACATCTTCGGTTTTATGTTAGAATTCTGGTCATGGATCGGTTGAGGAATGTTCAGCATTATCCCAAACCTGCGATGTGATAATTGTGTGTCTAAAAGCGACTGTGGTGCAGGCAGGTGGGTGCGACGTTAACGACGCGATGTTTCACTAAACTAGCCAATTACCGCGTTGTAACAGGTTTAGTTTTAGCAGCCAGATACATTCTAACCCGAAACAAACTTGGTTAAGGAATCGTCGAAGATTGGTGGAATTCGTTGGATCGATCACATGTTGATCAATGACGGCTATCATCAACGAAGGACTAGTGAAGCGGAGCGTCGTGGGGCCAGCAAGGCGGTCAGGCCGTGAAACGATCAGCGTTGTGAGACAAGCGGTTTGTGCTTGTCTCACAACGCTGATCGCGGCAAGTTATGAGACAGGCAGGTGAGCGCAGCGAGCGCCTGGCTCATAACTTAGGTGGAAAACGCGCGCTCCTCAGCGCGGTTGGAACCGGCCGCACCGCCTGCGCCGCCTTGCTGGCCCCACGGCGCGCAGCTTCACTGGTCCGGCCCTTGTGACTGAGCGCAATTCTTCGGCGATTTTTGAATTTTCTTAAGGCCGCCTTAAGGTGCAATGCGGTACAATTTAGTCATCATGTTTTTTTGAGAGGAGTTGCAATCATGGCTTATCGAACCGCGCCATTAGTTTCACCAGCCGCGATCGTTTCGATCATTATCTTCGTTGCCGGGTTCAACGTCATCAACACGACCGTCAACCCCAGCGCCAAGCCGAAGTCTGCAGCAGACCAAAGTGCGTTGATTTCCAAACAAAAGGCGGCCACGGCAAGCAGCGTTTCCAAACCCAGTGCGCCAAGTGCTAAGCCTAAAGCCTCATCCAGCAGTGCTGAATCAGCGTCTACAGATTCAAGTCCCCAAGCGCAAAGCAGCTCAGCTGACAACAAGCAAGATCAAACCCAGCAGAATGCCCAATCGGCTTCTTCTGCTTCTGGCGCCACTGATCAAACCACCACTGGCAACACCGACAAATCTGATGCTGCCAGCGGCCAAGATACCACAGCCAACAGCAGCAGCGCCCAAAGCGCCAAGGATACTGGTGACACCACTGACGCTGCCAAAGCTTCCAGCGCCCAAACCACCAGCACCACGACCACGGGACAATAGGAGGCAACCATGTTAACAGCGTTAGATATTTTGAATCGGTTGTTGAGCTACTTCAACATCCAAGACAAAGCCAAAGGCAAAGCCTTCACCGTCGTGGCCTTCGTGGCGAATTTCTATTTGTTATACGCCGCGATCCAAGGGTTGCGCTTTAGCGGATATCGGCTGCAAGGCACCGCGTTTCTGATCGGTTTTCTGATCTTGGAATATTTCATTGTGTTGAATTTCTTCTACTATTACACGGACAAGCAGTTGAAATACGACATTTCACCGAAAGTCGAGAAGCTCTTAGGCGGCAATCAGGCGCAACTCAAAGCAGCTGAATCCAAGTTGGCGCAAAATAACTTGGCGACTGCCGCGTCTGGCTTGTATCAAGACGAGAAATTGTTGCCGACAGTGGTGACCATCAGCCCCAGTCAACAAGTTAACTTGGATCATTTAGTTGACCACTTGATCGCCGGCGGGCACTTGGCAGCCAATTATTCCGGCTTGGATGACCACGCGATCATGCGCGTGATCCAGAAGTCGCACAAGCCGGTGGCAGCCATTGGCGCGCTGGTGGAGCTGCCGTTTTATGAACTGCGGCAAACCAGCGGCAGCGTGGAAGTTTTCGCCGGGGTCAATGCCTTGCAAACTGCCAGTATCGCCACGGTTTCGCGGGTGGGCTTATTGCCAGTCAAAGAAGCGCAAGCGCAATATCATTTAGTCGCCGCGCATGTGTATCTCACCGGCGGGCAAAGCAAGCAAATGGGGCGCCGGACTTTGATCACCAAAGAAGCCCCATACAGTGTCACCGTGCAGTTGGCTTATTCGACCAAGCAAACCGCACCACAAGACAACCGTCGCTGATGACAGCGGCGGTTTTTTTCTGTGAAAAAATAAATATTTTCTGCATAAAAAATCAGCTTCAGGCCAAGAGAAAACCCGCTATTAACGGCATTTGGGGCCATGTGATACCAGCGCGGCGGCTTGGGAGACAAAGATTTGGATAGACCCAGACAGGACAGTGGTGATTATTTAGTGGACAAGATGAGTGAAAAATGATAAATTATTCATAATCACGAAACTGTTGCAAGAACATTCATCGCGTCCTTTAAGCCCGCTATCATGTTGCCTTGTCTAAACAGGCGTGGTGCTACCAGTCACACGCCGACAAGCCTCTGGGTTGTCGCGCGATTCAACCATATAAGGAGGGATCACGATGTCGATGATCGAATTTCACGATGTCGAGAAATACTACGGCAAGTTCCATGCGCTTAAGAACATTAATCTGACCATCGATCGCGGCGAGGTCGTTACCATTATCGGCCCGTCCGGTTCAGGGAAGAGTACCTTATTGCGCACCATCAATGGCTTAGAACGGGTCCAATCCGGACAGCTGATCGTCAACGACTTCGACTTGGCCGACAAACACACCGATATGAACAAGATCCGCAAGAACGTCGGGATGGTGTTCCAACATTTTAACCTATATGCTAACAAAACGGTGATGCAAAACATCACCTTGGCGCCGACTTTGGTGCTTAAGCGCAACAGCGAAGAAGTGCATGAGGATGCCTTGAAGCTCTTAGACCAAGTGGGCTTGCGCGACAAGGCAGATTCTTATCCTTCTGCGTTGTCTGGCGGGCAGAAACAGCGCATCGCCATTGCGCGCTCTTTGGCGATGAAGCCTAAAGCCATTTTGTTTGACGAACCGACTTCAGCGCTTGATCCAGAAACCATCGGTGATGTGTTGGATGTGATGCAAGACATTGCCCAAGGCGGCATGACCATGGCGGTGGTGACCCATGAAATGGGCTTTGCCCGGCATGTTGGCGATCGCATCGTGTTTATGGCAGACGGGCAGATCTTAGAAGACTCCAGTGACGTTGGCGCCTTCTTCGACCATCCGCAGGAACCGCGCGCTCAGGAGTTCTTGTCTAAGATCATCAACCACTAAGGAGGCAGCTATGAGAACAAAACGCATCCTGCCATTTCTGATCGCGCTGTTGGGGCTGGTGGTGTTCACATCCGGTTGCGGTAAGTCCTTGGCTGATCAAGACGTGCTTGAACACGCCAAGCAAACCGACACGATTGTTTGGGGCGTGAAAGCCGACACGCGCTTGTTTGGGTTGATGAATACCAAAACCGGCAAGATCGAAGGCTTTGATATCGACATGGCCAAGGCCATTACCAAGCAGATTTTAGGCCCCAAAGGCAAAGCTCAACTGGTGCAAGTCACCAGTGACACCCGCGTGCCGATGTTAAAAGGCGGCAACATCGATGCCATCATCGCCACCATGACCATCACCCCGGATCGGCTGAAAGTCTTGAATTTCTCCAAGCCGTATTTCAACGCTGGGCAATCATTGCTGGTGAAGAAAGGCAGCCCGATCCATTCGGTCAAAGACTTGAAGCAAGGCGACAAAGTCATCGGCGTGCAAGGCTCAACGTCGGTTGACAACATCAAGAAAGCCGCCCCGCAAGCCACTGTGTTGCAACTGTCAGACTACGCGCAAGCCTTCACGGCGCTTAAATCCGGCCAAGGCTTGGCGGTGACCACAGATAACGGGATCTTGTATGGGATGTCCAAACAAGATAAGCGTTATGTGGTCGTCGGCGGCACCTTCACCAAAGAACCTTATGGCATCGCCATTAACAAAGGCCAAACCAACATGACCAACGCCGTGGATAACGCGGTGGCTGAATTGCGCAAGAACGGCACTTATGAGAAGTTGATCAACAAGTGGTTCGGCGACATTCCAGGCTTTGATATCAAGGAGGTGGAGTAGATGTTTACCATTCTTGTCAATAACTTCCCGACCTTGCTTTCCGGGCTTGGCTACACCTTGTTGAGTTCAATCATTGCCTTGATCGGCAGTTTGATCATCGGGACCATCTTTGCCTTGCTGGAGATCTCGCCGTATCGACCACTGCAGGTGATTGGGCGCATTTATGTGGAAATCGTCCGCAATATCCCGTTGTTGGTCATTACCATGGCCTTTTATGTGATCGTGCCGACGTATGTCACTGAAATTGACGGCTTCACCGCCGGCACTATTGGCTTAACGATTTACACCAGTGCCTTCATTGCCGAAACCATTCGTGCCGGGATCGAATCCGTGCCGGTGGGGCAAATGGAAGGGGCGCGTTCTAACGGCTTAACTTATGCCCAAGCGATGACGCATATCATTTTCCCACAGGCGATTAAGATCGTGATCCCGCCGTTGGGCAACCAATTCATCAACTTGGTGAAGAACTCATCGATCCTGGCCTTCGTGGCTGGCTTTGACTTGATGTACCAAGGCAAGATCATCGCCAATGCGACTTTCAATACCTTCGATACTTACTTGGCAGTCGGCTTGTTGTATCTGATCTTGACCTTGCCGCTGTCGTATTTCATGCGTTATCTCGAGAAGAAATGGGCCGTCGCCTAGAAAGGAGGCCAAGTGATGCAAAACTTTATTGATGCATATTCACAAGTTAATATTTCGTATCTGCTTCAAGGCCTTTGGGTGACGCTTGAAGTTTCGGTGACGTCGATTTTCTTCAGCTTCATCATCGGGACCTTGCTTGGCGTGGCACGTTACGTTAACGTCAAGATCTTCTCGGCAGTCGTGGGCTTTATCATCGATATCATCAGAAACCTGCCGCTGCTGTTGATCTTGTTCTTCACTTACTTTGCCTTGCCGAACATTGGCGTGCGTCTGCCAGTGATCCCAGCGTCGATCGTGGCGATGACGGTGTTTGAATCGGCGATGTTAGCCGAAATCGTGCGCTCCGGGATCAACTCGGTGCCGATTGGGCAAATGGAAGCTGCCCGCTCTAACGGCTTGTCGTACACGCAAGCAATGGTCCATATCATCTTGCCGCAAGCCTTCAAGGCGATGATCCCGCCGATCGTGTCGCAGTTCATTTCCTTGGTCAAAGATACCAGCTTGGCGACGATCATCTTGTTGCCGGAATTGACCTACCACGCGCAGATCATTTACGGCCAAAACATCAACTATATGATTCCCATGTTTGTCGCGTTGGCCTTCTTATACTTCATCGTCAACTACGCGCTGTCGGTGATTTCACGAATGATCAACAAGCGTTTATCATCTGGCGTTCGCTAGACCAATTGCTTCAGCCGGCCGCTGCTGTCTGTTTTTACAGGCGCAGCGGCCGGCTGTTTTATTACCCAGATCGGTGGGTAATTATACAGATAATGGATAGATATACGAAAATATATTTTAATATACGCAAACGCTGACAGGGGAATTTAAGTTCACAAAATGTGCGATAACGTGATGCATGCCGTGAAGAAAGCTGGTAACAGCACGCACTATGATGTGACACCATGTTGTTGAAAACACGTGATAATGGCGTTTTAATTGGGTAATCCCATTGATATATTGTTATTTAAATAATGTGACCAGTGGCAATGATGGCGAGAAAGACTGTGCTGGCGATGTTTTCATGCTGATTTCAGTGTACCCATTAGATTTCGGCGTTATATTGCTAAATATGGGTTACTAATCTGGAAAATGTATGATATGTTGGAATAGTATAAATATTACGTTGGGGGAAATTCAATATGAAACGAAGCTTTCTTATCGGCAGCGCACTTTTCGCCGCAGCGCTGGCCACGACTTTAGCAACCAATTCGGTTAATGCGGCTGATGGAGATAAAACCAGCACAAGTGATCTGTTAAAAACTTCAAATGCAACATTGTCGGTGGAAGATAATGATTCTGATCACGGCAAGCTGGTTTTGACTGAGGTGCCAAGTTTTGATTTTGGCAAGCCTGAGCTGAGTAATTTGATCAGTACTGGCTTTACTTCTGAGGATAAAGCCGGTTCAGGTTCTTTAACGGTTAAGGATTTAACTGGGACAAGCAAAGGCTGGAACATCACAGCAAGGTTGAGTACGTTTACGCATGAGACAGAAACCACCAATACTTTAGATAAAGGGACTTTGACTTTGTCTGCTTCGGCACCGAAATGGAACACGAACTCTGCTGAAGTTACTGGAATTGACGCGGTGAAGGGTACCCTCAATGTCGGCGGTGATGCAGTTGGCGTTCAAAAAGCACAGCCTAAATTTGGTCAAGGTACGACTGAAACGAATCCGGTTAACGGCAAGCTGGTGATTCCTGCAACAGCTACAGCAACTACAGGGGTTTATACTGCTACGATTACCTGGACGTTGGGGTCGGGCCAAACACCTGAAGCTGCACCTGCGACTGATTCTGTACAAGACAATTAATCATACGTTCATTCCCGCCTCTCGCCGCATAGGCCGGGGCGGGATTTTTCTTGGAAAGCCAAATAAGGAGACATGATGCGAAAGAAAGTATGGCTGGCCTTGGTGGGCTTGGTGTTGATGCTCATGCTATTGCCAAGCCACCAAGTGCAAGCAACTGGCGCCAGCTTCACGATCAAACCGGAGCTGACCAATGCGCAAAGCAAACAAGCCGGCTATTATGAATTAATGGTCAAGCCCAACCAACGCGTACAATTGGCGATGACGGTGTCAAACGTCACCGATTCACGCAAAACAATCAAAGTCAGCGTGGCAGATGCCTACACCGGCAACAATGGGACGATTGGCTATGATCCAGGCGGCCCGCGTGATGATTCAGCCAAATACCGCTTGTCGCAGTTGGCTGGCAAGCCGGTTAAAGTTACGTTAGCCGGCGGGCAAACCAAGCGCGTGGCTTTCAACTTGCAAATCCCGAAAAACGGCTTTGCCGGTGAATTAGTCGGCAGTGTATACGCAATCGATACAGCATCATACGGGGATGACAAAGGCCAAAGCATGGCGATCAAGAACAAGTTTGCCATGTATTCGGCAATCGTGATGCGGGTCAGTTCGCAATACGTGCGCCCAGCCCTTAAGCTGCCGAAGTTGGACCTTGGCATGCAAGACGGGCAAGCGGCCGTATTGGCCACTTTGCAGAACATTAAGCCGGAAATGTTTGGCAAAATGTCGATTAATGCTAAAGTGTATAAAGATGGCGGCGCTAAGCCGGTATTAACGCGCAAAGTCAGCGATTACGCCATGGCGCCGAATTCGCATTTCGTCTATGGCATCTATTCCAAGCACGCTTTTGCCGCAGGAAATTATCAACTGGATCTGGTGGCGAAGTCTGGCAGCCGCACTTGGCACTTCAAGCGTACGATCCATGTCAGCCAAGCCAAAGCCGAGCAGGTCAACAAAGCCGCCAGCCTCAAAATGGCTAATCAAGTGCCATGGTGGCTGATTGCATTGATCGTGCTGTTGGTGTTGATCATTGTGTTGTTGGTGGTATTGTTGTTCAAGCGGCGCAAACACGCCGATCAGTAAACCCAAAGGAGGCGCAAAGATGCGTGCGGTTAAATTGAATCTCAGAATACCAATCGCCATCTGTGCGCTGATTTGGTGGCTTGCGGCGTTTGGCGCTTCGCGTGTGCAAGCAGCTACGTGGAACAAGAATCCGGTTGATTTTACCAGTGAAGCGACCAATCCTTCTTTTAGCAGCGATGGGGCCACGCTTAAAGATCAAGTTGCCCAAAACGGCCTGTTCATGTTGCCGATCCAGTCAGTGTATGCGTCAGGTTTTGAACAAGTTGATGCCAATACGCAAGTGGTCGATCCAAACGGGAATGTGACTTTTGTGATCCCAGCAGGCAGCTATGATTCGCCGTTTCGTTCTGATAACGCCATTTTTGGCAGTGGGCAGCATTGGGCGCAATTGGCTAAATTCAGCATGGTGTTCAGCCTGGGCGGTGGTGTTTGGATCCCGGCCAACAGTCCGGCGGTGACTTATACTTATGGCGCGCATCCTGGCGATAACACCGTTAAGCGCGGCAGCGATGGGTTTGTTCCGATCGGCACGGATACCGGCAGCGAACTGTATCGCAGCGGCAGCGAATATTCCACTAACCAGATCAATGTGCGCGACCCGATGTATATCCAAATCAACCTGAAAGCCGCCGGTTACAGCGATAAAGTTGATACCTTGACGGTGCAGGAACAATTCACCTTAGCCGGCGGCACGCCGTGGTACAAGACCCAGTTGGGGAAGCTGGATTTTCATATTCAGCTCACGCCTAAAGTTGCTTCGACTTTGCCATTGCCCAATAACGTTTCTTATCAAGGCAAAGAAGTCGGCACGATTGTGATCGGCACCGGCACGATTCCAGGCGATACGCTGCATTATGCCATTAACAAAGAAGCCACACTGGATTCGCCAACGATGCAAAATGCCGATGGGTCCACTGTCAAAGTCTTGGATGACAAACGCTGGGTGTGGCTGGTTCCGCCTAAGGTGCTCAACCCCAATGATGTCTTGCATGTGGTGGAAGAAAGTCCGCTTAAAGATGCTTCCGACAATGCACAAGACACCTTGGTCGATGTGTCTAAGTATCTTACCGGCGGCGACGGTGCGCAGCAGGTCAAAGAATTGGAAGATCTGATCAAGCAGTTTCTGGTCGATGGCAGCGATCCGACCGTGTTAGATCACATTGTTGATACGATCAACGACATTAATCAAACCGTGGAAGTCGCCAAAGCTTCTGATGAATCACCATTGCAGCTGACTTTTGACAACGATGCGAATTTCGTGTTTGCGCCAAGTTACAAGACCCAAGACTTGCATGGTTATACCTTCTTGCAGCCGGCTGCCACCACACGCAAGCTCAGCTTAGCGCCTGATGACGAAAGCATTAGTAATGCCAAAGCCGTCACCTGGCAGGTGTACAAGCATGGCAGCGCCGACGTTTATTCAGCCATGGATAGTCCCGTGACCTTAAGTGATGCTTCAACTAGCGGGGTGACGGCGACGGCTAATCAGGTGGCGGCGACGCAAATCAACGACTTAGATGGCGGGGTCGATATCGTGGCAGACATCACCTTGAACTCTGGGGTCAAGATCCTCAAGCGCGTGACCTTGCAGGTGTTGGCTTTAAATCCTGAACATGCCGATTCTGGTAATTTAGGCGAAGATCGCACGGTGAAATTGACCAAGGTCCCAGCCAGTCTCAAGGCGGCGCAAGCAACGGCGCAAGCGGCGGGGCAAGCGATGGCGCATTTTATCAAATACACGCCAAACTACGATGCCACAAAGCTGAAGAATTCGGCGACGTTTTTGCCAACTGATGCTGCTGCGTTCAGTTATTCGATCCCGAACTTGAGTTACTTGAATGCCGGCGATATTTATCAGTTGAATTTTGAATATCACGGCCAGACTTATTATTCCAATGCAGCGCAAATTGTGATCACCCAGCCGCAAGGGCCAACCGTGCTGGCGGTGCCGGATTTTGACTTCGGGAAAGCGGAGTTGAGTCAAGTGATCAGCGTCGCTTACACCGGGTCGGCGGCGCTGCAGGCCAAAGGCGGGGAATTTACCTTTGGGGCGCATACCGGCGCGAATAACAAATGGATGATCACTGCGTCAATGACGCCTTTTGTCACGAAAGATCAACCAAATCAGCCAATCGATACGGTGCTGCATACGACCTTTACCCCGGATGATCCGGATTTGGCTAAAGCGGTGGGCTTTGACAGCACAGTGAAGTCAGGGCCGATTCCTGATACGGCTGATTCGGTGGTGGTTTTCTCCACGACGCAAGCTGACGTCAAGGACTTCACATTAAGTGGGCAAATGTCAGCGGCGCTGGACGTTTTGCCATCAGCAAGCGCACAAACAGGCACTTATACATCCACGATTACTTGGGCGGCAGGCACGGTACCAGATCAGCCGGCAGCACGTTAAAGAAGGGGGCGCCGAGGGATACGGCGAGATAATAATGATCAGATTATGGGGACAAGCACAATTTTCCATCAAAACCAAGAAACTTTCCGGGTATGAATTATTCTTACGAGAGCAGAAGCTTCCAGGCGGCCCTTGGCGGCTGCCGGATAATATCAGCTTGATCGATCCGGTGCAAATGAGTGCATTATTGAATGAGACGTTGGCAGCGATGCCTGATGGCTTAGAGTTCGTGGCGTTTAATCTTGATCAATCGCAATTTGTTCAGCCTGAATACTTGCAGCTTCTGCAAGATGTTAAGCGTACCTTGCCGTTTAAATTGGGAATCGAATTGACCGAGCGGCACGGGGATGACACCAAAGCCGTGGCCCTGGCGGATCTGGTCACAAGCGCCAAGGCCTATCAAGGCGCAGGCTTGTTGGTGTGCTTGGATGATGTGGGGACTGGTGAGAACGTCGGTGATTTGGTCCAAGCCCTTGATCCATACGTCAGTGAGTACAAATACGCCATCCAGAATGTCCGCAAAACCCAACCTCAAGCGCAAATCGCAGCCGAAGTCACCCATTGGCGCAAACGCGCGCTGCAGTTAGGCAAAGTGTTTACACTGGAAGGTTTGGAATTGTCTGATGATTTGACGCTGATTCGAGATTTCTGCCCGGATTTTGTGCAAGGTTATTACTTTGGCACACCGCATTTTATGGCGATACCGCGGGATTTGACGGCAGGTTAGGGTGAGGCTGTTGCGAATTCTTTGCGTTTTTTGACGATCCTTGGGACAATAATAGCAGCACAGCGGGCGGCCGCGGTGCTGCTATTATTTGTATTGGAGGAGAAATGGATGAAGACAAAGGGTTTGTTGATGACCAACGGAATCGTCGGCTTGATCGGCGGCGTGTTGTTGCTGCTGGGACCGTTTCTGTTGACCGGCGGGGCAGTGTCTGACATTGCAGGCGGCACCAGCGGCAGTACGAGCGGGGTTTCTACTGTGCTGACGCTGGTTAAGATCGCGGTGTTGGCACTGGGGATCATCGGCTTGGTGTATTACAAAGGCGATGCCCGCGTTAAGCAAGCGCCTGATGTGCTGCTGGTGGTTGGCGGCGGGGTCGCGTTGATCCCGTTTCTCGGCTGGGCCGGCGGCATTGTGGTGATCGTTGGCGGCGCCTTGGCGTTAGCCGGGTTGAAGGCGTTCAATGCACCACAGCAATAATTTAGCATGAGATTCAGCCGGTTGCTGTTAGCAGCCGGCTGTTATTATGTCAACAGGTAGCGATATCGCGACGATGCATGAGAAAATAATGAGTCAAATCTCATTACAAATTCACTAAATCACAAATAGTAATTGACTTTCTCTCAATTTTTGGTAGGGTATTCATAACAACATGAGAAAACTATGAGAGGGAGAATAATCATGTCTTTGACTACTGAGATCCGACCTGGCACCAACCGTTACATTAACCACACCGGGGCATTGGCGCAACTGCCAGAGTTATTGGCGCCTTTTGCCAAGCCGATCATTGTCACTGGCGAGAAATCGTATGCCGCTTTTTCTGAGCTGGGGCCGCAACTCGATTATCCGCTGTATCGCTACGACGGCACCGCTTCTGATGAAGACGCCGCGCGGATCGCTCAAGCGGCACCTGACGCCGATTGTGTGATCGGCATCGGCGGCGGGCGCGTCTTAGACACCGCCAAAGACGCCGCTGAGGTATTGCACGCGGCGACTGTGTGCGTGCCGACGTTGGCTTCCAACTGTGCGCCTTACACGCCGATCGGGGCGATTTACAATCCTGATCACAGTTTCAAGCGCGTGGCTTATTTCACCCAAGCGCCTTACGCGACGGTGGTGGATTGGGATTTGATTTTGACTACGCCGCATGATTATTTTGTCGCCGGCATTGGCGACACCTTGGCCAAGTGGTACGAATTAGTGGGCTTGACCAAAGACCGCACGGATTCACTGCCGGCCTTTTCCCGAGTGGCCAAAGCCGTGGCTGAAAGCATTTTTGCCACGTTGAAAACCCAAGCGCCTGCGGCCTTGCAGGCGCTGGCTTCAGGGGTGGTGACGCCGGCGTTCACCGATGTGGCCGATAGCATCATTGGCATTGCCGGTACCACCGGCGGCTTCGGGGTTGCTGACGGCCGCCAAGCCGGGGCCCATGCGATCCACAACGGCTTGACGCATCTCAGCGAAACCCATGAATTGTTGCATGGCAGCAAAGTCGCCTATGGTATTTTGGTGCAGCTGGCGCATGAAGGCAAAGTTGATGAGATCCAAGCAATCTTGCCTTTCTATCGCGCGGTAGGACTGCCGATGAAGCTGGCGGATCTGAACATCACCGAACATATCGATGAAGCGCTGGCCACGGTGGCAGAAACTGCCGCCAGTGACGCCGAAAGCTTCAAGCTGATCGATCCCGACATCACGCCGGCGCAAGTCGTACAAGCGATGCGCTTGGTTGAAGCCCAATAATTCACAAAAACAGCGCTGCTTCAGATGTGAAGCAGCGCTGTTTGCGGGTCTGGGAATTATTCTTCAACGAGGAACTTGCGCAACTGACCAGCTTGGATCTGGCTGACTGTGGTGGTCAAGCGCGTGCCTTCTGGGGTGTAGTCGGTGGCTTGCACGCTGGTTTCGCGATTGATGAAGTCCACGACTTGCCCTTGGTCAAAAGGCACCAAGTAAGTGTTGATTTGGTCATTGGCAAAAACGTGGGCTTTGATCAAATCCACCAGCTTCTGCAAGCTCGCAGGGTCTTTGGCCGAATAAATCAAATCGTCACCATTGATCTCAGGATAAGTCGCACCTTCGCGTTTGTCGGCTTTGTTATAAGCAACGATCATCGGGATGTCGGTGATGCCAATGGATTCCAAAGTGGTTTGGGTGACTTGCATCATGTCTTGATAATGCTCGTCTGAGTAATCCACCACTTGGATCAATAAGTCCGCGTTAGCCGCTTCGGCTAAGGTGGCTTTAAAGGCGTCAACTAACGTATGCGGCAGTTTAGACACGAAGCCGACAGTGTCAGACAACAAGAACTTGCGCTTGTCAGGCAAGCTGATTTGGCGCACTGAGGTATCCAGCGTGGCAAAAAGCATGTCTTTCTCAAACACTTGCTTGGTTTCTGGATGGTCGGAGAACAGTTCCAACAAGCCGTTCATGGTGGTGGACTTGCCAGCGTTGGTGTAGCCGACTAAGGCCACTGTCGGCAATTCGTTGGCCTTGCGCTTGGCACGGCGGACTTCTTCGCCGATGTCGGCGTCTTTGAGGTCTTGGCGCAAGTGGCTGATGCGCTTGTTTAAGACCCGCTTGTCCATTTCCAGCTTGGTTTCGCCGGCCCCACGGTTGGCTAAGCCGCCACCGCCGCCTTGCTGATCCAGCTTGTTGGCACTGGGATGCAAGCGCGGCAAAGCGTATTGCAGCTGGGCGATTTCAACTTGGGTCTTGGCGGTTTTGCTTTTGGCGCGGTTGGCGAAAATTTCCAAGATCAGCTGGGTGCGGTCGATGATGTGGTGCTTGATTTCGCGTTCCAAGTTGCGCAGTTGTGATGGCGACAATTCGTCGTTAACCAGCACAGTTGGCGCGTCTGAAGCGTCAGCCAGTTCTTTGATCTCGGCGACTTTGCCGCTGCCAAAATAATACGCGGCAGTAGAGCGGTCGAGGTTTTGGCGAACTTCGCCGACGACGTCATAATTATTGGCTTTGGCTAATTCAACCAGTTCGGTCATGGTGTATTCAAAATCATCGCGGCCGCGGCTGATGCCGGCGATGATGACTTTCTCAGGTTGTGGTTGTAAATCTTGCATTAATGCTCCTTTTGCTCGTGCACACAAAAACGGCAGCCCAGCTGCCGCGGTGGCGCCGCGAGCCTGCGATAAGTGGCTATCTGCCTAAAATGGCAATCTTCAAGCGCATGCGGATCACGCTCCCTTCGCGTTATTGTCTTAAGTGTAACATGGTGCTTCCACCACGCCAAGATAAACCAGAGCGAAGCAAAGCGCATTTAGCGGGTCAATTAGCCTAGCCCTCGTGCTTGCGGCGCACTTTGCCGCGAGTACGGGGGCGTAGCTAATTGCACCCGCGTTGCTTTGCGCAGCTCGACGAAGAAACCAGAGCGGAGTGGCGCGCTTTTAGCGGTGGATATAAGGCGGGATGACGCAAAGGCGCTCTTTGCCTTGGCGGCGTCACGACTTATATCACGCCGCGTTGCGCCACGCAGCTCGACGAAGAAACCAGAGCGGAGCAGCCCGGTCTTAGCGATGTGTATAAGACGGGATGACGTTTGGGCGTACTTGGCCCAAGCGGCGTCACGGCTTATACACAATCGCGTTGGGCTGCACAGCTCGACGAAGACCACAGCGTGAAAAGTCCGGACTTGCTCAGGCCCGGCCAGGTGTTGCTTCGGCGCGTGGTGCGGCAAGCCGGCGCTGGCTGTGCGGCCGGCTGCAACCCCGCAAAGTGCGCGTGGTTTACGCCTAACTTTTGAGCTTTGCACTCGCCTGCGGCTCGCCTCGCAAATCTCAAAAGTTGCCGCGATCAGCACAGCAAGCCAAGCACAACCCGCTTGTCTTGCTGTGCTAATCGTTTCACGGCCTGACCGGCTTGCCGCACCACGCACCTACGCAACACCTGGCCTCTGGTATCTGAATCAGGATAGCGAATCGTGCAGCACAAAATAAGCAGATTACACAATGCATCTGGTCAATAAATAGTCGTTTATGATGATGTAATTAGTGTTAATAGTATATTAATTATTCAATCTTTTGCGCCTATATACATAATCCTAGACGTCTGATACAATATTTAGGCACGAAGTTTAATGCGCGGTGGCCTTCGATTGCCAGAAGGGAGCTGATGCCTATGGAAGCATGGGAATCACAAAATCTGGGAAAGGAGCGCCTCTATGTATATCCTGGACGTGTTTTTCAACGTCCTCGCAACCGCCTGCCGCCTGATTGGCGATCATGCTGACACCATTGTCGGATTGATTACCATCACGTCTAAGTTGTTCGATCTTAGAACAACGTGGCAAGCGGGCACTGCTGACGGAAGGAAGCGGCGCAAGCGAAAAGGAAAGCATAAGAAAAAACCACGCCATTAATACTTTTGAGTGAGTAGACGTGGTTTAATTACGATGTCGAAAGGTCACCGCTCTTTAAGCGGCGTGCCGGACGTGGTGTTACCAGCACCACGTCTTTTTTGTACATAGACATGATACCATGATGTGCTATTTTGTGGCAATAGCGTGCCGAATCAGCACATCTCAGGTGCAAGGAAGCGGCGCAAGCAAAAAGGAAAGCATAAGAAAAAAACCACGTCATTAATACTTTTCACCGAGTAGACGTGGTTGTATAACCCAATCGAAAGGTCACCGCTCTTTAAGCGGCGTGCCGGACGTGGTGTTACCAGCACCACGTCTTTTTAGTACATCAACATGATAACGTGAAGCACTAATTCGTGACAATAGCGTGCCGAACCAGCCATGGTAGTTCCGCCGGGTTACTGTTGTTTTAGCATCGTCTTGGCAACAAGTTTGATCTGGCCTTTGATCGCGGCAGGATCATAATAGTACATTTTGGTGAAAGGCAAGGCGACGACGTGACCGGCTTTGACGGCAGGCAATTGCTGCCACACAGCGTTGTGCTTGAGGTCGCTGATGGCTTGGTCGTTGCCGTTGGCGGTAGTGGTGGTATTGGAGAAGAACATCCAGTCGCCGGCGTAAGTCGTTAGCGATTCGGTGGAGATCTGTTTGTAGCCGGTGCCGACTTCGACTTTCTGGCTGGCGGCGTTGAGCTTAAAGCCCATCGCTGTGACGATGGCGTTGCCACCGCGGCCCCAAGTGGCGCCGTCGACATATAGCTTGCTGGCTTGAATGTCAAAGAAGGAGACAGTCGTGACTGCCGGGTCGATACCGCCGGCTTTGAGCTGCGTCACAGCGGTTTTGGCCGTGGCCTTAAGGTCAGCGGCGACGGTTTTGGCCTGTGCGGTTTTGCCAAACCAGGTGCCGAATGTCGTCAAGGTTTGATACATGTCGCCGGTGCTGCCGTAGGGGATGTACAGCACTGGGGCGATGGCTTTGAGTTTCTTGACGTCGGCTTCGTTAGAGGTGACGATCAAGTCTGGTTTGAGTTTCAAAATCGCTTCTTGGTTCATCGCATTGCCCAGGTCTTTGATGCCCTTAGTGGCGGATTTGCTCAGCCAGGGGTTTTGCAGATCCATTTGCGTCGAGCCGACCACCGGCACGCCTAAGCTGAGCAATTCACCGGTGTATACGGTTGAAACTACGCGCTTTGGGTGCGCAGGGATCTGCGTTTTGCCGGCGGTAGTGGTGACGGTGCGCGTCGCTGATTGAGAACTAGTCGTATGCTTTGGGGCACAGCCAGCTAGCAGTAGAGTTGCCGCGGCGGCAATAATGAATGTTCGAATGTGCATGGTCTTCTCCTATTCGTGAAAGAGTTGCAACAAGAAGTAAGGCATGGTGATCACCGCGACCACCAGCCCCACCGGCAGCGTGGCCGGCAGAAACAAGTTATTGGCGACAATGGTGGCACCTAACATGATGATGATGCCTAATAAGATACTTAACGGCCAGCGCACGGCAAAATGACTGCCGATCATGCGCTTGGCAATGTTGGGGGCCATTAAGCCTACCAAACTAATGGCGCCGCCGACAGCTACCGCTACTGCAGCAGTGGCAATGGCCAATACCAACACTGCCAAGCGCAACCGCCTCATGGCTACGCCGGCGCTGATGGCCATGGCGTCGCCTAACACCAGCATTTCCAAAGGCCGAATCAAGCCGGCCACAACAACCAATAAGGCCAACAGCGCCAAGCCGTAGCCGCGCAGAAACGCCCAGTCCACATTCCAGAAGCTGCCTGACAGCCACACCAACACGCGTTCAAAATCAAAGGTGTTCATGTTCAGCTGCAACAATAAGATCACGCCGTTGAGCATGGCAGTCAATGCCACACCGCGCAACAACAATTGCAACCGGCTGCCTGATTGGCGCTGGTGCACGGTCAGCAGCGCCAAACACGCCCCAAGGACGACGGCCAGCGGCAGCCAGCGCTGCACTGACAGCCCCGACCAGCGGGCACTGGCGGCGATCAACAACACCGCCCCTAAGCTGGCCCCGGCGTTGACGCCAAGTAAGCTGGAATCAGCCAGCGGGTTATGGGTGAGTTGTTGCAGCAACATGCCGCTGGTGGCCAACCCAGCGCCGACAATGCAAGCGGCGACCAAGTAAGGCAGGCGCATGCGCCACACTACTAAGTTAGCGATGCGGTCACTGCCGCCAAATAAGGCGCCGGCCACTTGGGTCAAACTTAAGTGAATGTCGCCAAGGGCCAACAAGCCAATCGCCAAAGCGCATGCGACTGCCACCATCATCGGCCAAAGCCAACGCCGGGTCATAAGCGCACCCCCTTAGGCCGCGAAATCACAGCAAACAAGAAGGCGCCGCCGCAAATTGCACTTAACGCCGCCAGCGGCAACTCATTCGGGGCCGTGAGCGTTTTGGCCAAGATATCCATGGCTGACATGAAACACGCCCCGCCTAGCATCGTTGGTGCGATGTTGCGCTCGAAGCGATCCGGATGCACATACGCAATCACTTGCGGCACGCCTAAGCCGACAAAGCCGATGTTGCCAGCCACTGCCACTGCTAAGCCGGCGCACAGCACGACTAACGCGGCAGCCAGCAATCTCACCCGGTTGGGATCGATGCCTAAGCTGGCGGCAGTGGCATCATCTAAGACCATCAGCGACAATTCTTTATGAAAGCACCCGGCAATGATCACAATCACCGCCGCGGCGCCAAGCAGCACCGTGGCTTGCGCCGGCGTGGCGTTGGCAAAGCCGCCAACCAGCAAGTTGCGAAACTGGCTGGTGCTGTTGGTCAACAAGCCTGCCGCATAAGCCAAGCAGGTGATCAAACTCGACAACACCGTACCGCCTAAGATGAAGCGCAAGATATCCAAGCCCCCGCGCCGCATTGCCAAGCCCAATACCATCACAAAAGTCACTGCCGCGCCTAACAAACTCAGCCACAAGGTGTTGATCACGGTTAACGCCACGCCGCCTAGCGCGCCCAGCATCAACGCCAAAGTGGCGCCGGCATTCACGCCTAAAATCGCCGGATCGGCAATGGGATTGCGCGCCAAGCCTTGCATCAACTGCCCGGAAAAAGCCAACAAGGCGCCGACCAGCGCCGCGCACAGCACCCGCGGCAGGCGAATCGTCCAAAGAATCTGTTGGGCCAATTGGCTGCCCAGCCAAGGCGTCGGTGCATACCAATGTACCCCAGCCGCCAGTCCCAGCAGCAACAACACGCCTAAACCTAGCACAAGCCCGGTATTCAGGGCCCATAACCTGGTGTGTTTCATTGCGCCACCAAGGTTTGTGCGTTAAGCAGTTGCGGATAGTCACAGTCAGCTGGGGTGACTAAAGTGGCGCTGACTTCAAAGACGTCAGCTAATAATTCGGCAGTCAACACCTCAGTTGGGGTGCCGTTGGCCACGATCACACCATCATGTACGCAAATCAAGTGGTCACAATAGCGCGCCGCTTGATTCAAATCATGCAGCACCACCACGATGGTTGTGCCATTGTCGCGATTCAGCGCTTGCATCAAGTTCAGCACATCCAATTGATGGGTGAGGTCCAAGTAAGTGGTGGGTTCATCGAACATGATCACTGGGGCATTTTGTGCCAAAGTCATGGCGATAAAAGCGCGTTGACGCTGGCCGCCGGATAAGCTGGCCAGCGGCCGATTGGCAAATTCGGCGACTTTGGCTTGCAGCATCGCCAAGCGGATCTGGGCGTCTTCGTCTTGGTCTTTGCCAAAAAAACCGCGATGATACGCATACCGTCCCAGCTTGCACAATGCCGCCACTGTTAAATCGCCTGGCACATCCGGCGCTTGGGCCAAATAAGCCAGCGCCTGGGCGCGGCTTTTGGCCGGCAAGGTCGCCATGTCTTGCTTGCCGCAAAACAATTTGCCACCTATCAACGGTTCAATGCCGGCGATGGCTTTAAGCAGCGTCGACTTGCCGCTGCCGTTAGGGCCGATTAAGCCGGTGATTTTGCCGGCAGGGATATGTAAGGTTTGATCATTGATGATCACCTTTTTGCCGTAGCCGATCGTAAGCTGCGAGCCGCTGATTGCGTCAGTCATGGAGCGCCTCCTGATAAGCGGCCAGCGCTTGTGGATAGTCGCTAGGCCGTTTGACGATGCTGGTGTCGATGATGAAACTGGTTTGATAAGTCATGTTCAAGAATTCGCCAAGCTGCTGGATCGCCGGGGCAATGCCAGGTGCGGTTTGCGCCGGCGCTTGGGTGCCGTCGATCAAGGCGTAAAGCTTGATGGGCTTGGTGAATTCGGCTTTAACCAGCGTGCAGCGGTCCAGCCAAGTCTTCAACAAGCCGGTCATGTCCGACCAATACACTGGTGTGCCGATCAACAGCGCATCGACTTGGGCGATTTCATGGATCAAATTGGCAAAATCGTCCACTTGGTCAGCGTGTTGGCCGAGTTGATTAAGGTGATAATTCACCAGCGGCCATTCAGTGACCGCTTGATCAGCTAATAAATGTCGGCCCAATTTGGCGGTGTGACCGTTGGCATTGGGACTGCCATTGATGAATCCCCACTGCATAACACCAGCTCCTTACGTCATAAAATTACAAGGTAGTGTGAATTATATGGCAATTTATTGAGAGAAACAAGCGCGTCGATCGGCGAAAAATGCTGCGACAACGCTCACATCCCTTGCTACGCCTAGAATATCAGCATTCAAAGAAAAAGACAACTAATTTTGTTGAATAACAGTTGTGCGTGACTTAATGATACTCATTCTAATTTAACGGCGATTTCTCGATCATCAACTGACGTCATGAGTCATGTGTTTTTCCGTTGCAAATTTATGCCACTAGTTAAACATGATGTTGTCTGTTCATCGATAATGTTTAACTAGTGATCAGTCAAGGCAAGTTACTCAAGCCGATCATGATCTTGATACGACTATGGAGGACAGGGGTTGCGGAGGGGCGCGGGGCCAACAAGACGGTCAGGCCGTGAAACGATCAGCACACAAAGACAAGCGGGCTGTGCTTGGCTTTCTGTGCTGATCGCGGCAACTTTTGAGATTTGCAAGGCGAGCCGCAGGCGAGTGCAAAGCTCAAAAGTTAGGTGGAAAACGCGCGCTCCTCAGCGCGGTTGGAACCGGCCGCACCGCCTGCGCCGTCTTGTTGGCCCCGCGCGCCGCAGCAGCCCCTGTCCGGGCTTGACCAAACCACGCCTTGATCAAGTCCTCGCTTTATACGCTGTGGTCTTCGTCGAGCTCCGCAAAGCAACGCGGCGTGATATAAGTCGTGACGCCACTTGGGCACAGTACGCCCAAATGTCATCCCGCCTTATATCCACCGCTAAGTGCGCTTTGCTGCGCTCTGGGGTCTTCGTCGAGCTGCGTGGCGCAACGCGGGTGCGGCTAGCTACGCTATCGTGCTCGGGGCAAAGTGCGCCCCAATCACGATAGCTAGGCTACCCGACCCGCTAAGAGCGCGCCACTCCGCTCTGGGGTACAAAAAACACCAAGCCCGAGTGACTTGGTGTTTGCATCATTAAACTTGATCAGTAGTCCCATTGCGCCCGTTACGGGTCATATACAAGATCAATGCGACTAACGCCACATCGACCACTACCACGCTGCCGTAGCGCAAAGCTGCGGCGGCATGCGGCAACAGCGACAACAAGATCCCTTTAGAAGCCAAGAATACCAACGCGACGATCAACACCGCGGTGAACACCCACCAGCTGCTGCGGCCAAAGGCGTTGCCGCTGGCTTGGCGCTTGGCGATCCAAGGCATCATGAAGCCTAACACCACCATGCCGATCGGCACCACAATGTTTAGCGTCAGCATCAGTGCGAAAGTCTTGCTGTTGGCGTCAGTCGGGAAGAAGCCTAACACCGCCAACAAGAAGGTGACCACCAGCATCCACAAGCCGACGATAAAGCCCAGCTTATCGTTTTTGATGAACTTGTATTCTGGCGTCGGGAAGCGCGACGCATGGCGGCGCACCATGATATAAGACCAGAACAAGAAGCAAGTGGAGAATGGCGACACGATGCCGTTGAGGTTCAACAACCAGTTGAAAATATCGTTGATCTCCGGCAGCATCCCGCCTAACGCCATGATCACTGCACAGATGATCGTCGTCAGCCAGTAGCCGTTGATCGGCAGGCCATCGGCGGTTTTCTTGGTGAGCTGGCGCGGCATGAAGCGCTTGGCCACATCCGATAAGAACACCCGCGTGGAAGCGTCTAAGATCACCGCTAACTGGGCCAGCATGTAAATGCCTTGCACCACAGCAAACAGGTACATCAAGCTGTTGCCCATGCCGAATTGCTTACCGATGGCTTGAAAGGCGTAATACGAGCCGTTCATTTTCAAGTCGTTCGGCAGGTGATGGGCGTTGAAATACACGCCTAAAGAGAAGGTGCCAAACAGCGTCAAGAACATCGTCATGATCGCAATCATTTTCAACGCCTTGGGGAAGTCTTTGGCGGGGTGTTTCATGTCGGCGGTGTAAGGGGCGGCCAGTTCTGAACCGTTCATGGCAAACACGAACAAGCCAAACGTCGACAAGAAGCTCAAACTCCAGAAGTTCTTGGGCATGAAGCTTGAGAAGTGAAACGGATGCGTGGCGATAGGGTTGCCATGGGCTAAACCAGCGAAGGTCATCACCACAAACAACACCGTCATGATAAACATTGCCCCGCCGCCAATGGTGGACATCACTTCAAGCGACTTGTTCTTAAAGAAGTGCTGCAGCCAAATGAACACCACAAACACCACGGCAGTTAAGATGCCAAACCAGGCGTTGCCTAAGTTGTCTTGAATGTTGCCGTTGCCGTTTTTGATCCAGCCAAAAGAGATGACCACGGAATTGGCGACGTCAACGACATAAGGCAAGCCGGTGATCCAATAGAACCACGCGGCGAAATACCCGACGGTGTCGCCGTTAGTTTGGCGCATCCAGCTGGTGATCCCGCCGCCTAGCGACCCGAATGTCGAGCCCATGTGTGCAACAATCAAGTTATAAGGGATCACATAGAAAATGGTCATGATCACCCAAGAAGTGACGGCGACCAGACCTTGGTTTTGAAAGTTATAAATAATATCGTCAAAGCCGATCACGGTGACAAAATCCATCAACCCCACGATCAGCCAGGGAATGTATTGCTTATTCTTTTCTTCTTGCATGTTTGCTCCTCCACAATGCTTCAGTGACAGCCGCCACTTATGCACCTGGGGCTTTGTTTTGAACCATGAGCGCCTCCTTGTTCGATGAGATAACTGAACTATTCTACCGGATTTTGTCTGGCTTGCAAATACGCCAGCTTACAGAATCGTAAGGAAATGTTCGTTTCTGCAGGCAGTTTATACGTTAAGATAAGACTATCGAAATTCATGGAGGCATAAACTGATGCAAAACCAACCAGTGGTCATGGTCAAAGACGTGACCAAAACATACGGCAAGAAGAATGAGAAGCAATACCAAGCCTTGAAAGGCGTCAGCTTTTCGGTACAGCCAGGCGAATTCGTCGGCATCATGGGCGCATCCGGCTCTGGGAAAACCACTTTATTGAACATTTTGTCGACTTTGGATCGCCCGACCAGCGGCCAAGTCGCCATCAACGGCCAAGACGTGACGGCGCTCAAAGGCAACCAGTTGTCAGATTTTCGCGCCAAGGAAGTCGGGTTCATTTTCCAAGACTTCAACTTGTTGGAGAACTTAACGGCGCAAGAAAATATCGCCTTGCCCATGGCGCTGCAAAACGTGGCGCATGCCAAACAAGTCGCCGCAGTGGAGAAGATCGCCACGACTTTAGGTATTCAAGAGGTGCTTAGCCATTACCCAACAGAATTATCCGGCAGGCAGAAACAGCGCGTCGCCGCCGCTCGCGCCTTGGTGCAGAATCCGGCGATTTTGTTTGGGGATGAACCTACCGGCGCCTTGGATTCGCAATCAGCCAAGGAATTGTTGGACACGATGACCAAGCTCAATCAAGAACAAGGCGTATCGATCCTGTTGGTGACCCATGATCCGTTCTCTGCCAGCTATGCCAAGCGCATCTTGTTTATCAAAGACGGCCAAATCGGTCAGGAATTGGTGCACGGCGACAAGTCACAAAGTGATTTCTACCAAGAAATCTTGGCGACATTAGGGACATTTCAGACCAAATAGGAGGGCGCTATGTTACGTAAACTTGCCTTAGGCGGCATTCGCTCGCGCTTTCGCGATTATGCCGTGTTGTTTTCCGGGCTGGTGATCGCCAGTGCCGTGTTTTATATGTTTATGGCCTTGGCCACCAACACCAAATTCTTGACCAGCAACTCGCCGGTGGGGATGACAACGCTGATTTTTGGCTTTGGGGAAGTACTGTTGGTGATCATCACGATGGTTTATATCGTGTATGCCAACAACTTCTTGATGAGCATGCGCCAGCGTGATTACGCGATGTTCATGATGCTTGGCGCCAAAAGCCACAAAATCGCCCAGCTGATCTTCATTGAAACTGTCAGCGTGGGCTTGTTGGCCACAATCGTCGGTTCTGTGATCGGCATGGCGCTGACTGGCGTGGCAGGCAACTTGTTGATTTCGATGCTGCATGCGCCAGCGACGCATTTTGCTGTGTTCTGGCTGCCGGCGGTTATCTGGACTTTCGGCTTCTTCATTGCGATGTTTGTGGTGGCGGCATTCTTTAACGCCGGCAAGTTGTTGAAAACGCCGATGTTGACCTTGCTGCATGCTGACACCACGCCGAACCGCATCCAACAAAAGCCTTTAGGCCGCATCATTCAAGCCGTGTTGGCAGTGGTGTTGCTGGCGATTGGTTATTGGTCGATGCAGCAGTTGGCGACTTTACAGATCATGGCCATTGGCATTGCGTTGGTGACGATTGTTTTAGGCACGTATTTCTTGTTTAACTCGCTATTGGTGTGGGCCGTGGGCATGCTCAAGCGCGATCAGCGTTTCGCTGCCAAAGGCTTGCGCACCTTCACCTTGAGCCAGTTAAGCTTTCGCATTCGCGATTACACCAAGATCTTATCGGTAGTGGCGATGCTGTTTGCCTTGGCCTTAGGCGCCATCACCGTGGGGTTGGGTTTTGAACACGAAATCCCTGAACTTGCCGCTAAACAAACCGCTTATGATGTGGTCACCATCGCCCCCAATGCTGCAGTGCAAGCGCAAGCCGACAAGCTGCAAGGCGTCAAGGCCAAAGTCGCCTACACCCAAAAGCGCGATGCCAAAAATGTGTATTTTGACGCGGCTCAATTGGCCAAGCACCCGCTGGAATTCATGAACTTCAACAACGGCGACGTAAAGAAACAGCGCGCCACGGCGGCTAATTTCGCCAAGCTCGCCACTGAAGCTTCTAGTGGGCAATTGCTGCAGTTTCGCGTCCCTGCCGATGGCAATCGGCAGCTGAAAGTGCTGCCGCATGCGCAATTTGCTGAGCTGCCAGGCGCCACGCGCACGGTGACGACCTATCAGCTGCATGATTTTGCCGCCAATTATGACGTGATCGACAAGCTGGTCACTGCGCAAAACAAGCAATACCACATCACCAGCATGGATCAAACCGGCCAGAAGCTGACCACTTATGCGCTGATCAACTCAATGTTTTCAGGCTTTGCGTTCATGGGCTTCTTCTTAGGCATTGCGTTTTTGGCGATGTTGGCATCGACGTTGATGTTTAAGATCTTAAGCGGCGCCAGTTTTGACGCCAGCCGCTACTTAATGCTGCAGAAAATCGGCGTGCGGCCAGGGCTGTTGCGCCGCTCAGTGCGTCAAGAAATCGGGGCGTTGTTCCTGTTTCCCGGCGTGTTAGGCGTGGTGCATGTGTTGTTTGGCTTGCAGCTGTTTAATACCTTGTTGAGTCATCCTTATGAAAACTTGCTGGTACCGTTTGGCATCTTCATCCTGTTGTACATCGTGTATTATTTCCTCACGGTGTGGCTGTATGAAAGTATTGTCATCAGCAAGGACATCGCCACAGATTGATCGGCATGCAGGCTGGGACATCAAGCGGTTTTAGCCAATAACGCAAGCGGCTCTACGCCACGATTCTGCACTTTGAATCGCGGCGTAGAGCCGTTTGCGTTACTTGGCGTTGCTTGATGGAACGCGACTATAGGACTTTTGCATTTCAGCAGTCGCCAGTGTGCACCAGCACCCGATGGATGGCATAAGCGGCCAATGCGGCGTCGCTTGCGTTAGGGCCAATGAAGGAACGGCTGCCCTCGTCGGTGGGGATGGTCACTTGCGGACAGCGCGCCAATTCGGCTAAAGCCAACAAGCAAGCCGAATCTTCTGCGTTATCAGCCACTGTTGGCAATGGCATGACAGCTTTTTTCAAATCATGGTTGAGTTTGGTTTGCCAGGCGGCTTGCACCGCAGCGGCGGCGTCGTTTGGGCCTTGCCGCAATTGGGTCAAGGCCTCAGCGAGCTGGGCTTGTTGGGCAGGGGCAGGTTTGCCGATCAATTGAAGCGAGTGCCAGCTGCTTGCCGGCAACAACCCGCTCACCAGCTTCTGGAAAATATCGACGTCACCGGCGACAAAGCCTGGCGCATCAAAGCCTTCAGCCACACTGGTGCGCAAGGCAAAAACGTTGCTGGCAGCGGCAAGTTTGCGCAAGGAACCAGCGGCATCGATGCCGACTGCGCAATCAACTTGCTGCTGCGCCACGGCTTGGGCCAAGTCGTCGCAACTGCCAACTAAAGCGGCGCCGTTTGCCAGCAGCGCAGCGACCAGCGGCTGATCGGTTGAAACATTAGGTGCAATGGCAAAAGTCACGTCATCAAGCGTACCAGCGGCTGTGGGTGGCTGCGCGAGCGAAGAATCAAGTTGAACTAGCATGATGGGCCTCCTGTAAATGTTAACGTTAACATCATTATAGAACAATTCGTGTGTGATTGCATCCAATGACCGCTGGCTTGTCAATTACCAGGCCAGCAGCGGCCAAGGCGGTTGCAAATGCCGCACAAAAACGCCCAGGCGACGTGATGCGCCGCTTGGGCGATGAGGCATGGTTTATAATTCGAGTTGGTTATATGACAGCACTTTGATGCCTTCATCGGTGAGTTGGATCTTGGAAATCGAACCGTTTTTAGGCGCTTCGGTGACCACGAAGCCGTCTTGTTTGCCGAATTTATCCACAATGCTGCGAATGGTGGTGCCATGCGAAACCAGCAGCACGTTGTCGCCGTTTTGATTTTGCATGCGCAAGAGCTTGAAGCCTTTCTGCAGGCGATTCCAATAGGTCAACGCGTCTTCTGCGGCGCCGAAGGGATCGGCTTCATGGGTGAAGTCTTTGGAAGCATCGACGCCGTATTTGCTGATGATGGCCTTGAAGCTTGGCGCATCATGCGGCGCGCCGACGGCATACCAAGTTTTGCCTGAGTCTTCACCTTCATAATAGCCATAGAACTGCTCGCGGAAAAAAGGCGTGATGGTCAGCTCAACGTTGCTGTTGAGGTTTTGCGCCAAGATCTCGCGGGCGGTGTTAGACGCGCGCATTGTGTCGCTGGAATAAGCGTGGGTGAAGGTGATGTGGCTTAAGACGCCGCCGACTCTTTGGGCATCGGCCATGCCTTGTTCGGTCAATGGCGAATCCGACCAACCTTGCATCCGATTAAAGCGGTTGAACCAGGTTTGACCATGACGTACTAAATATACCGTGACTGTTTTCATAATAGTTTGCCCCTTCGCGTCGTTTGCCTCCAGTTTAGCACACGCGTCTACCAGACTAAAGCGCTTGCGGTATGGTACACTGAAAGAAACAACAACGAGGGGGACAGTGCATGCATAAATGGTGGCAACAACTCACCCAATCTTCCGCCAAACAATCAGCTGCTGCCGGCTCCAGCAGCTATTGGCTCGGCAGCGCGGTGGTCGCATTAGCCGGCGGGGGCTATGTGGTGTATAAACTGTGGGATCAGCATCAACTCGGCGCCATTATCCTGGCGGTGATTTTTGCGTTAGTGGCGGTTTATGACTTGCGCTTGGTGTTGGCCAAGCGCCGCGCTCGCCGCAGACGATAATTTAACCAAATCAAAACGGCTATGTCCGCCAAGGGACATAGCCGTTTTGCGCTTATTTCAAGCTGGTGGCCACTGTCAGCAAGGTCATGGCGTCGGTACCGCTGGCGGTGTACAGGATGTTGCCGCTGCGCCAAGCAATCGTGTTCAGCCGCAAGTTGCCGGTGTTCACCCGCAAAGTCACAGCACCATGGCCGGCAGGAATCGGCAAAGCGAACTTGCTAAACAAGGCGGTAGCTTGCTTGGCCAAAGGCAAAGGCAATTCATGGAACTGGTTGATGGCTTGCACCGTGATCGACCAGCGGCCTTCTTGCCAGGTGAGATACGTCGAGCCGGCGGCGCCTTGCTGCTCGGCCTTTAAGTTGTCGCCGATGTCGACACTGGCGTTGGCGGCGTCAACCGGTTGATAGTTGATTTGCGCTTCGGCGGCCTGCACCGTGGCGTAAGTTTGCTTGGTTAACTTGATTGCGGCGGCATTGTCACCAACTTGGCTGGAATTGAACGCCAAAGCGGTGCTGCCAGGGTTGTAGTAAATTGCGTAGTGACTGCTGTTGCCGGTGTAGCTGGCATTCAGCGTGGCGTTGGTCGGATAAGTGCTTGGCAACAAGGCCCCAGGCAAGGCGGCTTTAAGCTGCTGGTTCAAGCTGGTCAAGCGCGAAACTGATACTTTGGCCGTGCTTGATGCAGCACTAGGCGCTGCTGCTTTGCTGGATGAAGCAGCGGTTGCCTTGGTGCTGGTGCTTGCCGCTTTGCTGGATGAAGCGGCGGTGCTTGAGGCTTTGGTCGTTTGCTTGGTTTTGCTGGATTGACTGCTGGTGATTTTGCTGCTGGTGGAATCTTTACTCTTGTCGTTGCCGCATCCTGCCGCCAGTAAAGCCAAGGCGATTGCCGGGACAACGAGCCATTGCGTCTTCTTCATGTAAACCCCTCCATTTCCACCTTGATTATAAGCCTTGCTACCCAAACAACGCGAGAGATAATTCGTCAAGCAGCGCCAAGTCACGCAAATAGCTGTCCCCTGCGATTCATCGTGAATCGTGAGGGACAGCTATTTATCTGATTGGCTACAACCGCTTGCGATTACAGCCTGGGTGAATTAATCGTTAAAGTTGCCGGTTTCGACGTCTTTGATGAATTGCTTCAAGTGGGCGAAGTAAACGGGGGCGTTGTCGATCATGTGGTGATGACCGCCGTTGGGGGTGGTGACCAAGCGCGCATGCGGAATGTCTTCGGCCATGCGTTGGGCAGACTTCATCGGCATGGTTTCGTGTTCGCCAAAAGTCAACAGCGTTGGTACTGTGATGTTGTGGATCTGATCGCGAATGTCCCAGTCTTTAAGCTTGCCAGTCACGACAAATTCGTTGTCGCCTTGGAAGGCGCCGTAAACATCAGTGGCCATGGTGGAAATCAAATGGCTGATGGCAGGCGGCTGCTTGCGATCCACATAGCCGGCGTTTAAAATGTCGACATATTTCTGGTATTGCGGGTCGTCCCAGTTGCCGGCTTTTTCGACTTGCTTCATGTATTTCACAGCAGAAGGCGGCAGCGCCTCTTCACGGCACAGTTCAACATGTTCAAGGTATTCATTGATGTTGTCGACCATGCTGGAAATGATGGCGCCTTTGAGGTGTTGGCCGTACTTCAAGGCGTACAGCTGCACCAGTGCGCCGCCCCAGCTTTGCCCGATCAGGTAAAAGTGGTCAAGCCCAAGCTTTTGGCGGACTTCTTCGACTTCATCCAAGAAGTAATCGGTAGTCAAGTACTTCTGGTTCTCCGGGTCGGAATAATCAGGCTGATCGGAATAGAAACTGCCGAGTTGGTCATACATGTGCACTTGTACACCAAGATCAGCAAGTTCTTCACCGAAGTTTTCCCAGTATTCATGGGTGCCGCCAGGGCCGCCATGCAGGCATAACAAGTGAATGTCGCCTTGGCCTTGGGTGTTGGTCCACAGGTGGTAGCCATTATCCAAGGTGAGGATCGTGGTTCCTTGTTTCATTACAATCACCGCTTTCATAAGATGTTATTATTGTAGCACTATCTTTCAGGGTACGGGAGGGCGTGATCAGCTGCTGAACTTAAGTCGCGAATATCTGATGTTTGAAACATAGTCAGCATGATTTTTTGACTCTATTTTTCGAAATCGACGTTTTCAAAAAATAGAAGTTGAAAATCTTACGCTTAAATGGCATATTCTAGATATATTAGAAATATGGAGGACGCCAGCAATGAGCTATTTACCGCTAAGCAGATTTAAGTATAATAACGACGGTACCGGCAGGAAAACAGTGAGCCAAATTGATGCTGAGTATCAACAAAGACTTGATTGGCCTTCGACTGTTATCACGCGGTTGTATCCGGCTTTGGTGGATGTGAATCTGTTGGATAACGCCGCGATTGAGCGTCGAGGCGTATCGTTGGCGAAATTTCCCATTTTTTTCGTGGAAACGCGCAATATTAATTTACTCGTCAATCGGATCCAGCGGCTTTCAATGACGATCTTAAATTTGGCGCACAGTCAGGGCTTGCCGAATGTTGCAATCAATAGTTATCTCAAGAAGTTGTTGAGCAATGAGATCATCTTTACCAATGAAATTGAAGGCGTTCAAACCAATCCCCAAGAAATCGGGACAATTATCGGCAATCTTCGTCAAAACCAAGGCAAATCGGACAAGCGACTGGAGTCGACCATCCGTAAATACAACGACTCAGTCACAGCCCGGATGAGAAAAATCACGCAGTTAAGCGACTTCAGAGATATTTATAATGAGCTCCTCAAAGGTGAAATAGCACCGCAACAAATGCCGGATGGAGAGTTATTCAGAGATACCTTCGCCTTCATTGGCACAGCGACGAGAGCGGTGCACATTCCGCCTGTCCATGAAGTGCAAATCAAGGAGGCGCTGGAGCAACTGATCGGTTTTATGAACAATGATGACTATGTGCCCATTGAGAAGGCGGTCATTGCGCACTTCATGTTTGAAAATACACATCCTTTCGCAGATGGTAATGGTCGTACGGGACGATATTTATTGTCATCATATCTTTCCAGCAAGCTTGATCCGTTCACCGGCCTTTCAGTTTCTACGGCCATTCACAATAATTTATCGATTTATTACAAGCTGTTTCAAGAAGCCGATAATATCGAGAATCGTGCCGAATTGACCTTCTTTCTAGAAGGAATGTTACGCATTATCGAAAGCGGACAACGCGATGTCGTCGCCGAACTTCAAGCCTCCAAAGAACGCTTGAAAACAACCACCAAGCGGCTATATGAGGCTTATCCAGAGCTTGATGATGAGTTGAAAGAAATCCTGTATGTGTTGTTGCAATCATACTTGTTTACGGAAAGTGTGACTTATGGTATCCAAGACCGTGATATCCAGGAAGTGTTGAAACGAGATCGCAAGTCGATTCCCAAGGCCCAGACGAAACGCAATCTTGAGCAACTTGAGCAACTTGGCTTGATCGACAGTGTGTTGCGAAAACCCCTCCAGCATGTGCTAAGCCAAGCCGTGTTGGACAAGATCTTACCCAATCCAAAGTAAATATAAAGCTAAATACACCAATGGCCCTCTTCACGATTCCTTGTTATGCGGAATCGTGAAGAGGGCCGTTGGTGTTGGTTAGTTAAGCTTTTCCATTTGCTGCCGAATTTCCCCAACCGCAGTTTTGTCCCCAGAGAAAATGATGTGATCGCCTAAGTGGATCTGCGTGTCGCCATGCGGGGCGATGAATTGGCGGTCGCGATAGATCTGGCTGATGGTGATATCGTTAATAAACGGCAGATTCTTGACTTCCATGCCGGTGAAGCGGCGGTTGTGCACCGTGATTTCAAAGATCCCGGCGTTGGTGTCGTCTAAGATCTTCAACGTCGACGGCGTTTCGATCAGCGAGCGCAGCAAGGAAATCGACGCGTCGATGGTGTTATACACTTCCACGCCGGCTTGGCGCAATTCGTCATAGCGGGTGCTTTGCACGTTCTTGGACTCAAAGCGGGCGATGATCCGCGGCACCTTAGCCGCCAACGCCCATTGCGCCAACTCAAAGTTCTTATCATGATCGAAGTATGCCAGCATCACCACATCGGCGTCATATGCGCCGGCTTCATTCAAGGCGCCTTGGGAAAACGCCGGCATCAGCTTGACGTTGACCTCTGAATTATACGTTCGGTATTTGGCCGGATCATCGGTGTACATGGTGATGTCATACAAGCCGCGGGACAATTGCTGAGCGATCGGCACCGTCAACAAATTCGTTCCGATAAAATGCACCACCGTTTTCTTGAAGTCGTCAGGTTCGGCGCGGTAGAAGCGGTTAAACAAAATCGGACTGAAGATGCAGGTGATGATCGCCGCTAAGGTAAAGGCGCCAGATTGGGTGGCGGAAATAATCCCTAAGTTGCGGCCGATCGTCAACGCCGGCACGACCAAGGTGATCGTTGTGGAAATCAAGAACGTCCCAGCCACCGCGTTAGTCGGCTTAAAGCGCAGGCGCAACACCACCAACAAAGCCGCTTTAGCCACGAAGAAGCCAACCAGCAGCAACGGGATCAAGGCCAAGGCCTTCGGGTCGGCCAACAAGCTGCGCAGGTTGATTTTCACGCCGGTCATGATGAAGAAAATCGGAATGAAGAAGCCATACCCGAGGCTGGTGAGCTTGTCTTGGGTTTCTTCGCGCGGGCGCAATAATTTCATCACGATGCCCGCCAAGAAGGCGCCTAAGATATTTTCCGCGCCGACCGTTTCGGCCACAGTAACTAAGGTGATGATCAAGAAGAAGGCCAGGCGAATGTCCAGCTGGGTGGTACTTTTGTCGATGCGGGCGAAGAATTGATACGGCTTGCGAAAGCGCATCAACAAGAAGATCGCCACCACGAAAATCGCCAGCAGCCACCACACTTGCTTAGAATTGGAGCCGTTAAGCGACGCGTAAATCGTCAAGCTCAACAGCGGGATCACCTCGCCGAATGCCGCGATCAACAAGATCGTCTGGCCAAAAGGCTTGGAAAGCAGCTCTTTTTCCTTCAAAGCAGCGATCACCACGCCTAGTGCCACAGTGGCGTAAATGATCGTGGCAAACACCGGATGTGGGAAGAAGCCGGTAGCTGATAACACTGCCGCAAAAGCGCCGGCTAATACCACAATGCTGGCATAACCCAACATCGCCAGCTTGGCCGGACCGATTTGTTTTTCCGGTTTGGCAGCCGGCTTAAACAAGCTGAAGTCGATTTCCATACCAGAGAGAAACATCAACACGATCACGCCTAAGCTGGCCAATTCAGTCAACACCGCAGTGGGCTGCACCCAGCCAACAACACTTTGGCCTAAGACGATGCCGGTGACGATTTCGGCCACTGCAGTAGGGGTGCTGGTGATGTTGAATTTGGCCATCACCAAAGGAATGGCCAACGCCGCAAACAAAACCACCAATAACGATAAACTTTCCATTAGTCGTCCTCCGATTTGCACAAGTACCCTTGCATGTTAACACATTGTTAATTGTGGGTAAAAGTGCTACTATATTATAACGATTATTTAGGAAGCGGAGGCATTGCGTGTGGCAGAACAAGACCAGAAGTTTGAACAAGCGCATTTGGATACGATCATCGATGAACTTAAGCAAGCAGACAAGCGCCTGAGTGCTGAAGTCGACCGCACCAAGGCCGAAGAACAGGATTTAAACAAGAATTTCTTTAGTGATTTCTCGCTGAACTTCAGCTCAGACGCCGAAGCCAGTGAAACTGCGGCGTCCATCGAGCAGCAACAGCGCTTGTTGGATGAACGCCAGAATGCCTGGCAGCAATCCGACTTGCAGCTGAAGACGGTGCATCGCCTGCAGCAAAGTCCGTATTTTGCGCGGATCGATTTTCAAGAAGGCCAAGCCAAACCGGAAACCATCTACATTGGGCTGGGTTCATTCACCAACGCCAAAGGCCAGTTTCTGATTTACGACTGGCGTGCGCCGATCAGCTCGATTTATTATGATGGCGGCTTAGGCAAGGTGACTTACCAAACCCCTGATGGCACACAAACGGTGGAGGTGTCGCTGAAGCGCCAGTTCGTCATTCAAGGCGGCAAGATCCAGACGATGTTTGACACCACTGAAACCATCGGCGATCAAATGCTCTTGGAAGTGTTAGGCGAGAAGTCTGATACCCAAATGAAGAGCATCGTCACCACCATTCAGCGCGAGCAAAACCAGATCATCCGCGACACCAAAGCCGACTTGTTGTTTGTCCAAGGCGCTGCCGGTTCTGGTAAAACCAGCGCCGTCTTGCAGCGGGTGGCATATTTGCTGTATCGCTACCGCGGCAACTTGAACTCCAGCCAAGTGATCATGTTCAGCCCTAACCAATTGTTTTCCGATTACATCGGCAACGTTTTGCCGGAACTCGGCGAACAGAACATGGTGGAATTCACCTTCTATCAATACGTCACACGCCGGGTGCCAAGCATCACCGTGCAAGACTTGTTTTCTCAATTTGAAGTGGTGCAAGACCCCACGCAAAAAGCGGCGGCCAATCTCAAAGCCAGCTTGGATTTCTTTCATGCCACCAGCGCTTATGCGACAAGCTTAGAGCAATCGGGGATGAAGTTTCGCGACATCAAGTTCCGCGGCGAAGTGTTCTTCTCCAAACACCGCATTCAAGAGATCTTCTACTCTTTCAATGAAAACTACCATTTAGGCAACCGCTTGACGGCGACTAAAGAGCGCTTGATCAACATGCTTAACCGCAAAGTCGAAAGCACGATGCATGCCAAGTGGGTCCAAGAAACCGTTGAAGACATGGATCCAGAGAAGATCCGCGAGTTGCAAGCCAACAAGACGGAATTCAAAGACTCTGATGAAGAATACCGCTTCTTTGCCCGCAAAATCGTGATGGACGCTTTTGCCGACATTCAAACGGCCATCGTGCGCAATCACTTCCTCAATGTCCGCGGCCAATACCTGGCGTTCTTGAAGAATGCTGGCAAGTTCGTGGATCTGAGTGCCTTTGGGTTGACTGAAGCCGCTTGGCAGGACAATGTCGCCGAGTTCTTAGTCGACTTCAAAGACCGCAAGCTGGCCATGGCTGATGCCACGCCGTATTTGTACTTATATGACTTGATGACCGGCCGCCATGGCGAGCGCAACATGCGCTATGTCTTCATCGATGAGATCCAAGACTATACGCCGTATCAATTGGCTTACTTGCGCGCCAGCTTCCCGAAGGCCAAGTTCACCTTGTTAGGCGACTTGAACCAGGCCATTTTCACCAAATCGGCGTCACATTCGCTGATTCAAGATGTTTCCAAGTTGTTCGACCCAGATAAGACCCGTGTCATTCAATTGACCCGCTCGTATCGCTCAACCAAGCAAGTTACCGAGTTCACCAAGGCAATCTTGCGCTCCGGTCAACAAATCGATGCCTTCGACCGCAACGGCCCGCTGCCGATCGTGGCAGTGCGCCCTGGTGAAACGGCGCTGCTGGAAGAACTCAAAGCCCGCTTGGCAGTGGATGATGCCGCTTCGCAAACCACAGCGGTGATCGCCAAGACCTTGGAAGAAGCCGAACATGTCTACCGCTTGTTGCAAAACGACGGCGTGGCGGCAACCTTGATTCGCAGCGAAAACCAGCGCCTGGCCGCCGGGGTGATCATTGTGCCGTCTTATTTGGCCAAAGGGCTGGAATTTGACGCGGTGGTGTTATGGCAAGCCAATGCGCATTTCTTCCATCACGAAGACGAGCGCGAATTGTTGTACACCATTGCCAGCCGCGCGATGCACCGCTTGATCTTGTTGGCGACGCCAGACTTGTCGCCGCTGTTGGATCAAGTGCCTGAAGAATTATACGAACAAGTCTAGAAAAGAGTCGAAGTTATGAGAATGTCTGAAACCTTAGCCGTTACCACCCACCGCGTCTTTCAAGCCCAAATGAATGAACATGACAGCTTGTTTGGCGGCACCACCTTGGCGTGGCTGGATGAAAGTGCGTCGATTGCGGCGCACCGCTTTGCCAAGCGCCAATTGGTTACCGGCAGTGTGGATGAAATGGTGTATGTGGCGCCGGTGTTGTTGGGCCACGCGCTGATGTATTCGTCTGTGGTGTCAGGCGTGGGCAAGAAGTCCTTGGAAGTCTTCACCAAAATGGTCGGCGAGGATCTGGATTCAGGCAAGCGTTATTTGGCCGGGTATGCGTTCTCGACTTTTGTGTCGCAAACTGACGCACCGCTTGCTGAATTGGTGGCGGATTATCCAGAAGGTGAACAACTCGTTGCCGGTTACGCCAAGCGTCGGGCTGCTAATAAGTTGCGGCGGCAGGAAATGCCTGAAGTCGGTTTGGACTAAGGGGCAGGGCCGGACCGGGGTAGCTGCGCGGCGGGCGCCAGCGGGTCGGCGCAGGCGGTGCGGCCGGCTGCAACCACGCTGAAAAGCGCGTGTTTTCCGCCTAAGTTCAAAGCCAGGCGCTCGCTGCGCTCACTTTGCCTGTCTTTGAACTTGCCGGGTGTGATGTCGAGCAAGCCTCGCAAAGTACGCGAGTCTTCCTAGACATCACACCTTTCACGGCCTGACCGACCCGCTGGCGCCCACCACGCCGTTGCCCCAGTCCTAGTTTGTGGGTATCCGCTTCAGTGTGGGCTAGGTTAGAGGCTGTAGCCTGTTACTGTCAGTTGAGTATAGTGTTGGAATATTTGATCAACCATTTAGCATTAACGTGATTCGTAATCGATGTTCAAAGCAGATGATGGCCGCATAATGCGACTGGCATCTGCTTTTTTTTGATGTCGTTGTTCAGGCAACCGCATTTTCTGATGGTTTGTTACCAAGCTATGATTTAACCTGATTCGATCACGGAGAACTGGTGCAGCGAAGCGGGGTGGCGGCGGTGAGGTGGTCAGGCCGTGAAACGATCAGCAGGGCAAGACAAGCGGGCTGTGCTTGGCTTGCCCTGCTGATCGCGGCAATTTCGGAGACAGAAAGGTGAGCGCAGCGAGCCCTGGCTCCGAAATTAGGCGTAAAACGCGCGTCCCACAGCGCGGTTGAAGCCGGCCGCACCGCCTGCACCACCTCACCGCCGCCACCCTGCGCAGCGAAACCAGTTCGGCCTTCACGAACAACGGCAACTTGTGTTTGCTTGTGCGAATACTTGTGCCAGTTATTGGACTTCTTGTGCCAAACTTTGAATCTGGCAGTTATTGCGATACAAAGCCGCCAGAAACCTGTATGATTAGAATATCATGAGACTAGGAAGAGGTGACTGACATGCAAACGCTCACGCAGCTGCGCCAAACTGGCGATTATATCATCATGGCGGTGTTAGGCCGGGAACGCTTGACCAAGCACCTCGCCGAACTGGGCATGCTGCCAGGCAAGCGCCTCACTGTCATTCAAACCTCCAGCGGCAACACCGGGATGCTGGTGTATTTTCAAGGGCAGCGCTTGGCCATGTCAGATGAAATCGCCGAACAAATCGCCGTGCGGCCTTTTAACGCCGAAGCCAGCGAAGATGCGGTGCCGTTGTCGGCATTGAAACTGCATCGCTCAGGCATTGTCGCCAAGTTAGCCGGCCAGCCGGCTTTGCGCCACCGCTTGATGGACATGGGCTTGACCAAAGGCACCTTGGTGAAAGTCTACAATGTCGCCCCATTAGGCGATCCCATCGAGTTGGTGGTGCGCGGCTACAAGCTGTCGCTGCGCAAAGCCGAAGCGGCGCAGATCTTAGTTGAGGAGGTGGGCGCCATTGGCTGATGAAACTTTAGCATTAGTCGGTAATCCGAATTCCGGCAAAACAACGCTGTTTAACGCGCTCACCGGCGCCAAGCAAATGATCGGCAACTGGCCAGGCGTCACAGTTGAGCGCAAAGCCGGGCGCTTGCGCCAAGACAAAACGGTGGTCATTCAAGATCTGCCAGGCACTTATTCGCTGTCGCCTTATACCTCAGAAGAAATCGTCACCCGCAACTTCCTGCTTGAAGGCGAGCTGTCGCGCGTGTTGAACGTGGTAGATGCCACGAACCTCGAGCGCAACTTGTATTTGACCTTGCAGGTGATGGAAACCGGCCGGCCGCTGATCGTGGCGTTGAACATGATGGATGTGCTGGCCAAGCAGAAGAATCGCGAAATCAACTTAAAGAAGCTCAGTTATGTACTGGGGGTGCCGGTGATCGGCATTTCGGCGATGCGCGGCGATCATGTCGACGACTTGATTGCTAAGATGTGTGACCAAGACCCGCAAGTCGGCCATTATCCTTATCCTGAATATGATCCGCGCGTCGAATCGGCGCTGGGTATGATCCAAGCGCAACTGACCCAATATCCAGCAAGTCAGCGCCGCTGGTATGCGATTAAGTTATTCGAGCGCGATGAACAAGTTGTCGCCCAAGTCAGCTTGACGCCGCAACAACAAGCCGATATCGAAGCCACGATCAAGACGGCCGAAGATTTGTTTGGTGATTCCGCCGATGCGATCATTGTCAATGCGCGCTATGACTATATTGCGCGGATCATCGCCATGTGTGTCGTCGACAAAGATGATTTTGCCGAAAGCGCCTCGGATCGCATCGATCGTATCGTTACCAACCGCTTCTTGGCGCTGCCGATTTTTGCCGTGGTGATGTGGGCGGTGTATTATGTGTCGATTCAAACTGTCGGCAGCATCGGTTCAGATTGGCTCAATGACACGGTGTTTGGCGCGTGGCTGCCGCACTTGGCCACGCAAACCCTGCAGCATTGGCAAGTGGCAACTTGGCTGCAAAGTCTCATTGTCGATGGCATCATCGGCGGCGTCGGGGCGATCTTAGGCTTTCTGCCGCAGATCATGATGTTGTTTCTGTGTTTGGGGATGTTGGAAGATTGCGGGTACATGGCGCGCATCGCCTTTGTGATGGATCGGATCTTTCATAAGTTCAACTTGTCTGGCAAAGCCTTCATCCCGATGTTGATCGCCACTGGCTGCGGCGTGCCTGGCATCATGGCCACCCGCACCATTGAAGCCAAAGCCGACCGGCGCATGAGCATCATGTTGACGACGTTCATGCCGTGTTCAGCCAAGCTCACCGTGATCGCTTTGATTTCCGGGACCTTCTTTCCCGGCCAGTCTTGGGTGGCGCCATCGGCTTATTTCATCGGGATTATGGCGGTGATCGGCTCAGGCATTTTCTTAAAGAAAACGCGCCTGTTTGCCGGGCCGCCGTCACCGTTTGTCATGGAATTGCCGGCTTATCACTTGCCCAAAGCCGCCAACATCGCGCGCTCAGTGTACAGTCGCAGCCGGGCCTTTGTGTATAAAGCCGGCACCTTGATCTTCGCGTCTTGTGTGCTGTTGTGGTTTCTGGTCAACTTCAACTTCCGCTTGCAAATGGTGGATCAGAACCATTCGATTCTGCGCTATGTGTGCGGGGCCATTGCGCCAATTTTTGCCCCGCTTGGGATCGGGGACTGGCGGGCTACGGCGGCGATTTTCTCTGGCTTGATCGCCAAGGAGAACTGCGTGGGGACTTTCCGCATTGCCTTTGGATCTGGCAGTATGGCGCAGTTTGAAAGCTCGCTGCGCAGCGCTTATGCGCCAATGGCAGGTTATGCATTCTTGGTGTTCAACTTGTTGTGCGCGCCGTGTTTTGCGTCGATCGGCACGATGTATAAGGAATTTGGCGACACCAAGTGGACTTGGTATGCGGTGGGCTATCAATGTGCTGTGGCGTATATGGTGGCCACGATCATCAACCAAATCGGCGCAGTTGTTGCCGGAACTGCAACACTGTGGGGCTTAGGCCTGGCGGTGGCGGCTTTGGGGCTGATCGGGTTTGGGTTGTTTATCAAACGCGAACGGGCCGCGGCGCCGGAGTTGGCATAATCGCTTGCAGTCAGTCACATGGAAGTGCTAACATAGGAGGAATTGCTGATGGCAACGTTAATCATTGCATTGATCATTTTCGCTTTGGTATGCGGCGTGATTTATCGCCGCTTCTTTAAGAAGCACACTGCTGACGGCTGCAAGTCTTGCGGCGACGTCGGCTGTCCGCTGTTCGATCAGGCGCAAGCCATCCAGCAGAATAATAAGAAACACGCCTAATTCTAGGCGCCACTGGAGCAATCATGGAATCAAGAATGAATTATTATGTTTTTCCCCGCGAAGAATGGGCGACTTTTCACACCCGCAACTTCGCGTCGGTCACCGATAGCGAGCTGAAGCAGCTGCGTAGTCTTAACGATGAAGTCAGCCTCCAAGATGTCAAAGACATCTACAGCCCGCTGCGCCACTTGATCCACGTGCGCTACCGAGATTATCAAACTGCCGAGTTCAACCTCAGCCAGTTCATGGGCGAACACGACCACAACCACCCTTTTATCATCGGCATCGCCGGTTCTGTTGCAGTGGGCAAAAGCACCACCGCTCGCTTGTTGCAGCTGATGTTGTCGCGGGCTTATCCGGACAAAAGGGTGCAAATGATCACCACCGATGGCTTCTTGTATCCCAATGCGGAACTGCAACGCCGCGGGATCATGGACCGCAAAGGCTTTCCGGAAAGTTATGACATGGACTTGTTGATCCATTTTCTCAACAATGTCAAAAACAACCAAGGAATCGTGCGCGCGCCGATGTATTCGCATCAGATTTATGATATTGTGCCGGATCAAGAAGAAGTGATTGATCATCCCGATATCTTAATCGTCGAAGGCATTAATGTCTTGCAGCTGCCAAGCAAGCAGCCAATTTATATCAGCGATTATTTCGACTTGTCGATTTATGTCGACGCCAATCCTGAATTGATCGAGCAGTGGTATCTGGAGCGCTTCGGGATGTTGTTGGATACGGCCTTCACCGATCCGACCAACTATTATTATGAATATGCCATCGGCGATCGCGATGCTGCTTTCGCCATGGCGCGTGATGTGTGGCACCGGGTGAACTTGACCAACTTGAATGAATATATCTTGCCCACCAAGAATCGCGCCGATGTGATTTTACATAAAACCACTAATCATGTGATCGACCGCGTGGAGTTGCGCAAGTTCTAAAAGGCAGCACAGTGAAAGATTTTGAGTTTGCGCAACAGCCATCCAAGCTGGCCGGGGTCACCTGCGGCAGCTTCTTGGTAATAGAAAGTGAATATTGAAGGTAAAGTCCGCAAGCGCGGGCTTTTTTGTACTCCAGAGCGCAGTGGCGCGCACTTAGCGGTGGAGATAAGACGGGATGACAGTTGGGCGAACTTTGCCCAATTGGCGTCACGGCTTATATCACGCCGCATTGCGCCACGTAGCTCGACGAAGAAACCAGAGCGCAGTGGCGCGCACTTAGCGGGTCAATTAGCCTAGCCCTCGTATTTGCGGCGTAGTTTGCCGCGAGTACGGGGGCGTAGCTAATTGGACCCGCGTTGCGCCACGTAGCTCGACGAAGACCACAGCATAAAAAGCGCGGACCTGGGTTTGGGGTAAAGCCCCGGACAGGTATTGCTGCGGTGCGCGGAGAAAGCGGCGGCGCAGGCAGTGCGGCCGGCTGCAACCGCGCAGAAGTTCGCGCGTTTTCCGCCTAACTTTTGAGCTTTGCACTCGCTGCGCTCGCCTTGCAAATCTCAAAAGTTGCCGCGATCAGCACAGTAAGCCAAGCAAAGTGCGCTTGTCTTACTGTGCTGATCGTTTCACGGCCTGACCGCCGCTTTCTCCGCGCACCTCCGCAATACCTGTCCTACTATAGTCGATCAGGTTTAAGCTGTACAACTTGATCAAACCCAGCAGAGACCAGCACGAATAGCCGATACCAGTTGGATATAAAGCTCATGACAGGTTAGTTGCGCGTGTGTCATGTCCAAGCTTCAATTTTGTGCTGAATCAACGGTGCACTACGCCCGGTGAATAGGAGAAATCTCACCTAAATTAAGCACGCAATCCCACTGCAAAATAAGTTTCGTCTGCATCAGTTGATGCTTAAGCCTTGTGCATAAAGCCACGATGTTTACCCTTGTTAAAATAGGTAAGGGCATGCATAATAACGGTGATTAATGGTTACTTTAGGTAAGTGCATGGAGGCATCATCATGAGATTGCGTCGAGTGATCCGCTGGATTGCGTTACTGATCGGTTTACCGGTTGTCAGCTGGTATCCCTGTTGCCGCGGTCAACGCGGTGGTGATCGGCCAAGACAGCCGCGTGAAAGTTACCAACACAACGGCTTGGCCGTATCGGGCGTTGGTGTATGTGCGGGCGTATTTTGCTAAGCTGCCAGGCGCTTATTTGCAAGGCACTGGCACTTTGATCGGGGCCGAAACTGTGTTGACAGCGGCGCATGTGGTGTATTCGCCGCTATATGGCGGCTATGCGTCCAAAGTGGAAGTCGTGCCGGCTTACAATCGCGGCGCAGCGCCTTATGGAACGGCGGTGGGCAATAAGCTGGATCTGCTGCCGGGCTACACCAGCTCTTTAAGCAATGCCAGCGACATGGCGGTGGTGAAGTTAAGTTCAGCCATTGGCAAGAAAACCGGCTGGCTGAAATCCACCAGCGGCATTAAGGTTGGACAAACCTTGACGCTGTCTGGTTATTCAGCCGATTTAGGCGGCGCATTAGGCACCAGCAGCGGCGCGATGCTCAGCGTCAATCCGTTGGTGTTATACACCATTGATTCGACCAGCGGCTCTTCTGGCAGCCCGCTGTATAACGCCGCTGATCAAGTCCAAGCCGTGCATGGCTTCTCTGAAGGCACGACGCTCAATGGCGGCGCGCCGATCACTTCAAGCATCAACAACACGCTGATCCAATGGCGCAATGCCAGCAGTAACGTCACCAATGTGAACAAGTTAGTTTATGTCAAAAGCGCCAATTGGAATCGCTACAGCAGCTTTACTTTTGCTGTGTTAGGGACCACCAAGCTCAATGCGATTTACCGCGTCAAGCAAACGGCTTTGGCGTATAACGGTGAGACCTACGCTGCGTTGTACAATTACAGCGGACAGTTTCAAGGCTGGACCAACGTCGGGGATTTTGGCAATGAAACCACCACTGCGGTGAACAAAACGCTCAAAGTCCACGCCACCGTTACGCGCTATGGCGACTTGTGGCTGCACACCACCCGCGGCACCACCAGCAGCTACGTCAATAAATCGGTGTATGTGACCACGCGCAATGTCGTAGGCGTCAATCGCGTAGTGTATTCACTGTGGACGAAGGCCAAAGGCGGCACATGGCTGGGTTATGTCGACGCCAGCAAAGTTTGGTAGCCAACTTGATGGGAAAATTCTCATCCTTGATTGACCGCGGGCCTAATTATCAGTAAAATTAGTTCAATATGAAAAAGGGAGCGTGGCAAAGCTTGGCAAACCAAGATTACGACAAGATCATCGTGCTTGATTATGGTAGTCAATACAACCAATTGATCACCCGGCGGATCCGCGAGTTCGGCGTTTATTCCGAACTCAAGCCGCACACGATCACGGCTGCAGAAGTGAAAGAAATCGCGCCTAAGGGGATCATTTTCTCCGGCGGCCCAAATTCCGTGTATGACGAAGGAGCACTGGGTGTCGATGATGACATCTTCAAGCTCGGGATCCCGATCTTGGGGGTCTGCTATGGCATGCAGCTGATGGCGCAGCGCCTCGGCGGCAAAGTTGAACCTGCCGACAACCGCGAATACGGCAAAGTCGACATCACCGTCACCGATGACAACGCCGTCTTGTTTGCCGGCTTGCCAGAAAAACAAACCGTCTGGATGAGCCACGGCGACTTGGTCCGCGAAGAACCTGCGGGCTTTCATGTGACTGCCACCAGTGACAACTGCCCGATTTCGGCAATGGCTGACGACGAGCGCAAGTTCTACGGCATCCAGTTCCACGCCGAAGTGCAACACACCAAATATGGCCATGAGATCTTGCATCACTTCGCCTTTGACGTGTGCGGCGCTAAGGCCAACTGGAACATGGGCGATTTCATCGATCAGCAGATCAAAGAAATTCGCGCAGAAGTCGGCGACAAGCAAGTGCTGTTAGGCTTGTCTGGCGGCGTGGATTCTTCTGTGGTCGCCGCCTTGTTGAACAAAGCAATCGGCTCACAGCTCACGGCGATTTTCGTCGATCACGGCTTGTTGCGCAAGAATGAAGCCGACCAGGTGATGGAATCCTTAGGCAAAGGCCTTGGGGTCAAAATCATCAAAGTCGACGCGCATGAACGCTTCTTAGGCGACCTCAAAGGTGTCACCGACCCAGAACAGAAGCGCAAGATCATCGGCCGCGACTTCATCGAAGTCTTCAACGCCGAAGCCCGCAAACTGCACGGCATCGAATACCTGGCCCAAGGCACGCTGTACACCGACGTGGTTGAATCCGGTACTGATACGGCGCAAACCATCAAGTCGCATCATAACGTCGGCGGCTTGCCAGACGACTTGAAGTTCAAGCTAATCGAACCGCTGAACAAGCTGTTCAAAGACGAAGCCCGCGAACTCGGTGAACGCCTCGGCATCCCGCATGAACTCGTGTGGCGCCAACCGTTCCCAGGCCCAGGCCTTGGTATCCGCGTGTTGGGTGAAGTGACACCTGAGAAGCTGGAAATCGTGCGCGAATCCGACGCCGTCTTGCGTGATGAAATCAAGAAGGCCGGCTTGGACGAATCCATCTGGCAATACTTCACCGTCTTGCCTGGATTCCGCTCCGTTGGCGTCATGGGGGATGGTCGCACTTATGACTACACCATTGCCATTCGCGCGATTACTTCCATTGACGGCATGACTGCCGACTTTGCCCGCATCGATTGGGAGGTCTTGCAGAAGATCTCTGCGCGCATCGTTAACGAAGTGGGGCACATCAACCGCGTTGTGTATGATATTACCTCCAAGCCGCCAGCAACGGTTGAGTGGGAATAAAAGGTACATGTAAATTGAGCCCGGAATGTTGATTTAACGGCATTTTCGGAAGATACAAAGGATACGATTGGCGGGGAAATTGTTACGTTCCCCGCCAAAATCCCCGCCAAGTTTGGGCCGAATGAGGGCTGAGTTGGCGGGGATTTTTAAAAATACTGAAGTGTTTGAGACGCGGCAGGGTTAAAATGACAGGGTGAGAGACACAGTGGCTATCTAGTAATGCGAAGAATTTCTTGAAACTGTTGAAATAATTCTGCGGAAAATTCATCATCGAAGTGTGATATGCACAAGTAAATGTAAGGAGTGGGTGTTGTATGGCAATTATAGAGCCAAGGATTTTTGACGAATTGAAAAAAGCACTTACCTCATTTGGAGATAAGTACTTCATTGGGGATGAGTTGAATCGCGCCAAGGTGTCTGATGATCTACGGGCATATGACGAAGCATTGCTGACCAAGCTGTTTCAAATTGATTTCATAAAGGACAACTACGTCAAACATGTAGCAGGTCAACAGTTGTTTCAGATTGATCAGTTAGAAGAAGCGGTGCTGTACGATGATTACTGGGATACTAGCTACACTAAATACGAAAACCGTGTTGGGTTAACTGCGCATGGTCGGTATATTGATGATAGTCAAGACGTTGTGCTGGACTTTCCTTTCAAGGATGGCGTGCTTACGGCTAGTATGACTCAGGAAGATGCTGAATCAGGCTATGATGATGCGTTCTTAAATGAAGTTATTGAAAAAGACGAAGTGGATAGCCTGCTTGATAAAAAAATATTGCGCAATGTAAAAAGGTATGGAGCGGCTGATGCAGCCAAAGATACCAACGTAAAGCTTTCTATCGATAGTGATAATTTAGTAATTAAGGGTAATAACCTTCTAGCGTTACACTCGATTAGCGATTCTTACCGCGAAAAAGTAAAGCTTATTTATCTTGATGTTCCATACAATACTGGTAAAGACAGTTTTGAATATAATGATAAGTTTAATCATTCTGCGTGGCTTACCTTTATAAAGAACAGACTAGATATAGCCTACCAACTACTTGCAAATGACGGATCAATCTTTGTTCAGCTAGATGATCATGAGGTTAAGTATCTCGGCGTATTAATGGACGAAGTATTCGGAAGTGATAATTTTGTTGAACTAATCACAGTTGTTAATAACCCCCGTGGACGAGACTACGGTGGAATAGCTAATATGCATGAGTTTATCTATGTTTATCGTAAGTCTGAAGAAACTGAATTTAATCCAATCGTTGACAGCGAAAAGAAATTTCCATTTGAAGATGAATTTGGAAAGTTTGAAGTCCGAGAACTAAGAAATCGTAATATTGCATTTAACCTGGATTATTCACCTCGGTATTGGGGACATGAAATCGCATCTGGCCGGTCTGAAAGCAACGTTTGGATCGTTGCGAATACTGACTGAGCGGAGAAGTTGGTGATCGATGCACCACGAACAGACCGACCTAGTTTTCGGCTCGACGCACGACCTATTCAGTTATTCAGTTCAGGTCGCCAACTGATGGGCTTCGTC